>DASUXI010000285.1:0-3377 GCA_036377995.1 Gaiellaceae bacterium
TAGCCGGTGATGAACGCCTCCGCGCCCGCGGCGATGCCGCGCGCGATCTTCAGCTGGTAGGCGCTCGTCCGCAGCAGCCGTCCCTCGACCGGATTCGTCATGAAGCCCGTCTCGACGAGGACGGCCGGGACGTCCGCCCAGTTGAAGCCGGTCAGGTCGGAGCGCGGGAAGAGGCCGAGGTTGGCGGCGCCGCTCGTGCGGACGACAGCCGTCTGGACGGCGCGGGCCGCCTTCAGGCTCTGCGCGTAGATGTCGTCGGTCCAGCCGCGCCTGAAAACGGGTAGCAGCGTCTTCACTCCGTGCTGTGAGCTGTCGGTCGAGCCGTCCGCGTGAATCCGGACCATCAGCGCTGCGTGCCGCACGTTGCAGAAGCGCGCCCGTGCGATGTTCCCGCCCGTGTAGCCCACGCGTGTTCGCGTCATCGCGACCCGGTAGCCGTCCCTGAGCAGGATCGTCCGCGTCCTGAAGGCGATTGCGAGAGCGACGGGCGCCTCGCCGGGAGCGCCGCCGCCGTCCTTGATCTTCCGGACCGGCGAACCGGGGCCGATCGGCTCCGTCTGCCGCCCGATTGCGGGGACGGTGCCGTGACCCGGATCGAGACACACCAGTGGAGGTGGCACGGCGGCGAGCATGGGTAAGAGTGTGCCTGTGACCGAGTTGTTGTCCGCAGTGGACCGGGGGATCGGACATGCCGTTCAGCGGATCGTCTGCAGGCACCATCAACGGAGGCTGACAAGGCTCGGTTGGGGACGGGCTCTGGATCCGGACGACAACGCGCCCTGGGCGGCCGGCGAACCGCCGCCGCGGCCGGGTTGCTCGCTCGAGGTGCTCATCGACGGCGCGGAAGCACTGCCGCGCCTGGCCGAGGAGTTACGAAGGGCCCGCTCACACGTCCATCTGGCCGGCTGGTTCGTCACACCCGACTTCGCCATCGAGCGGGGGCCCGAGCCGGTGCGCCTGCGTCAGCTCCTGGCCGAGCTGGCCGAGCGGATGCCCGTTCGGGTGCTCCTCTGGGCCGGATCACCCCTACCGCTTTTCCGGCCCGATCGGAGTGACGTCAAGGAGGTCCGGGATGCGCTCACGACCGGGACGAAGATCGAGGCCGCCGCCGACCACTACGAGCGCCCGCTTCATTGCCACCACGAGAAGATCGTCGTGATCGACGACCGGGTGGCATTCGTGGGAGGCATCGATCTCACGAGCGACAACGGCGACCGATACGACTCCACCGCCCACCCGGCGCGCGGGAGCGTCGGCTGGCACGACGCAGCCTGCGTCCTCGGGGGCCCGGCCGTCACGGACGTGGCGCATCATTTTCGGCAGCGCTGGCAGGAGGTCGCCGGTGAGCGCTTGCCCGAGTCGTCGCCAACGCCGGATGCGGGCGGTGTGGAGGTCCAGGTCGTGAGGACGGTGCCTGAGCGCGTGTACAAGGCCGTCCCTCGAGGCGACTTCCGGATTCTGGAGTCTTACGTGCGGGCTCTACGGTCGGCGCAGCGGCTCGTGTACCTCGAGAACCAGTTTCTCTGGTCGGGGGAGATCGCCCAGATCCTCAGGCACAAGCTCGAGCAGCCGCCGTCGGACGAGTTCAGGATCCTGCTCGTCCTCCCCGCGCATCCCAACACCGGCGCCGACGACACGAGGGGCGCGCTGGCCGACCTGATCGGGCACGACGACGGTGCGGGGCGCCTTCTTGCTTGCACGTTGCACGCCCTCGGCGAGCGCCCGCAGCCGGTGTACGTGCACGCCAAGATCGGCATTGTCGACGACGAGTGGCTGACCCTCGGGTCCGCGAACCTGAACGAGCACTCGCTCTTCAACGACACGGAGATGAACGTCGTCACGCACGATCGCGCCATCGCGCGCGAGACTCGCCTCCGGCTTTGGGCGGAGCATCTCGAGCGGCCGGTCGCCGATGTCTCGGGCCCACCGGCTCAGGTCGTCGACGAGCTCTGGCGCCCGCTCGCCGAGGAGCAATATGCCCGCCGCGAGGCCGGCGAGGCGCCGACGCATCGGCTCTGCCTGCTGCCCGGCGTCTCGCGTCGATCGAAGCGCTTGCTCGGCCCGCTTCAGGGCCTGCTCGTCGACGGCTAGCACCGGGACCGGGTTTCGGTTCTTCGCCCGTTCGGGCATGTAAGGACTTCGATGCCCGATCCCCGAGCCTTCCCCGACGACGTCGCCGCCGCCCTCGAGCGCAACCCCGAAGCGCGCGATCGCTTCGCTGCCCTCCCGGAGCAGCAGCAGGTCGAGTGGCTGCGCTGGATCGATCGCGCGCGCGGACGCCGTGGACGGGCCGAGCGGATCCAGGAGCTCATCCGCCGCCTGCTCCCGCAGAGGGCGGCGACCGAGGAGGAGGTTGCCGGCCCACCTCCTCGCAACTACTGGTGGGTCTGGCTTCTGCTCTTGCTCCTCCTCGTCGTCGGCGGACTGCTCGCCTGGTACTTCCTGACGCGCGGCAGCGACAAGACGACGGTTCCGGATGTCACGGGGCTTCAGCAGCCGGCCGCCGAGCAGCGGATCCGCGACAAGCACCTCGACCCGCTGTCGCGAACGGGGCGCAGTAATCGGCCCCTGGGAGTCGTGTTCGCACAGGTGCCGGGCGCAGGCACACAAGTCGGCAAGAACCAGACGGTGACGATCTCGGTGTCGGCGGGGCCCGGCACCGTCGTCGTGCCGCGGCTCGTCGGGCTCAGCCAGGGTGACGCCGTCTCGGCCCTGACGAAGGCGAAGCTCGTGCCGCAGCTCAACAACGTCTCGTCGAAGAAGCCCGCCGGCACCGTCGTCGGACAGAAGCCGCCCGGTGGCAAGTCGGTTCCTCAGGGCTCGACAGTGACGCTGAACGTCTCGACCGGCACGGGCGGTAAGGGCACGACCACGGCTACGACGACAACAACGACGACCACAGCGACGACGACGACCACGTCCGCCACGACGACGAGTGCCGGAGCGACGTCGACTACGCCGGTCGCCGTGCCGACGGTGAGCAACCTGGCGCAGACGCCGGCGCTACGGCGGCTCAACACGCTTGGGTTGCGGCCGACGGTCGTCTACGTTTCGTCGAGCCAGCCCGCGAACCGCGTCGTCGCGCAGAAGCCCGCTGCCGGGACGAAGCTCCGACCCGGCTCGCGCGTACGCGTGAGCGTCTCGATGGGCCCGAATCCGCAAGCCTCCACGTCCGTTCCGGACGTGACTGGAGAGGATCAGGCCACGGCGGCCCAGGACCTGCGCTCGGCGGGCTTCCGCGTCGCGGTCCTCAATCGCCCGACGAAGGACCAGAGCAAGGACGGAATGGTCGTCGAGCAGCAGCCGAAGGCCGGCTCGAACATTCCGGGCGGTCTCCAGGTCACGATCTTCATCGGCCGCTTCTCCGGCTAGCACCG
>DASUXI010000286.1:0-3710 GCA_036377995.1 Gaiellaceae bacterium
GACGCGATCGCGTCCGCGACGCAGTGATTGACATGGTCGTCGAGCACCCGGAAAGCAAGGCTCTCGAGGGCCGTGTTGACGGCGGCGATCTGCGTGAGGATGTCGATGCAGTAGCGATCGTCGGAGACCATCCGCTCGATCCCGCGGACCTGGCCCTCGATGCGGTGCAGGCGCCGCGTCAGCGCGACCTTGTCGTAGCCGTGCTTCACCGCTCCTCCCTCGGGCTCGAGAAGCGGCGAAGGCGGAGGCTGTTCGTGACGACGAACAACGACGAGGCGGCCGCCAAGAGCAAGGAGCTCCTCGAGGCCGTTCAGCGGTTTGCGCGCACACGCTGATCGCGTTCGGCCGGCCTGGTATGTCAACCGCTTGCTCATCGCACGCGGCCGTGGCCATGCGTTGGCGCACCCGCACCACGGCCATTAGCGTTCGGCGGGTGACGACCGAGCGGCCTGCGATCGAGGACCGCTTTCGACGTCCGTCGGTCATGGGTGTCGTCAACGTCACGCCGGACTCGTTCTCGGACGGCGGCGCACATCTCGAGCCGGCCGCGGCCGTCGCAGCGGGACGGCGCATGCTGGACGAAGGCGCGGCGATCGTCGACGTCGGTGGCGAGTCGACGCGGCCCGGGTCCGAGGGCGTGCCGCTGGACGAGGAGCTCCGCCGCGTCGTTCCCGTGCTGGAAGGGCTTCGCGGGGCACCGGTCTCCGTCGACACGGCGAAGGCGGATGTCGCCCGTCGCGCGCTCGATCTCGGCGCCGAGCTGGTCAACGACGTCACCGCTCTGCGCGGCGATCCGCGCATGGCCGAGGTCGTCGCGGAGGCGGGCGCCTACGTCTGCCTCATGCACATGCAGGGCCTGCCCCGCACGATGCAGGTCGCGCCGAGCTACGACGACGTCGTTACCGAGGTGACCGCGTTCCTCGAGAGCAGGCTGGCGTTCGCCGTCGCGGCCGGAATCGCGGAAGACCGGATCTGCCTCGACCCGGGAATCGGTTTCGGCAAGACGGTCGCCCAGAATTTCGAGCTCGTACGCCGGCTCGACGTCCTTGTCTCGCTCGGCCGGCCGGTACTCGTCGGCTTCTCGCGCAAGAGATCCCTCGGGCGGGCTCTCGGCGATCCGGCGGCGACCGTCGGGCCGCTTGCGGCCAGCGTCGCTGCGGCCGTCGCCGCCTACGACCGGGGGGCGACGCTCCTTCGCGTCCACGACGTCCGCGAGCACGTCGAGGCGCTGACCGTCGCGGCGGCGGTGGCGGGATGATCGTCGTCGAGCTAAGGGGCCTGGAGGTGTTCGGCAACCACGGCGTCTACGAGGAGGAGCGTGCGCGCGGCCAGGCGTTTCTCTACGACCTGTGGCTGTCCGTTCGCGATGCGGCCGCATCGGATCGCCTCGAGGACACTGTCGACTACGACGCGGTTGCGAAGACCGTCGCGGAGGTCTCGGCCGAGCGGCGGTATGGCTTGCTCGAGGCGCTCGCGACCGCCGTCGCCGACGAAGTGGCTCGCCGTTTCGAGGTGGATCGCGTGCGCGTCCGCGTGCGCAAGCGCGAGGTGACGCCGGGCGGGCTGCACGTTGCCTGGACCGCGGCTAGCGTCGAGCGGCCGTGAGCGCCAGGTTGTACTCGGCCTCCCTGACACCGGCAGGTCGAACCTCGAGATAGAGGTACTCACCGCTCGTGCCGGCGTTGCGGTACGCAACGACGCCGTGCTTGCCGACCGCGAGCGGCGCCTTCGTCTCGGGCGTCGCCGATCGAGGGAGGATCCGAAGGGCAACCGAGCCGACGGCCCGGACGCGCACCGTGAGCCTCGGCGGCATCCAGACTCGATAGAGGTCGAGCGGGTCCTCGTTCCGGTCGACGTGCGCACGCAGCGAGCTCGTCAGGTGGCCCGGGGTGGTCAGGGGCGCCATGCCGTCGCTGAAGAGCCGGTTCGGCTCGATCTCGCTCGGCTGCTCGTTCGGTTCCTGGGGATCGTCGAACGGTGTCCGGTACGACAGTGCGGCCGGAATGTCGAGCAGCCCGTAGCCGGAGGGGAGGTCGAAGCCGGGTCGCCCGATGTCCGTGGCCGACCTGCGCATCAGCTCGAAGAGCTGGGTGTTGTCCAGGTCGGGCCGCACGGTCCAGACCCAGGCTGCGGCTCCGGCCACCATCGGGGCGGCGAAGCTCGTGCCGGGGGCGAAGTCGTAGCCCGTCGAGTTGGGGAAAGACAGCGGCTCGGCCACGTAGATTCGCACGCCCGGCGCTACGAGGTCGAGCGTCGGTCCGATGGTGGAGAAAGCAGCCACGTTGCCGCTCTCGTTCGTTGCGCCCACCGAGAGGACGTGGGGGTACGCCGCCGGGTATTCGGGTGGGCTTCCGTCGCCACCGCCGTTTCCGGCCGCCGCCACGACGAGGGATCCCGAACGAACCGCGAACATCACGGCGTCCCGGAGCAGCGGATCGTTCTCGTCTCCCCCGAAGCTGAGGTTGATCACGCCCGGTCCCCGGATCGCGGCCGCGCGGATTCCCTGGATCGCCGAGCCCTCGAGAAGGGCGCCGAACGGGCTCGCGTCCCAGACGCGTAGCATCGCGTCGGGATACACACCGACGACTCCGAGCCCGTTGTTGGGAGCGGCCACGACGGAGCTGACCTCGGTCCCGTGATCCTCGTCGCCCTCGGAGGTCGACTGGCGGTTGAGCAGCTCCGTGTTCGGCCTGTTGGCGAACTCCGGGTGAGTGGCGTCGAGCCCGGAGTCCACGACGGTCACGGGCACGCCCGGGCCGGGCGGCGCGACGACGTCCGCCCCGATGACAGGTCGCCACCACTGAAGAGACACGAACGGGTCGGTTGCCCACAGGCTCGAGGTCGACTTCAAGACGGCCTCGGGGCGGCTGATCTGGATCACTCCCGCGCGCCGGAGTCTCGGGACGGCGGAGTCGGGGACGCGCCAGATCCCGATCTCCGGGGCGAGGGCCGCTCCACCCGCGGCATGGGCAAGCTCCGCGCCCTTCCGGGCTTGCGTCGGGTCGAGCCGGACGAGCTCGGCCTGGGCCGGTGCAGCGGCTGCGAGGAAGAGCGCGGCTGCGATCAGGAGCCGTACTGCCAAGGCTGCAAGAGTATTCCAGGGATGGCGCGCGCTTTTGTCGGCCTGGGCTCGAATCTCGGCGATCGCGAGTCGACGCTCCGAGCTGCGGTCGGCCGGCTGCGCGGGCTCCAGGACGTAGAGGTCCGCGGCGTCTCGACGCTCCGCAACACCGATCCCGTGGGACCGGTCCCCCAGCCTCGCTTTCTCAACGGCGTCGCCGAGCTCGAGACCAGGCTCTCACCTCGGATGCTCCTCGGCGCCCTCCTCGAGCTCGAGCGCGCGTTCGGAAGGGACCGGACAGCTGTGCCCGCCCAGGGGCCGAGGACGCTCGATCTGGACCTTCTCCTCTACGACGACCTGATCATCGAGGAGCCCGGCCTCGAGGTCCCGCATCCTCGGCTGCACGAGCGCGGGTTCGTCCTGGAGCCGCTCGCCGAGCTCGATCCCGGGCTGGAGATCCCCGGCCGCGGCCCGATTCAGGCCCTCGTGGCAAAGCTAAACTCCGTCACGTGAGCCACCTCGACGAGCTGGACGAGTTCGAGGCCGACCTCGAGCTTCGCCTCAAGCGTGAATACACCGCGGTATTCGGCCTCTTCCGGTACTGCGTGCTCACGCAGGACGCGACCTATCTGTGCAACAAGCTCGACCT
>DASUXI010000287.1:0-14558 GCA_036377995.1 Gaiellaceae bacterium
GACGACATCGTCGCGATCGATTCGGCGATCATCCTCCACCCGAAGGTGTGGGAGGCGTCGGGCCACGTCGGCGGCTTCAACGACCCGCTGATCGACTGCCGCACCTGCAAGCTTCGCTTTCGTGCCGACAAGCTCGAGGACTCGCACTGCGGGCGGAGGCCGAGCAAGCACCCCGGCGAAACGCCGGACTGCGATCTCACCGAGGCGCGGCAGTTCAATCTCATGTTCGAGACGACGGTGGGCGCGCTTCAGGAAGAGAGCTCGCGCGCGTACCTGCGGCCCGAGACCGCGCAGGGGATCTTCATCAATTTCAAGAACGTCCTCCAGCTCGCACGCCGCCGGCCACCGTTCGGCATCGCACAGGTCGGCAAGTCGTTCCGCAACGAGATCACTCCGGGCAACTTCCTCTTCCGTGTGCGTGAGTTCGAGCAGATGGAGATGGAGTTCTTCGTGCCGCCGGACGACGCCGAGCGCTGGTACCGCTACTGGATCGAGGAGCGGCTCAACTGGTATCTGCGCTACGGCCTGCGTCGCAGCCGGCTCCGGGTGCGCGAGCACGGGCCGAGGGAGCGCTCGCACTACTCACGCGGGACGAGCGACATCGAGTACGAGTACCCGATCGGCTGGTCGGAGCTCGAGGGCGTCGCCAACCGCGGCGACTACGACCTCGTGCAGCACAGCGAGCACTCGACGACGAAGCTGGAATATGTCGGCCCCGACGGCGAGCGCTACGTCCCACACGTGATCGAGCCGGCGGTCAGCATCGAGCGGATCATGGTTGCGCTCCTCGTCGACGCCTACGACGAAGAGGTCGTCGGACAAAGAGAGCGTACGGTCCTGCGGCTCCATCCGGACATGGCGCCCGTGACCGCGGCGGTGCTGCCCTTGATCGCCAAGAGCGAGGACATGGTCGCGAAGGCTCGCGCGCTCTACGAGGACCTCCGGCGGCGCCACACTGTCGAGTACGACGACAACGGAGCGATCGGCAGGCGCTACCGGCGCCAGGATGAGATCGGGACGCCGTGGGCATTCACGATCGACGACCAGACCGCGGACGACGGCACCGTGACCGTGCGCGATCGTGATTCCCTTGCCCAGGAGCGACTCCCGCTCGAGGGCGTGCGTGCCTGGCTCGACGACGCGCTCGACCGGGACTGGCGCTCGCCGAAGCCCGAGTAGCGGGAGTTACGCGCTCCGCAGTGTGCGGAGGCGGAAGTTTCCGAAGTACTCGTACGCGGCGGTGATGACCGCGAGCGCGTCGCGCGCGGAACGATCGGTGAGCCCGACAGCGGCAGCGTCGGCGAGCGGACGGGTGAGCAGACCCTCGATCCCGCCGAGGCCTGCGGGCGAGAGCGAGAGCGCATCCGTTGCACACTCCCGGCAGACGGCGCCGCCCGCCCTGGCTGAGTAGCCGACGAGCGGGGCGTCCTCCGCGCCGCAGTCGGCGCAACTCGTCAGGTGCGGCAGGTAGCCGGACAGCCAGAGCAGCTTCAGTTGGAAGGAAAGGGCGAGCGGGTCGAGCGCGGGGCGTCCGCTGCCCGGGCCGAGCTCATCGAGCAGGTCGAGGAAGCGCGTGAGAGCGGTGAACGCGCGCGCGTTCCCCTCCTGCTCCGTGTAGAGACGCAGCATCGCCTCGGCCCCGACAAGGCCGACCGCGAGCCGGTACTGCTGCTCTCTGGCGGCGCGATGCGACCGGACCAGCTCCACTCCGGTGACCGTCTGGAGCTCGCCGGATCCCTGGTGCAGCATCAGCTCGACGTGCGAGAGCGGCTCGAGCCGCGCACCGAATCGTGACTTCGTCTTGCGGATGCCCTTGGCGACCGCGCCGAGCCGGCCCCGCTCAAGCGTGTAGAGGTGGAGCACCCGGTCGGCTTCTCCGAATCGGAACGATCGCAGCACGACCGCCTCGGTCTTGTAGGAGCGGCCGGCCATGGCCAGGCCAGTCTAGTGCGGGCGGTGGCGGGAGCCTTCGCGGCGACCGGGATCGAGGCGCTGGCAATTCGGGCAGTACCACGTGCCGCGACCCGCGACACGGATCTTGTCGATCGGCGTCCCGCATCGAGGACACGGCTCTCCGGCGCGGTCGTAGACCCGGAACCGGTCCTGCATCGTCCCTCGCCGCCCGTCCGGCCGTGCGTAGTCGCGCAGGGTCGCGCCCTGGCGCGCGATTCCCGTCCTCAGCGCCTCCTTGATGCCGTGCGTGACTCGGACGACCTCGTCCGGGTCGAGCGAGCCGGCCTCGCGTTGTGGGTGGACGCGCGCGCGCCAGAGCGCCTCGTCGACGTAGATGTTCCCGAGGCCGGCGACCGTGCGCTGGTCGAGGAGGGCCGCCTTGAGCGGAGCTCGCCGCCGCTCGAGGCGTCGCGCGAGCAGGCGTCCCGTGAACGCGCGTCCGAGCGGCTCGACCCCGACCTTCGCCGCGAGATACTCGTCGAGCTTCCCCGGCTCGACGAGGAGCCAGGTGCCGAAGCGGCGGACGTCGCGATAGGCGATGTCCGACCTGTCGTCTAACCTGACAACGGCACGCCGGTGCGGGTCTTCGTCCAAGAGGCCGCCCGCGTCGTGCCTCAGGCTTCCCGTCATCCGGAGGTGAATCAGGAGAGAGCGCCCGGACTCGAAACGAACAATCAGATACTTGCCGCGACGCTCGAGCGAGCGAACCCGCTCACCTTCGAGCTCGGCCGCGACGATCTGCGGCTCGAAGGGCCGCACGAGCCTCGAGTCGCTGATCTCGACCCGTTCGAAGCGGCGACCGACGAGCGCCGGCTCGAGGGCGAGGCGGATCGTCTCGACCTCGGGAAGCTCTGGCACGCTTCCCTGTCAGACGATCGTCTCGAACACGATCGGCTTCGTCGGGCCGGCCTCGTCGCCGAGCTCGTACGCCCCGAGCACCTCGGCCGCGGCCGCCTCCGCCCCGGCCTCGTCTCGCGCGTGGACCTCTGCGAGGGTGTCGCCGCTCGCGACGGCGTCGCCGCGCTTCTTCAGGCAGCGGATGCCGACGGCATGGTCGATCGCCTCGTCCTTCGTCCGGCGGCCGGCTCCGAGTCGAAGGGCCGCGAGCCCGACGTCGATCGCGTCGAGCGAGCGGACGAAGCCTGCCTGCGGGGCCGCGACGGCGCGAACGACCGGCGCCTCCGGGAGCGCGGCCTCCGAGGGGTCGCCGCCCTGGGCCGCGATCCAGCGCTCGTAGGCGGCCAGCGCCGTGCCGTCGCCGAGGGCGGCGGTTGTACGCTGCAGACCCTCCTCCCGGTCGACTCCCAGGTCGGAGAGCGCGAGCAACTGCGCGGACGCGGCAAGCACGAGCTCCGTGAAGTCGGGTGGGCCTTCGCCGCGGAGTGTCGCGATCGTCTCGCGGATCTCGATCGCATTGCCGACGGCGTGGCCGAGCGGCTGGTCCATGTCGGTCAGGAGGCATGCGACCTCCCGACCCGCGTGGTGGCCGAGGTCGCGCATCATCTCGGCGAGCTCGCGTGCCTCCTCGATCGTTTTCATGAAGGCGCCGTTCCCGACCTTGACGTCGAGCACGATCGCGTCGGCTCCAGCCGCGATCTTCTTCGACATGATGCTGGCCGCGATCAGCGAGACGTTGTCGACCGTCGCCGTCACGTCGCGTAGCCCGTAGAGGAGCTTGTCCGCAGGGACAAGATCGGCGGTCTGACCGATGATCGCGAGCCCGACGTCGCGTACCTGCGCGATGAACTCCTCCGTCGTCAGCTCGACCCGGAAGCCGGGGATCGACTCGAGCTTGTCGAGCGTCCCGCCGGTGTGCCCGAGACCCCGGCCACTCATCTTTCCGAACGGCACGCCGGACGCCGCCACGATCGGCCCGACGGCGAGCGACGTCTTGTCCCCGACCCCGCCGGTCGAATGCTTGTCGACCACCTTGCGACCGAGCACGGTGCCGAGGTCGATCGTCTCACCGCTCCGGATCATCGCGTCGGTGAGCGCGAAGGTCTCGCCTCCGTCCAGCCCTCGAAAGAAGACGGCCATGCAGAAGGCGGCCATCTGGTAGTCGGGCACCTGGCCTCGGGCGTAGGCCAGCACGAGCTCCGCGAGCTCCTCGGCGCCGAGGCGTTCGCCGTCGCGCTTACGGCGAATCAGCTCCGCTGGGCGGATCACGCCGGCGGGCTCAGTGCTCGACGATCGGCTGGCCCGGGAGGCCCCGGGAGGGCGCCTTGCCGCCGAGCCAGGCGTTCACGGTGGCCCCGACGTCCGCGAACTCTCCCGCGTGCGTGCGGCCACCGGCGTTCTTCCCCGCGACGTAGACGAGCAGGAGGGCGTGCTCGCGAGAGTGATCGGTGGACGGCGTCGTCGGGTCACAGCCGTGGTCGGATGTCAGGATGAGAAGGTCGTCCGGCCGCAGCGCGTCGAGAAGGTCGGGCAGCCGGCGGTCGAAGTCCTGGAGGCAGCGGTGGAAGTTGACCGGGTCGTTGCGATGCCCCCAGAGCATGTCCGTCTCGACGAGATTGGTGAAGATCAGGCCGTCGTCGAGCTCACGCAGGAGCTTCTCGGTCTGGGTGATCCCGTCGACGTTCGACTTGGTCGGATGCGACTCGTCGATGTCCTGACCCGCGAAGATGTCCCCGATCTTGCCGACCCCGTAGACGCGGGTGCCGGCCTCGCGGACGAGCGTGAGGTAGTTCGGGCGCCGCGGCTCGAGAGAGAAGTCG
Organism: Gaiellaceae bacterium; assembly: GCA_036377995.1. Classification (GTDB taxonomy): domain Bacteria; phylum Actinomycetota; class Thermoleophilia; order Gaiellales; family Gaiellaceae; genus 3-1-20CM-4-69-9. The sequence continues at coordinate 4,671 of DASUXI010000287.1, forward strand.
TGACGGTTCGGCGTCCGCTCGTAGTTGCCCGGGAGACCAACGAACGGGCGCGCGATCACCCGCCCGACAGCGTGCTTCCCCGTCAGTATCTCCCGCGCGATCCGTGACGCGGTGTAGAGCTCCTCGAGCGGGATCGTCTCCTCGTGCGCGGCAATCTGGAACACCGAGTCTGCCGACGTGTAGACGATCCATTTACCCGTCTGCTGGTGCTCCTCACCGAGCTCCTGGATGATCTCGGTCCCTGAGGCGGCCTTGTTCCCCAGCACTCCGCGCCCGGTTCGGTGCATGAACGGGTCGATCACGTCATGAGGGAAGCCGTGCGGGTATGTCGGCATCGGCTGCGGCGTGACGACGCCCATCAGCTCCCAGTGCCCGGTCGTCGTGTCCTTCCCTTTCGAGCGCTCGAACAGACGGCCCGCGACGGCCGGAGCGCCGTCCTGCGGCTTGCATCCTTCGAGCGGCTCGACGTTCCCGAGGCCGAGCGCCTCGAGGTTCGGAAGGTCGAGACCTCCCACGGCGCGCGCGACATTGCCGAGAGTGTCGGACCCTTCGTCTCCATATTCGGCCGCGTCCGGCAACTCCCCGGCCCCGACCGCATCGAGCACGATGACGCACGCTCTGGGCATGCGGCTATTCTAGGTTGGCCGTGTTGGATGCTCTCGGAGTGCTTCTGATGGTCGTCTTCTGCGCGATCGTGATCGCCCTCGCGGCCGGTGTCTCGTGGCTTGTGGTGAAGTATTCGCCGGCGAAGCGACCGGAATAGCTCGAGGTCACCGCTAGACAGCAGAGAGCGGGAGCAGGTCCTCGAGGGGCTGATAGTCGAGCCCGTGCGCGTCGGCGACGGCTTCGTAGGTGACCTTTCCTGAGACCACGTTCACGCCGCGTCCAAGCGACAGGTCTCGTGCGACGGCCTCCGCCACGCCGTACGTGGCAATCGCCTCGACATACGGCAGCGTCGCGTTCGTGAGCGCCTTGGTCGAGGTGATCGGTACGGCGCCCGGCATGTTCGCGACGCAGTAGTGCGTCACGCCCTCGACCGTGTACACGGGCTCGCTATGGGTCGTCGGGCGAGAAGTCTCGGCGCACCCGCCCTGGTCGATGGCGACATCCGCCAGCACGGCGCCGGGCTTCATTCCGGCCACCATTTCGCGCGTGACAACCTTCGGGGCCACCGCTCCCGGGATCAGGACGGCGCCGATGACCACGTCGGCTTCCTTCACCGACTCCTCGATCTGCAGTGTCGAGGACATCACGAGGCTGACACGCCCCGAGAGGACTTCTTCGAGATGGCGCATGCGGTCGATGGAGCGCTCGAGGATCGTCACGTTCGCGCCGAGGCCGAGGGCGATGACCGCCGAGTTGTAGCCGACCATCCCGCCGCCGATGACGACCACGCGCCCTGGCGCGACACCGGGAACGCCGCCGAGGAGGAGGCCACGGCCGCCGAGCGGCTTCTCGAGGAAGTACGCGCCGGCCTGGGCGGCCAGGCGGCCGGCGATCTCGCTCATCGGCGCCAGCAGGGGCAGCGCGCCCGAGTCCGTCTCGACGGTCTCGTACGCCACCGCCGTGATCCCGCTTTCGAGGAGCGCTCGGGTGAGCGGCTCGTCAGCCGCGATGTGCAGGTAGGTGAAAAGGACGAGCCCTTCCCGGAGCTGCCGGTACTCGGCAGCGATCGGCTCCTTCACCTTCAACAGGAGCTCCGATTGCGCCCAGACTTCGTCAGCGGAGGCGATGCGCGCGCCCGACGCCTCGTAGGCGGCGTCGCTGAACGCGCTCCCTTCCCCTGCGCCGGTCTCGATGAGGACGTCGTGACCGCGCTGGCCGAGCTCGCGCGCACCGGCAGGCGTCAGCGCGACGCGGTATTCGTCGGGCTTGATCTCCTTCGCTACGCCGATCTTCACGGGCGCGTCACACTATCGCCCGGCCGTGAGCGACACCAAATCTGGCGCTGATCCTTTGCGCTCTCGCGCGCAGGAGATCGGTACCGTCGACGGCGAGGGAAAGGGGTGCTCACCCCCACCCTGGGTGGGGGAACGTCACACGCATGCGCGCACGATCACTCAGCCTCCTGCTCCGAAAGACTTCCCGTTCGCGGTCGCGTCCTAGCGCCGGCCCTCTTCGAGGTAGAGCAAGAGGCCGACGAGCGTCTTCGCGTCCTCGATCTCACGCAGCAGCACCGTCAGCTCCTCTGACGTCACCGTGACGAGCTCGAGCTCCTCGTCCGCTTCCGGGCTCGCCTCTCCCGGCTCGACGTCCTGTGCGAGGAAGAGATGCATCCGCTCCCGGCAGAAGCCGGGCGTCGTATAGAACACGGCGAGCTCCCGCCAGACGCCGCCTGTCAGCCCCGTTTCCTCCGCGAGCTCGCGGCGCGCGCACTCGAGCGGCGTCTCGCCCGTCTCCAGCGTCCCCGCGGGAAGCTCGAGTAACCGCTTCCGCACAGCCTCACGCCGCTGCCGGACGAGAGCCACCGCGCCGTCCCGATCGACGGCGACCACGGCCACTGCGCCCGGATGCTCGACGATCTCGCGCTCGTGTCGGCCCCATCGCTCGAGCGTGACCGCCAGCAGGTCGCCCTGGTACACGGCCCGCGACTCGTCGGGCTTCACGCGGCGAACCGCTCCACCAGCCTCCGCTGCTCGGCGTCGTACCAGGGAGGAGATCCCGCCGCCGCGTTCTCGCGTGCGTGCTCCGGGCGGCGCGTCGCAGGGATGACGACATCGATGCGCTGATCGGAGAGCGCCCATTTCAGCAGGGCCTGGGCCCACGTCTCGACGCCGAGCTCGGCCAGCACCTCGGGCGGCGGCGGCCGGCGCACGAGTTCGCCCTCCCCGAGCGGGACCATCACGATGACGGCAACACCGAGCGCCGCGGCGAGCGGGAGCAGCTCGCGCTCGCACTCACGCTCGCACGGGTTCAGCGGAACCTGAACCGCGTCGAAGCGACGCGTGCGCAGCGCACGGGCGAGTTCGCCGAGCGCCGAGTCGGCGTAGTGAGTGACCCCCAGGCGGCCGATCCGCCCCTCCTCCCGTTCGTGCTCGAGCCAGACCAGATGGTCCTGCCAGCTCTGGAGATTGTGGATCTGCTCCACGTCGACACTCCCGAACCAGCCCAGCTGGCGCCGGAATTGCTCTCGCCCTTCCTCGACCGAACGCGCCCAGATCTTCGTCGCGACGATCGCCTCCTGGCGTCGACCCTCGAGCGCCGTGCCCAGCGACGCCTCCGCACCTCCGTACATCGGCGAGGAATCGACGAGACGGCAGCCGGCGACGAACGCGGCGTCCAACACGTCCCGCGCGAGATCCGCATTCTCGTCGAACGTGCGCCACGTTCCGAGGCCCACGACCGGGCCAAGGCGGCGCTCCTCCATCAGTCCGTCAGCCCGCGCGCAAACCGGCCCGCGGCGAACGCGGCGGCGAAGAAGAGCGCGTCGTCGCCGGGCCTACGGCCCATGTGGGAGAGCGAAAGGCCTTCGCACGCCTTCTCCCAACCACCGACGTCGATCTCCGCACGGGGCTCGAGCCAGGCGGGAGCCTCACGTCCGGCCGGCCACGGAAGGTGCACCCGGCCGAGGCAGAGCCGCAGCACGGCCTGCGTGTGATGCGAGACACCCAGATGCCGCTCCCGCGCGTCTGCCTCCGACGCGCGCAATGCGAGGACGGCCACGCCGTCGAGCGCATGAGCGACGTTCGCGGCCTCCGCGGCGGCAACGCCTCCGTGACCGAACGCAGAACCGGTCCCGACGATCCCCGGGCCGATCCCGCAGACGACCGCGTCGAACCGCTCGGCCGCGGCCCAGAGGAACGCCGACGCGACCGACACGCACTCGACGTCACCGTCGACGCAGGCGCCGACTGCGACGGTCGCTTCGATCAGATCGCGCTCCCGCAGGCGGCGCACGGTGTCGGACAACGCGACGGGGAGCGCGCCGCCCGGCACCTGGACATAAGCGACGCGTAGTCCAGGCCCGAAGCCCGCGCACACGGGCGCAACCTGGCTGTGCAACGAGCAACAGACGACCGGCAGGCCCTCCAGCGTCTCGGGCAACTCGCGCCCCTCCTCCGCGTGGCCGACGGCCAACTGTCCCGGTTCGTAGGGGAGCTTCATCACGTGCGCTCCGTCGACGGCCGGCAGCTCGAGCCCGCGCGTGAGGTTGGCATAGAGGACGTCGAACCCGCCCGACCCGAGCCCGAGCTCACGCGCCTGGACGTTCACCAGCACCTCGTCTCCGAGCGCCACCGCGCCTGTCTGTCGCGGATACGCGACGCACGGGACACCGTCCACCTCGAGCCGCGCCAGGCCCTCGTGCCGCTCGACCACGGCGGTGACGCGGCCGCGCCTAAGCGTCAGCATCGCGGGCGACGTCCACGAGGGCGAGCGTCACCTCGACCATCCCGTCGAGATCCTCGACCTCGATCCGTTCGTCCGGCGTGTGGATGTCCTGCATGCCGTTGGCCAGGTTCACGCACGCGAGCCCGCGGTCGTTGAAGACATTCGCGTCGGCGGCGCCGCCGCTCAAACCGTACGAGGGCGTGTAGCCGGCGCGCTCGAGCGCTGCGTGCGCGAGCCGGACGACCGGATCCTGTTGCCTGAAGCGGTAGCCACGGTAGGTCTTGGAGACTCTCGTCTCGACCTCGCAATCCTCGAGCCCGGCGGCGAACGAGAACGCGTCGACCATCTCCTGCACGATCTCCGCGAGCTTGCGCTCGTCGTGCGACCGGGCCTCGGCGTCGAGCGTGCACCACTCCGGCACGATGTTGCCCGCAGTGCCGCCCTGAATCAGGCCGACGTTCGCCGTCGTCCCTTCGTCGATCCGGCCGAGACGCAGATCCGAGATCGCGCGGGCCGCCGCGGCGATCGCGGAGCGCCCCTCCTCGGGATACATCCCGGAGTGCGCCGCCCGGCCGTGGAAGCGCACCTCCATCGCCTGTGAGTGCGGCGCGCCGAGGATGACGTCACCGATCGGAGCGGCCTGGTCGTACACGTAGCCGACCCGCGCAGTGAGCCGTTCGTGGTCGAACGCGATCGCGCCGAGAAGTCCGACCTCCTCCTTCGGAGTGAACAGCAGCTCGAGGCCGCCGTGCGGCCGGTTCTCCGCCAGCACACGCCGCACGCTCTCGAGCATCACGGCCACAGCGGACTTGTTGTCCGCGCCGAGGATCGTTCCGCCCGCGTTACGGACAACGCCCTCCTCGATCACGGGCTCGAGCTTGCTGTCCGGGGGGACGGTGTCGAGGTGCGCGCAGAGGAAGAGCGGCGTGCCCTGCCCGTTCGTCGGCTCAATGCGGCAGTAGAGGTTGCCCATCGTCGAGCCGACCCTCGTGCCCGCGTCGTCCTCGTCGACGGGGAGGCCCAGATCGCGCAGGTAGCGGATGACGACGTCGGCGACCGCGCGCTCCTCGCCCGGCGGGCTCGGAATCGCGGCGAGCTCGAGGAACAGGTCGACGACCTCCGAGGCCATGGCGCCGATCCTACGTTGCTACGCCGAGACGACGCCGACGGCGTTGCGCTCGTGCGCACGCTCGAGTGCGGCGCCGACGAACTCGCGGAAGAGCGGTGCCGGCCGCGTAGGCCGCGACTTGAACTCCGGGTGGAACTGGCTGGCCACGAACCACGGATGATCCGCCAGCTCGACGACCTCCACGAGCCTGCCACCCTGGAACGTCCCCGAGACGACGAGGCCCGCATCGACGAGCGCGGGCCGGTAGTGGTTGTTGACCTCGTAACGGTGCCGATGGCGCTCGTGCACGACCGGCTCGCCGTAGGCGTCGATCGCCCGCGTGCCCTCGACAAGCTCGACTGCCTGCGCGCCGAGCCGCATCGTGCCGCCCAGGTCCTCGATCTCCTTCTGCTCGGGCAGCAGGTCAATGACCGGATGAGGCGTCTCCGGATCCATCTCCGTCGAGTTCGCCCCCTCGAGGCCGAGCACGTGGCGAGCGTACTCGGAGACGACTACGTGCATGCCGAGGCAGAGGCCGAGGTAGGGGATCTGCCGCTCGCGGGCGACCCGGCAGGCGAGAATCTTCCCCTCCCAGCCGCGCGAACCGAACCCCCCGGGGACGATGATGCCGTCGACCGCCTCGAGCAGCCGCGTCGCCTCCTCGTACGACATCCCTTCGGCGTCGACCCAGCGTACGCGCACCTTGCAGCCCTGATGCGCGCCCGCATGCCTGAGCGCCTCGTGGACGGAGAGATAGGCGTCCTGAAGCTTGACGTACTTCCCGACGAGCGCGATCTCCACGACCGCCTGGCTCTGCTGAATCCGCTCCGTGAGGTCGAGCCACTCGCCGAGGTCGGCCTCGCCGAGCGGCAGCCCGAGCCCCTCACAGACGAGCCGGTCGAGACCCTCTGCCTTGAGCCGTGAGGGGACGAGGTAGACGTCCGGGACGTCGGGGCTCGCGATCACCGCCTCCTGCTCGACGTCCGCGAACAGCCCGATCTTCTCGCGGATGTCCGTCGAGAGCTCCTCGTGTGAACGGCAGACGACGATGTCCGGGTGGATACCGATGCGCCGCAACTCGTTGACGGAGTGCTGCGTCGGCTTCGTCTTCAGCTCCCCCGCCGCCTCGAGGAAGGGCACGAGTGTCACGTGGAGATAGAGGACGTTCTCCGCGCCGACCTCTCGCCTGAACTGACGGATCGCCTCCAAAAAGGGGAGCGACTCGATGTCGCCGACCGTGCCGCCGATCTCGCTGATGACCACGTCCGTCGGCGTCGAGACAGCGCTCGCGCGGATGCGCGTCTTGATCTCATTCGTGATGTGAGGGATCACCTGGACGGTCGCCCCGAGAAACTCGCCCTTCCGCTCCTTGCGGAGGACCGAGTCCCAGATCGCGCCCGCCGTATGGCTCGCGGCGCGGGTGAGGTTCTCGTCGATGAAGCGTTCGTAGTGCCCGATGTCGAGATCGGTCTCCGCCCCGTCCTCGGTGACGAACACCTCGCCGTGCTGGAAAGGGCTCATCGTCCCGGGATCGACGTTGAGGTAGGGATCGAACTTCTGCGCCCTCACCTGCAGCCCGCGCGCCTTCAGCAGCCTGCCGAGTGAGGCGGCCACGATGCCCTTTCCGAGCGCCGAGACAACGCCGCCCGTGACGAAAACGTACTTCGTGGGTCGCGCCGCCGAGCTCAACGCCGGCCCAGCCGGTCGAGCTGCGCGAGACCGGGTGTCCGTTCGATGAGCGCGCCGAGCGAAGTTCGCTCGCCGATGATGGTGAGACCGGCCAGGGCGCCGATCGCAACCCAACGGCCTCGTCCCGTGAATCGCTCCACGGAATTCAAGCCTAGCAGCGCGCCCAGCGCATTCGATCCCGAGTCACCCAGCATCGTCATCTCGCGAAGATCGTAGGGAAGCAAGAGGACGGCGATCCCGAGTGGAGCGTCGACCGCAGCCGCAACGGCGAGGTACGCCTTCAGCGCGCGACCGGGACGCGTGTCGAGCTGGTTCAGCGCGTTCGCGGCGAGCCCGACGAGCAGCGCGCCCGACACGCTCCGCGTGCGCGCGAGCGCGTAGAGGGGGATGCCCACCAGCTTGAGGACGCCGGTGGATCGCCGCGCCCGCAGGTGCGCCCGAAATCCCCGCTCCGGCCCGGACCAGAGATCGTCGGCAAGCCCGATGGCGGTGACGACGGGATCGTGGACGGCGAGAGCCCAGCCGACGATCGGGACGCGGCGCCCCCGATAGTTGAGCTTCAGGGGCCCCACGGCGAGGAGCACGTGCAGCAGCTGCCGGCCCCTGTGCATGAACCCCGGGAGATCCCGCCGGGTGGCACGATGCGAGAGGTCGAGCCGCACCTCGCCGATCTCGATACCCGCGCGCGCCGCATCGATGGTCATACGCACCTCGGCCCCGAAGCCCGGGGCCAGCGGAAAGACGGCCGCGCGCGCACCGCGCGACAGAGCCCGTTGGCCCGAGAGCGGCTCCGTCGCCTCGTATCCCGTGCGCCACCGGATCAGCTCGCGGGCGATCCGCTTCGCGACGCCGAAGCCCCCGCCCTCGGTCCGGTCGAATTTCGCGATGCGCAGCTCGCCTGCGCCGTGGAGGAGCGGCGAGAGGTCGCCGCGAAGATCCGCGTCGACGAGAAGCAGGTCTCCCGGCGGAGCCGCGCGCTCCGCGGCGGACAGGGCCTGGCCCTTTCCGAGCCGCGGCAGTCGCAGCACCGTCGCGCCCGCGGCCTCGGCCCGCTCGGCCGTCGCGTCCCGGGAGCCGTCGTCGGCGACGATCACCTCGGCATCGGCGAACGTTCGGCGGAGCATCTCCACCGTTCTTCCGATCACAGCCTCCTCGTCCCGCGCGGCGACGAGGATCGTCAGAGCCTCATCCACCCGTCGTCGTCACAGGGGCGACGACCTCTGGAAGCACGCCGTCGCGGGCGGTCTGCTTCGTGCCGAAGTCGCCCTTGACCGACGGGTCGGACAGGAGGATGGCGAGTGCGAGCCTCCCGACCGGAGTGTCGATGTTGTCCACGGTCGAGAGGCCGGCCTTCTGGAGCCGCTTCATGGCCGACACCTGCGCCCCGCTGACCTCCACCCCGACCGCGGGGACACCGACGTCCCTGATACCCGAATACAGGCCCTGCAGGAACTCCGCAGTCGCCCCGGACTGCGGCTTCGCGGTTCTCACGACGACGATGCCGTCTGCTCGCGGCTTCGCAGGCCCGGACTTCTGCTCGACGATCAGGGTCTCGAGGGCGTTCCACAACGGAGTGTCGGTGCCTGCGGTGAGCTCCTGGCCGAGCGCGTGGCCGAGCTGGTGGAGCTGGTCTCGCCCGGCATAGGCGGCGAGGAACGGCCTCTTCCCGAGCCGCCGGTCGATCGCCGCAGGATCGATCGGAACCGTGACGGCGCGAATGCGGAGAGGGTCTCCCGCGCCTGCGTCCGCCAGCGTTCGCGCGATCGCCGAGCGGATGTCCCCCTGGACCGGCCCGACGAACAACACGGCGATCTTCGCGCGGTTGAGGCGCCCCGCCATCACCTGCGCGTAGGTCTTGTCGACGTACGAATGCTCGGCGGTGCTGCTCTCGCCGAGCGCCTGGAGCTGCGCCTGCAGCGCGTCGCCGCGACTGTTCGCGCGCCGCAGGTTTTCCTCGAGGCGGTTTCGCTCCGTGTTGCCGAGGCCGTGCGACGCGAGCGCGACACCGACCAGGATGCCGATCACGAGAGCGAAGAAGACGGCGGCGAGGGACGCGACGTGGTACCTGAGATCGAACAAGCCGGCCCGAACTCTAGGTGCCGGGCGCTTCGAGGCAGACGGCGTACAGCCGCGCGAGGGCCCGCCGGGGCAGGGCGCGGCCGATTCCCGAGAACCACGGAGCGTCGACGGCGAGCACGGCGACGGTGAGGTCAGCCGCCTTCTCGGCCAGGCGAAGCTCGGCGTCGATGCGGTCGCCGGTGAGCGTCCAGGAGACCCTCTCCCCGGTGACGACCTCTCGGACGAGCAGCATGCCGCTGGATGTCGCGTGCCTGCGAAGCGTCGGCCGCTCGACCCCGCGAACCTGCCAGCGACCGCCGGGAGCGAGGCCGAGCCGATCCGGGGTCACCGCGACGATTCCCGGCCACCAGTCCGGCAGGCGGCCCGGATCGGCGATCAGGGCCCAGACGTGGTCGCGCGAGGCTGGCAGCTCGCGCGATGCTGACAGCTGGGGCACGTGATCAGCCGATGCCGAGAAGATCTCGAAGGCGCAGCGCGAGGTACTCGATCAGGTGCCTGAGCGCGGGCGAGGCGAGAATCGCGACGGCGATGGCGCCGAGGGCGGCGAGCGCGAAGAGGACGAGCGGCAGGATCCCCACCTGACGGCTCGCGAGCCGCGACACTCCTTTCGCGTCGATCAGGATCTCCCCGACCTTCAGCCGGGTGATGAACGTCGAGGACATCCCGTCACGGTTTCGCTCGAG
>DASUXI010000288.1:0-2502 GCA_036377995.1 Gaiellaceae bacterium
CATGGCACGTTCGGTCATCGTCTCGGCGGTTCGGACGCCGTTCGGCAAGCTCGGCGGCTCGCTCGCCGACAAGCGCGCGACGGAGCTCGGCTCGATCGTCATCCGCGCCGCGCTCGACCGCGCCGGCGTCGAGAACGACGAGGTCGAATACGTGATCATGGGCCAGGTCCTGCAGGGCGGCGCAGGCCAGGCGCCCGCGCGCCAGGCATCCATCGGCGCGGGGCTGCCGATCGAGATCGGGTCGGACGCGATCAACAAGGTCTGCGCGTCGTCGATCCGCGCCGTCGAGATCGCGGACACGATGATCCGGTCGGGCGACCACGACGTCATCGTCGCGGGCGGGATGGAGTCGATGTCGAACGCGCCGTTCGCGCTCGAGAAGGCGCGCTTCGGCTACAAGCTCGGCGACGGCACGCTGATCGACCTGATGACCCACGACGGGCTGATCTCGACCTTCGACAACCGGCACATGGTCGAGCAGGCGTCGTTCGTGTCCCGGGAGCTCGGCATCGCGCGCGAGGATCAGGACCGCTGGGCGCTGCGGTCGCACGAGCGGGCGGTGTCCGCGATCGACGAGGGCAAGTTCCGCGACGAGATCGTCCCCGTCGGCGACTTCGCCGTCGACGAGGGGCCGCGTCGCGACACGTCCTACGAGAAGCTGTCGAAGCTCAAGCCCGTGTTCGATCCCGAGGGAACGACGACGGCGGGGAACGCGCCCGGCGTCAACGACGGAGCCGGGGCGCTCGTCGTCACGAGCGAGGAATTCGCGCGCAAGCGCGGGCTCGAGGTGCTCGCGACCATCGTCGGCCAGGCGTACGTCGCCGACGACTTCGCCTATCTCGCACGAACGCCGGCCAAGGCCGGCAAGGCGGCGCTGGCCAAGGCGGGGAAGAAGATCGGGGACGTCGAGCGTGTCGAGGTGAACGAGGCTTTCTCGTCGGTCGTCCTCAACTCCGTGAAGATGCTCGACGCCGATCCCGAGAAGGTCAACGTCAACGGCGGAGCAGTGGCGCTCGGCCACCCGATCGGCGCCTCGGGGGCCCGGATTCTCGGCACGATGATCCACGAGCTGCGCCGGAACGGCGGCGGCCTCGGCCTCGCCGCGATCTGCTCCGGCGGCGGCCAGGGCGACGCGTTGCTCCTCGAAGTTTGAGCTTCGAGCACGTCCTCGTCGTCGGCGCGGGCCAGATGGGCGGAGGGATCGCCCAGGTCGTCGCCGCGTCCGGACGGCGGGTGTCGCTCTACGACGCGCTGCCGGGCGCGACCGAGCGCGCGCTCGAGGCGATGGAGAAGAGCCTCGCGAGGCTCGCCGAGAAGGGCGGGCCGGCCGCGGCGGAGGTGCTCGGGCGGGTCGCTCCCGTTGACGAGATCGCCCCCGCCGATCTGATGGTCGAGGCCGTGATCGAGGACGCCGACGTCAAGCACGAGGTCTTCCGGCGCGCCGACGCCGTCCTCCCACCGGAGGCGATCCTCGCCTCGAACACGTCGTCGATCCCGATCGGGTCGCTGGCGGCCGTCACCTCGCGGCCCGACCGGGTGATCGGCATGCACTTCTTCAACCCGGTGCCGGTCCTCCAGCTCGTCGAGATCATCCGCGGCCGCGACACCTCTGACGAGACGGCCGCTGCGATCACGGAGCTCGCCCGCGACCTCGGCAAAACGCCCGCGGTCGCCAACGACTTCCCGGGCTTCGTCTCGAACAGGATCCTGATGCCGTTCATCAACGAGGCGGTCTGGGCGCTCCACGACGGAGTGGCGGAGGCGGAGGCGATCGACACGATCGCGAAGCTCGGCTTCGCGCACCCGCTTGGCCCGCTGGCGCTCGCCGACCTGATTGGCCTCGACACCTGCGTCGCGATCATGGAGGTCCTGCAGGAAGGCCTCGGCGATGACCGGTACGCCCCGTGCCCGCTGCTGCGCGAGCGCGTCGAGGCAGGCAAGCTCGGCCGGAAGTCGGGCTCGGGCTTCTTCGACTACTCCTGACCGCGGGCCTCCGAGTGGGGCGCGGCGCAGGATTCGAGCCGCGCGCGCACTCTTCTGGGAGAAGGCTCAAGTGTCCCCGCCGTCATGCCGACAACTTGACCTTGTAGGGAAGGGAGGCCCGCCGCCTTGAGGATCTTGCTCGTCGACGACGATCCTGCGCTTCGCCTGTTGCTGAGGACGACCTTCGAGGTCGCGGACGTCGACGTGGTCGAGGCGGAGAACGCGGACGTCGCCCGGCGGAAGATCGACGCTTCCCATCCCGACGTGATCGTGCTCGACGTCCGGATGCCGGGGAAGAGCGGGCTCGAGTTCTGCGCGGAGCTCAAGGCCTCGGAGGCGACGGCGGCGATTCCGATCGTCCTTCTCACGGGCTCGGATGCCGGGACGGGTGCCTCCGCGCGGCGTGCGGGGGCGGACGCCTTCCTCCGCAAGCCTTTCAGCCCACTCGAGCTCGTGTCGATCACGGAACGCCTCGCCGGCGGCCTCCACGGCGTCCCGTTCCGGTCGCGTAAGCGCGGA
>DASUXI010000289.1:0-7790 GCA_036377995.1 Gaiellaceae bacterium
CTGCCGCGCCGACGAGGCGCCGGCGGAGCGCATCCGGCCGCTCGTCGTGGTCGTGGCCGTGTGCCTCGGGCGCAGCGGCCGGCCGTGCGTGATAGCCGGCGGACTCGACCGCGGCAAGGAGTGCGTCCATCCCCACCGTGCGGTCCGCGTGGACGGTCGCCTGCTCGGTCGCCAGGTTCACGGTCGCGTCCACGCCCTCGAGCCTGTTCAGCTTCGTCTCGATCCTCGCGGCGCAGGAGGCGCACGTCATTCCCTCGAGGTCGAGCCGCACGTCGGTCCGTTCGGCTGTCTCGCTCACCCTCTCAGCATACCCTACTAGGGTATGCAAAGCGAGCTGATTTTCCTAGCTCTTCGCGCCTTCGGGGGGCGGCGGCTGCATGGTCGCGCCCGGGAGCGGGAAGGGCCGCGGCTTCGGCTCCGGCTTTCGCTTCTTCTCGTCGGCCGGCTCCGGCTCGCTTGCCGGGGCCTCTGGAGCCGCGGCGCCGAAGACCGCCTCTTCCGACTCGCCCGCCAGCAGGCGTTCGAACTGTTCCTTGTCGATCGTCTCGCGCTCGATCAGGATCCCGGAGATGGTGTGGAGCTCGTCGATGTGCTCCTTGAGCACCTTCGTGGCAGTGTCGTGCGCCTCCTCGATCACCCGGCGGATCTCGTCGTCGATCTCGCGGGCGATCTCCTCGGAATAGTCGGGCTCGTTCGACATCTCACGGCCGAGGAAGGGCATGTCCTGGTTGCGGCCGAGGACGCGCGGGCCGAGCTTCTCGCTCATGCCGAAGCGCATGATCATCTGCTTCGCGGTGTGCGTGACCTTCTCGAGGTCGTTGGCCGCACCGGTCGTGACTTCGTTGAACACGATCTCCTCGGCGGCGCGACCTCCCAGGGTCATCGCGAGGTTCGCCATCAGGTTCGCCTTGGTCGTCAGGTACCGGTCCTCACGCGGCAACGAGATCGTGTAGCCGAGTGCCTGACCGCGCCCGATGATCGAGATCTTGTGGACCTCGGACTCCTGGTCGAGGTAGTAACCCACGATTCCGTGCCCGAGCTCGTGGTACGCCGTGATCTTCCGCTCCTGCTCGGAGAAGAGCCGGGTCTTCTTCTCGGGGCCGGCGATCACACGCATGATCCCTTCCTCGAGCTCCTCCTGCTCGATCACCTTCTTGCCGCGCCGTGCCGCGAGCAGCGCCGCCTCGTTGACGAGATTCGCGAGATCGGCGCCCGTGAATCCAGGCGTACCGGCCGCAAGCGTGTCGAGGTCGATCTCCGTGGCGAGCGGCTTCCCCTTCGAGTGCACCTCGAGGATCTTGCGGCGGCCGTTGCGGTCGGGCCGGTCGACGACGATCTGGCGGTCGAAGCGGCCGGGACGCAGCAGGGCCGGGTCGAGGATGTCCGGTCTGTTCGTCGCGGCGATCAGGATGATGTTGTCCTTCAGCTCGAACCCGTCCATCTCGACGAGGAGCTGGTTCAGGGTCTGCTCGCGCTCGTCATGGCCGCCGCCGAGGCCGGCGCCGCGATGGCGGCCGACCGCGTCGATCTCGTCCATGAACACGATGCACGGCGACGCTTGCTTCGCCTGCTCGAAGAGGTCGCGGACGCGCGACGCGCCGACGCCGACGAACATCTCGACGAAGTCCGAGCCCGAGATGGAGAAGAACGGCACGCCGGCCTCGCCCGCGACCGCGCGTGCCAGCAGCGTCTTACCGGTGCCGGGAGGCCCGTACAGGAGCACGCCCTTGGGGATCCGTGCGCCCAGTGCCTGAAACTTCTTCGGGTTCTCGAGGAACTCCTTGATCTCCTGCAGCTCCTCGACGGCCTCGTCCACCCCGGCCACGTCCTTGAAGCCGATCTTCGGCGAGTCGGGGGTCATTCGCTTCGCGCGCGACTTGCCGAAGGACATCACCTTCGAGCCGCCGCCTTGCACCTGGTTCATCAGGAAGATCCAGAAGCCGAAGAGCAGGACGAAGGGCAGGAGCGAGGTGAGGATCGACCACCACGGCGACGAGCCCGTCCCCTTCGAGTCGAAGTTGACGTTGTGCTTCGCCATCAGCTGCTGGAGGTCGGCCGCCGACTGGTCGCTCGGGTAATGGACGTAGGCCTTCTTGTTGTCCTTGTAAACGACCTTCAGTTCCCGCTTGTTGGGGTTGAAGACGATCTCGCCGATCGTGCACTGCGCCGAACAGGCCGAGATCTGCTGCTGGACGTTCGAGAGGGTGGTCTTCTCGCTCTTCGTGCCGCCGCCTCCGAGCGTCTGAAGCGCCAGCCACACGAGCGCCGCGATGATCACGAGCGGGAAGAGGGCGCTGCGGAAGAATCGGTTCACTAGACCTCTTTCGGCAGGGTACCAGCCTCGGTTTGAGCTACTGCCCCTCAGATGAGGGGCATTGGCGGCTCAGACGTCCTCCGGAAGGATGCCCGGATCCAATACGCCCACGTAGCGCAGGTTCCTGTATCGCTCGGCGAAATCCAGCCCGTACCCGATCACGAAGCGATTCGGGATTTCGAAGCCGATATAGCGGACGGGGACGTCGATCTCGCGGCGCTCCGGCTTGGTCAAAAGCGCACAAACCTCCAGGCTGGCCGGCTCGCGCGCCTCGAGGTTCCGCATCAGATAGGAGAGTGTGAGGCCCGAGTCGATGATGTCCTCGACCACGAGGACGTCCCGGCCCTCGATGTTGATGTCGAGGTCCTTGAGGATGCGGACGACGCCCGAGGAGTCGGTCTGAGCCCCGTAGCTCGAGATCGCCATGAAGTCGATCTCGCACGGGATCGTCAGAGTCCGCATCAGGTCGGCCATGAAGAAGACCGCGCCCTTCAGGACTCCGATCAGCAGCAGGTCGCGCCCGGCGTAATCGGCCGAGACCTCCTCCCCCAGCTCGACGACGCGCGACCGCAGCCGCTCCTCGTCGATCAGGATCTCCGAGACTCCCAGCTCCAGCTCAGTCTGCACGCTCGCACTCCTCGGCGGTGCCCGAGGGCTGCGGGCGCAAGCGCTCTGCGCGCACCCCTTCGACCTCGACGATTCCCGGCACCGCGACGACCTCGTCGCCGCGCACCACGAGCGGCCACGTCTCACGGGCCGAGCGGGGGATCTTTGCGTCCACGAACACGTCCTGGATCTTCTTCGATCTCCCGGCGAGCCGGTCACCGGCGCGCCAGGCCCGTACCTTAAGGCCTGGCAGAGGGGAGGAGATCCTCCACTCGCCCCAGCTGACCTCGCCCGCGAGCTCCACGGGGGTGCGCTCGAGCCAGACGTGCTCGTACTCGCGCGCGACGGTCACGCCGCCGCCGAGGTCGAGGCGGCCCGATCCCCGGGACGAGGCGAGCAGCCTGTCGAGGGTCGAGGGCTCTCCTTCGGCGAGTCGAAGCAGGTTGCGCTCGGCCCCCGGATGGAGCTCGCGCAGGAGCGGGAGGATCTGGTTCCTGATCAGTCCGCGCTTCGTGTCCGGATTCGACGAATCGATCCGGAACTCGAGCCCTTCGGCGCGGCAATAGGCCTCGGTCTCCTCACGCCGGACGCTGAGCAGGGGCCGGACCACACCGTCCTCGCGCTGCGGCTTGATGCCGCGAGCGATCCCTCTGGACGCGAGGTTGTAGAGAACGGTCTCGACCTGATCCGAGGCGGTGTGACCGGTGGCGCGGAGCCGATCGGCTGCGAAGGAGTAGCGGATGCGACGCAACTCCTCCTCGCTCTCTCCACCTCGACCGTCGACGACCTCGGCCCCGAACCGCTCGGCGCAGAAGCGCGCGTCCGCGTCCGACTCGTCCCCGCGCAGACCGTGGTCGACGTGCAGCGCGGAGACGTGGTACCCGAGCTCACCGAGAACGTGCCAGAGGCAGGTCGAGTCGGCGCCGCCCGAGACGAGGCAGGTCACTGCGCCGCCGGGAGGGATCAGCTCGTGCCGGCGGATGAACGCCTCGACACGTGTCCGGACCTCCGCGTACATCCTCAGCTCAGGGTAGATCAGGACATCCAGCCGGGCCGGCTCGGCGACTCTCTCGGCGAGGGCCCGGGACGACCCCACCGGCGCGACACGAAGACCGCCAGCTCCTGGGCCGCCCAGCGTGCAACCCAGGCGAGCGCCGCGAGCTTCACGACCCGGATCAGAAGATCAGGCTCCTGTACGTGCCGTGGCGCTCCATGCCGATCGCCTCGTAGACCCGGATCGCCGGGGCGTTCTCGGGACGGACGAACAGACAGACGGTCGGCACGCGCCCGAGCAGCAGGCGGCAGAGGTCGCGCATCCCCCGCTGCGCGTACCCACGGCCTCGAGCCTCCGGATCGACCCACACCTGCTGGAGCTGCACCGCCCGGGGAGTCCACGCGGACGCCTCGGCCTTGAAGAGGATCGTCCCACCGTCCGACCAGAGCCAGGACCGGCCCTCCTCGATCTGCGAACGGGTTCGCCACCGGAAGCCCTCCGGATCGTGGGCCATTTGATCGACTCCGATCTCCTCGAAGTGCGCGGCGGCGCACGCGGGCAGGAGGAGGTCGAAGTCGTCTCTCGTCGCCGGCCGGAGCTCCGACTCTCCCGGAGGGGGAGGCGTCGAGATCGCATAGACCGGCTGTCCCGGCCGGTCGTCCCGCGGCCGCGGCATGTGCTTCCCGAGGACGGACCACAGCTCGCCCACGGCGCGTTCGTCGCCGATGACCATGCGCGCCCGACCCCGCGCGGCGACCTCGGCGAACCGGTCGCACCCACGGCCGGACGGGACGATGTTGGCACCCACGTGACAGAGCGCCGTGAGACGGCCGTCCTCGGCGAATGCGCTGAAGCGGCCCAGGTTCCGCCGCGCGACGTCCTCGAGGAAGACCCGCTCGACGGGATCCTGGAAGCAGAACTCCAGGATCTGGTCGAGCGCCGGCTCGATCGCACCCCGCACGGCGGGAATCCTCGCACGGGGTAGGCTCCCGGGCCATGCCGATCCACATTCGAGCCGAGCCCGGCGAATACGCCGAAGCCTGCCTTCTGCCCGGTGACCCGCTGCGGGCGAAGTACATCGCCGAGACCTACTTCGAAGACGTCCAGCAGCGAAACTCCGAGCGAGGGCTGCTCGGCTATTCGGGCACGTTCGACGGCAAGCCGGTTTCCGTCCAGGGCACCGGGATGGGCTGCCCCGGCGCGACGATCGTCTTCGAGGAGCTGATCCAGCTCGGGGTCAAGCGGCTCGTCCGCGTCGGCACCTGCGGAGGGCTGCAGGCGCACCACGAGCTGGGCGACCTGATCGTCGCGCTATCCGCCGTCGCCGACGACCGGACGGCGGATCATCTCGTCGGCGGTGAGCCGCACTGCCCGACCGCGAGCTGGGACCTGATTCACGGTGCCGTCCACTCGGCGAAGCAGATGGGCCAGCCGATGCACGTCGGGCCGATCGTGTCGAGCGACGTCTTCTACAACCCCGACGAGGGTCAGTACGAGCGCTGGTCGAAGCGCGGCGTCCTCGCCGTCGAGATGGAAGCGTCGGCGCTGTTCACGGTCGCCGCCCTACGCGGCGTCCAGGCCGGCTGCCTGTTGACCGTCAGCGACATCGTCGTCGAGGGAGAGTTCAAGCGCATCACCGACGAGGAGCTTCGCGCCGCGGTCGATCGGATGACGCGCGTCGCCCTCGCAACGGTCACGGCCGACTGACCGAGACGGTCTTCCTCGTCAATCCGGTGTCGGCGAACGGGTCGACGGGAAGGCGCTGGCCCGAGATCGCGCGGCGCGCGGCGGCCGCGGGCCTGACCGGCGACGCCTTCCTCTCGTCCGCGGCCGGCCAGCTGACCGGGCTCTCCCGCCGCGCGGCCGAGGGCGGGGCGAGGCTCCTGGTCGTCGTCGGAGGCGACGGGTCCGTGAACGAGGCCGTGCAGGGGATTGCCGGACGCACCGACATCGAGCTCGCCGTCATCCCACGCGGGACCGGGTGGGACTTCGCTCGCTCGCTCGGGCTCCCACGCGCTATCGACGATGCCGTCGACGTCGCGCTCCACGGCAGGACGAGAGAGATCGATCTCGGACGGGTCTCCTACAGGGAGTGGTCCGGCGGGGAGACCGAGTCCTGGTTCGCCAACATCGCCAGCGTCGGCATGAGCGGTGCCATCGCCCAGCGCGCGAACGACACGACGAAGGCCTTCGGCGGCAAGGCGTCTTATGTCTGGGCGACCTTTGCGGTCTTCGCTCGCTGGAGCAACACGGAGGTCGAGGTCACCGTCGACGGTGAGTCACGTCGCGGCCGCATGCACGACGTCGTCGTCGCGAACGGCTCGTTCTTCGGAGGCGGGATGAAGATCTGTCCGGACGCAAACCCGGACGACGGCGCGTTCGACGTGCTCCTGATCGGCGATCTGACGAAGCGGGACCTGCTCTTCACCCTCCCGAAGACGTTCCGGGGGAGCCATCTCCCTCACCCGAAGGCGGAGCTGCTCCGCGGCGCGCACGTGACGGTCGCCGCTCCTGCGCCGCTCCCGATCCAACTCGACGGCGAACAGCCGGGAACCTCCCCGGCGACGTTCGAGCTGGTCCGCCGGGCGCTTCGCGTCCGGGCCCCTAGTCCGAGCTAGAGCTCGAGCCCGCCGTCGAGCTCTTCGCCGCCGGCTTCCGCGCGGCTGCCTTGCCCTTGCCGTCGAGCTTGTCGACACGGGCCTCGAGAGCGTTCACGCGCTGCTCGAGCTTCTCGAGCCCGCGGACCCGCCGCTGCAGGTCGTCGAGGCGGTCACGGACGGACGTGAGCACGCCCGCTACCTTTTCCCCACCCGGTGCGTTCCCGATCCGCTGGATCGCCTCCTCGCCGGCGTCGGCCAGCTTCTCGACGAAGGTCTTCTGCTTTGTCTCGGCCATTGCGTCCTCCTCCTGCAACGTTTCACAACTCTGCTCTTGCTAACCCTGCCAGGTTGCGGTCCCGGCGCGTCGCGCCTACGCTCTTCGGCGTGGGACGCGCCGCCGTCGCCGCAGCCGCGCTCGCGATCGGGCTCTGTGTCGCGACGGTGCCGG
The DNA here is from genome assembly GCA_036377995.1 of Gaiellaceae bacterium. Taxonomy (GTDB): domain Bacteria; phylum Actinomycetota; class Thermoleophilia; order Gaiellales; family Gaiellaceae; genus 3-1-20CM-4-69-9. The sequence goes on from DASUXI010000289.1 coordinate 6,963, forward strand.
CCGGAGAGGCACGCCGCTCGCCGTTGACGCTGACCGTGATGACACGGAACCTCTATCTCGGCGCGAATCTCGACGCGATCGTCCAGGCGAAATCGACACAGGAGGCGTTCGCCGCGGTCGAGGCCGGCTGGGCCCAGGTGCAGGCGAACGACTTCCCACAACGCGCGCGGGCCATCGCCGGCGAGATCGCGGCGGCCCGGCCGGACTTCGTCGGCTTCCAGGAGGCTGTCCTCTATCGCACACAGAGCCCGGCCGACTTCCTCCAGACACGAGCGACGACGGTTGCGCTCGACTACGTCAAGGAGCTCCGGCTCGCGCTCGCCGCGCGCCGGCTGAAGTACCGGTTCGTCGGTATCGCCTCGTGGACCGACGCCGAGCTTCCAAGCGGGAATCCACCCTCGATGGACGTCCGCATCACTGTGCGCGACGCCCTGCTCGTCAGGGTCGACCGCAGGATCCGGATCAACCGGGTGCGCCGGGTCGGGTACGTCACGACGACCCCGCTCTTTCGTGGGCTCGTGGTGGCGAAGCGAGGCTACATCGTCGCAGACGCAACCGTGCGCGGACGGAAGGTCCGCATAGTGACGACGCACCTCGAGTCCTTCGACGATGCGTCCCAGGTGGCGCAGGGCCAGGAGCTCGCCGCAGCTCTCGGCAAGCCGGGCATCCCGACGGTCCTCCTCGGCGACCTGAACTCCCGCGCCGACGGAAGCGGGACTCCGACCTACGCGAACCTGCTCGCCGCGGGATTCCACGACGCGTGGACGGAGGCACGGCCGAACGACATCGGGTTGACCTGCTGCCACGGAGAAGACCTGCGACCGGTCG
>DASUXI010000290.1:0-7597 GCA_036377995.1 Gaiellaceae bacterium
CCGGCGATCACCACGGCATGCTCGGTCATGGCTGCACGGCAGCCGGACACGTCGAGAAGAACACGCGCATTTCGCTTCTCCTACCCTAGACGCGCTCAGAAACGCTTACGCCGACACGCCGAGTGCACTACGGTCCTCGACAGTGAAGCCAGCACTTCGAGTCGTCATCGCCGGCGGCGGCGTCGCGGCGATCGAGGCTGCGCTTGCCCTGCGCGAACTTGCCCCCGAGCGGGTTGCGCTGACGATCGCCACCGCCGCGACCGAGTTCGTCTACCGGCCGCTCGCGGTTCTGCGACCGTTCCAGGAACAACCCACCTACCGGATCGAGCTCGCCCGCGTCGCGGCGGACCTCGATGCCGACCTCGTCCTGGCGGATGCGGTTGCCGTCGAGACGGACGGCCGGAAGCTCGTCCTCTCCGACGGACACAGGCTTGATTACGACGCGCTGCTGATCGCGATCGGCGCGAAGGCGGAGGCGGTTGTCGCCGGCGGCACCCTCACGCCCTGGGACTGGGGCGAGGGACACGCCTACCGGTCGATCCTGGCCGAGCTCGGCACGGGCGAGGCGAAGAGCGTCGTCTTCATCGTCCCGGCCGGCCTCACCTGGCCGCTGCCGCTCTACGAGCTGGCGCTGCTCACGAGCGTGCACGTCCGCGACCGGGAACTCACCGACGTTTCGCTCAGCATCGTCACTCCCGAGCGGGCGCCGCTCGACGACTTCGGCGCCGGCGTGAGCACCTCCGTCACGCGGCTCCTCGAAGAGCGCGGAATCACGCTCGTCACGGGAACTGAGATAGCCGCGATCGAGGCGGGGCTCGTCCGAGTCGCGGGGAGACAGCCATTGGCCGCAGACGTCACCGTCGCTCTGCCGGTGATCCGGGCAAGGACGCTCGCCGGCGTCCCTACCGACCGTGCCGGCTTCATTAACGTAGATGCGTACTGCCGCGTGACGGACAGTGTCGACATCTTCGCGGCCGGCGATTGCACGAATCAGCCGTTGAAGCAGGGCGGCATCGCCGCGCAGCAAGCGGAAGCGGTGGCGGCGAGCATTGCCGGCCTCGCCGGCGCGCCGGTCACGGCCGAGCCTTTTCGGCCAGAACTGCACGCCGTGTTGCTGACCGGAGAGACGCCGCTTCGGCTCGACGAGACCGGAGCCTCACCGCTTCTCGCCGACGATCCGGAGGCCTATCCTGAGCACCTGGAGAAGATCGTGGCCCCTCAGCTGGTGCGGTACCTCACGCGAACGGCCCGCCGCCCATGTACTTGAAGCCGCTGTCGACGGCCAGCGTCACGACGATCGCGTCCGCCGACAGCTCCTCGGCGAGGCGCAGCGAGCCGACGACGTTGGCACCAGTTGTGATACCCGCGAAGATCCCCTCCTCGCGCGCAAGCCGGGCCGTCATCTCGATCGCCTCGTCATCTTCGATCGTCCAGACGTCGTCGACACGGGCGGCGTCCCAGAGTGGGGGCACCATCCCGCTCCAGCCCTGCATCGCAAACGAGCCGCTCATGCCGCCGCTGATCGCGGCCGAGCCTGCGGGCTCCAGCCCGACGATGCGCACGTCGCGGCTGTGGCCCTTCAGCGCGTCCGAGACGCCCATGAGTGAACTCCCGGTCCCGATGCCGTGGCAGAACGCGGTCACCCTGCCGCCGGTCTGCCCCCAGATCTCGCGACCGAGCATTTCCCGATGCCCGGGCACGACGTACGGATTGCTGAACTGGTCGGTGGCATACGTTCCCGGCTCGCGGGACAACTCCGCCGCGCGCTCGATCATGTTGCGGATGTCCTGCGCGGTCACGCGGCCGCGCTTCTCGACCGCGGGGATCAGGTCCAGCTCCGCGCCGAGAGCGCGCATCAACTGCATGCGCTCCTCCGTGAAGCACTTCGAGATCACGATCCGCGCGCGGTAGCCCTTCGCGCGACAGACGAGCGCGAGGGCAGGACCGGTGCTGCCGCCGGTGTACTCGACGACAGTCGTGCCCGGCTCGATGAGCCCGTCCCGCTCCGCGCCCTCGATCATCGACAACGCCATCCGGTCCTTCATCGAGCCCGTCGGGTTCCGGTACTCGAGCTTGACCCAGATCTCCGCGCCGCTCGCAGGGACGATGTGGCGAAGCTGCACCACGGGCGTGTCGCCGATGGTGTCGAGTATCCCAGGGCCCGCCATCGCCCGACAACGATATCCGCGGTACGGTTGACCCTCGTGAAGCGCCGCCTTGCACTCGCGCTCGCCGGCGTCACGCTCGTCGCGTTCGTGACGGCGATGGCGTCCGGCTCGCGCGACAGCCGCGGAAGCTCCCCCGTTGCAGTCTCCGACCCGCCGACCTGGGCGGACGTCGCACCGGTCTTCGCAGAGAAGTGCGCCGGCTGTCACTCGCCCGGCGGGATCGCTCCGTTCTCCCTCACGAAAGCCCGCTCCGCCGCCGCCCATGCCGGCGCAATCCTGGCGATGACCCGGGCCGGAAGGATGCCGCCCTGGATGCCCGGTCACGACTCGCCGCCGTACGCGGGCCAGTCGCGCCGGATCCTGACCGCCGCCGAGAAGAGCCTGATCGCCCGCTGGGTGCGCGACGGCGCGCGCACCGGCGCAGGCGGCTCGATTGCCCCGGTCGGCCAGGACAGCACCGCGCCCGGGACCACGCTCACGCTCACACCGGCGAAGCCGTATCTCCCGAAGGCGGCCGTCGGCGGAATGGACGACTATCACTGCTTTCTGCTCGAACCGCACCTGGCGCAGGACATGTTCGTGACGAGCGCCGTCGTGCAGCCGCAGCAGCCGGGAATCGTGCACCACGTAATCCTTTTCGAGGCGTCCGGCCAGAACGCCACCGAGGCACGGCGCCTGAACGATCAGTCGGGAGGAAACGGCTGGACGTGCTTCGGCGGGCCCGGCCTCTCCGAGACTCACCCGACTGCGGACAACGCCGCCGGCGACCGGCTCGGCGCACCGCAATGGATCAGCGCCTGGGTTCCCGGGCACACGACGAACGACACGCCCCCGGGCACCGGAGTGCTCCTCCACGCGGGCGCCGCGGTTGTGATGCAGGTGCACTACAACCTCATCCATCCGGCGAAGCGCGACCGCTCGCGGGCCGTCCTCAAGGTCGTCCCGGCGACGGGCTCCGCCCTGACGCCACTGGACACGATCCTGATTCCCGCGCCTGTCGAGCTGCCGTGTCCGCGCGGCGTCCACTCGCAGCTCTGCTCGCGCGATGCCGCCGTCCGCGCGGAGGCGAGGAAGTACGGCTACAACGCCTCGCTTATTCCGTTCGGCCTTCTCTACCTCTGCCACAAGTCACTCGCCGACTATCCGGGCTCGCCGGCAAGCGTGTCGTCGCTGGCGACGACGTGCGACCGCCGTGTCAACCGGCCGATCCGCATCTACGGCGTCGCCGGCCACATGCACCTGCGCGGTTACGACATCCGGGTCGACCTCGACCCGGGCACGCCGGCGGCGCGGACGCTCCTACACATCCCGGCGTGGGACTTCCACTGGCAGGACGCGTACTACCTTGCGCAACCGATCGACGCGAGCGTCGGGGAGACGATCCGAGTCACGTGCAAGTTCGACAACTCGGCAAAACGCCAACCCGTCGTGAACGGCAAGCGGCTGAAGCCGCGCTACGTCCTCTGGGGTGAAGGAACGACCGACGAGATGTGCCTCGGCCTCCTCCAGGTCGCCGACCGCTAGTCACGTTCACCCGGCGGGCTCCCGCTCGACGTCTCTACCATTTGCCTTGCACGCCGGCGCAGGCGCGTGTCGGAAGAAGAGAGGAAGACGAACATGATCCACGCGCCCGCCGCCCAGCCGCCGCAACCACAAGTCACCCACATCGCCGCTGGCGCACCGGCTCCCTCCTCGCAGTATGCGGGCTGGCGACACCGAAACTGGGGAGCCCTCAAGGGCCGCGCCGACCTCGTCCGCGCCTGGCGGATCACGTACCGCGCCCACGACGGGCTTGCGCGAGAGGCGCTCGTCGTGCTGCCCCGCTGGTACGGCCCGAACCACGATCCCGCCATCCCGCTCGTCATCTCGCCTCACGGTCGCGGCGCCACGCCCGCAGAGAACGCGAAGTTCTGGGGGAACCTGCCGGCTCTGGGCCGCTTCGCCGTCGTCAACCCGGAGGGGCAGGGCGCCAGGCTCGCCCTCTACTCCTGGGGCAGCCCGGGCCAGATCAGCGACCTCGCCCGGATGCCGGCAATCGTCCGCCGCGCGCTGCCGTGGCTCCGGATCGCCCCGCACTCCGTCTACGCCGTCGGCGGAAGCATGGGCGGACAGGAGACGCTGCTGCTCGTCGCAGAGCATCCGCACCTGCTCGCGGGGGCGATCTCGTTCGACGCACCGACGAACATGGCGGCCCGATACTCGGCGTTCCCGGAGCTCAAGTGGGGTTTGACGATCCAGAAGTTCGCCCGCCTGGAGTTCGGGGGTGTCCCCCGCACTCACGGCGACCTGTACGCCGACCGGAGCCCAATCTACTTCGCCCGCCAGATTGCGTGGTCGAACGTCCCACTCGAGATCTGGTGGAGCAGGGCCGACCGCGTGGTCGTCGACCAGGCCCGCGAGTCGGGCCGGCTCTACCACGCGATCAAACGGATCAACCCGAGCGCCCCGGTCGTCGAGCGCGTCGGCTGGTGGCAGCACACCGCCGAGATGCATCCGTTCGCCAGTCTTCCGCTTGCCCTCGCTGCGATGGGACTGCTCCACTTCGAGCCACCCGCGGCGGGAGTCCCGGTCTGATCGCGAAGATCGCGCTCTACGCGGTCGCCGCGAGCAGTTCCTCGCCCTCCCGGACATAGCGCGAAGCGCCGACGGAGCGATAGAACGCGAGCGCCTGCTGCAAGTGCACGTCGGCTTCCGCACGCCGGCCCTCCTCGACGAGACGCCGCGCAAGGCGCAGGCGCACGAACGCCACATCAGGAGCCGCACCGGCAAGCTCGTAGATCTCCACCGCACGCTCGAGGTCGCCGTCGAGCAACGCGCCGGCCCCCTCCGCCCACGGAGTGGACAAGCGGGCCGACAGCAAGATTCTTCGCCTCACGTACTCGGGCCCGACAAGGTCGATGAGAGCGGCGACCACCTCTCCCGGCCCGCCGTAGGGGAAATCCGGCGAGCCCGCTTCGTCCGCCAAGAGCTCCAGTGCAAAAGGCTTCGCCCGCTCGCTGTCGCCGGCGGCGGCGGCAACGACCGTCGAGATCGCGAGCGCCGGATGGAGCGTCTGGGGATCGCCGGCACTCCGAGCGGTCGCGAGAGCACGTGCGGCGTCCTCTCTTGCGCCCTCGTGTTCGCTGCGGGCGCTGCGAATCAACGCGCGGATATCCAGCGCCGACGCCTCCGCGTACGCCGCGCCTGTCTCTTCTTCGAGGAAACCCTGAGCGGCGGAGAGTGCTTCGTCCCACCGACCTACCCGATACAGGAGCCCAGGTCGCTGCGCCCGGGCAAAGCGCAGGAGCGGAACGTTCCCGAACCGCGCAGCCCAGCCGATCGCCTGCTGCACGAGCTCGATTGCACGTTCGAGGTCGCCGGTCAGGAACTTCAACGTGCTGAGGTTGTGAACCGACCGTGCCACCTCCGGGGAGTTGATCTCGGAGCCGAGCGCGATACCGGCTTCGAGGTCGGCAAGCCCGTCGAGCTCGCCCCGGTAGACGCGCGACACCCCGACGTTGTTGAGAGCGTGCACGCGGACGTCCGGCAGATCGAGCAGCGTCGCCATCTCGAGCGCGGCGCGACCCAGGGGGATCGCCTCGGCCGGGCGTCCCGCCAGCATGGCGTACCGGGAGGCCTGGCTGAGGATCCAGGCCTTCGAGCGCGACGGCCGGAGCGGCTCGACGAGCTCGAGCGCGCGGTCGAGGTGTGAACGGACCTCGTTGCTCTGACCTCGATGCCACGCCGCCTCGGCCGCGAGCGCAAGCGCCTCGCCGGAGAGGTCCGGCCGGCCCGCGGCCAGCAACGCCGACGCCGCCTCCGTCAGCCTCTCGTCGCCCTGCCCATCCAGAAATTCCGCTCGCGCGAGACCGAAAAGGACGAGCTCGCGGTCCGCGGACGCGGATGGCCAGAGCTCGAGAGCGGCTCGGTAGTAGTCGACGGCGGAGCCGTATGCGTTCAGCACCATCGCCCGGTCGGCGGCGCGTCGCAGTGCATTGCGGGCGCGCTCCGTGAGCTCCATCGACGGCCGGCCCGCGGCACCCCGCAGATCGAGCGCGGTCGAGTAATGGTGCGCGATCAGCTCGGCGTGATCGTCGAGACGGCCGAGGGACTCGAGCCAGCCGACTGCGGCGATGTGCTTGTCGGCGCGTGCGTTACGCGGCACCTGGCCGTAAGCAACCTCCCGGACGATGACGTGCCGGAACGCGAGCTCCGTCTCGCCCGCAACGGCCGACCGCCGCTCGCGTCGCACGAACCCCTTCCGCTCGAGCGAGTGGATCACTCCCCCGAGCTCATCGTCCTCGAGCCCGGTCAGGACTGCCGCGCCCCCGGACCAGAACACCTTCCCGAGGACAGCTGCGTCCTGAAGGAGACGCTTCTCGTCCGGAGAGAGGGCATCGAGGCGAGCCGCGATGATCCCCTGCACGTTCTCGGGCAGGGGCATGTCGTCGACGGAGTCCCGCTCGAGGAAGAGGCGGGCGAACTGCTCCGCGTAGAGGGGATTTCCGCCAGCACGCTCGAGGAGCTCCTGCTGGGTCTCTGCGGGGAGGACAGCCCGGTCGAGTACCGCGGCGATGACGAGCGCCGCCTCCGTGTCCGCGAGCGGTGAGAGCGCGAGCGTCGCGGCATTCAGCTTGCCGCCGCCCCAGCCGGGCCGGCGGTCGAGCAGCTCCGGGCGAGCCGTCCCGAGCACCAGCAGCGGGGCTCCGGTCGCCCATTCGGCCAGGTGGTCGACGAAGTCGAGCAGCCCGTCGTCCGCCCAGTGCAGGTCCTCGAAGACGAGGACCAGCGGATGCTGCTCCGCAAGTCCCTCGAGATAGCGGCGCCAGGCGGTGAACGCCTCTTCGCGGTTGACCGCGACCTCGTCACCGAGGCCGACGAGCGGCTCGAGGTGTTTGAGGACCCAGTCGCGCTCGTGCTCGTCGACCGTCTGCTCGACCGAGGCTCGCAGGTTCGCCCTCGCGTCCTCGGCCGCGTCGTTCTCGTGAATCCCCGCCTGCGCCTTCACCATCTCGCCGAGCCCCCAGAAGCTGACGCGAGTCCCGTACGGGAGCGCCCGTCCCTGTCTCCACCAGGCGAGCTCGGTGCTCTCGTCGAGCCGCCGGAAGAGCTCGGCGACGAGGCGTGACTTGCCGATCCCGGGGACACCGACCAGCGTGACGAGCTGAGGCTCCCGCTCGCGGCAGACACGGTCGAACGCGTCGAGCAACGAGCCCAGTTCGCGCTCCCGGCCGACGAGCGGCGTCAGCGTGCGCTCCTCGAGATCCATCCCGAGCCGAGCGTGCGCGTGCAGCGGCTCCCAGACGCGCACCGGCTCTGCCTTGCCCTTGGCCGTGACGGCGTCTCGCTCCTCGTAGTCGATCACGTCGCGCGTCGAGCGCCAGGTCGCCTCCCCGACGAGGATCCCGTTGATCGGAGCCGCCGACTGGAGGCGCGCCGTGGTGTTCACG
>DASUXI010000291.1:0-5703 GCA_036377995.1 Gaiellaceae bacterium
CCGCCCGCCCGACGAGACCGAGGAGGAGTTCACCGCGCTCCTGCTCGCGGACCTCGAGCATACGATCGAGGCCGCCGGGCCGGAGACGGTGGCGATGGTGATCATGGAGCCGGTCCAGAACGCGGGCGGCTCGTTCACTCCGCCTGCGGGCTACTGGCGCGGCGTGCGGGAGCTCTGCACGCGCTACGACATCCTCCTCTGCGCCGACGAGGTGATCACTGGGTTTGGCCGGCTCGGCGCGTGGTTCGGCTCGGAGCGCTACGACATCCAGCCCGACCTGATCACGATCGCGAAGGGCCTGTCGTCGTCCTACGCGTCGATCGGGGCCGTCGTCGCGACCGACCGCGTGGTGGAGCCCTTCATGCAGGACACGAACATGTACTCGCACGGGATCACCTTCGGCGGGCATCCGGTGCAGGCCGCGGTGGCGCTCAAGAACATCGAGATCATGAAACGAGACCACATCGTCGAGCACGTGCACGAGACACAGGACACGTTTCGCGCGACCCTCGAGCAGCTCCTCGACCTTCCGATCGTCGGCGACGTTCGTGGGACAGGGTTCTTCTATGCGGTGGAGCTGGTCAAGGACAAAGAGACCCGGGCGAGCTTCGACGACGAGGAGTGCGAGACGCTCCTGCGCGGCTTCCTTTCCCCGGAGCTGTACGAGCGTGGCCTGATCTGCCGCGCGGACGACAGAGGCGACCCCGTCGTCCAGATCTCCCCGCCGCTCGTCGCCGGCCAGGAGGAGTTCGACCGGATCGTGTCGATCCTCGGTGACGCGCTGGCCGGGGCGTGGAGCCGGATCGGATCGTGACCGTCACCGACGAGCACGACGCCCTGCCGGCTGCGACGGCGGCGCCCGCCGGCCATGACGACGTGCGGCTGGTCGAGGTGACGAAACGCTTCGAGGACGTCATCGCGGTCGACTGCCTCAGCCTCGAGATCCCGACAGGAAGCTTCTTCGCCCTCCTCGGACCGTCGGGTTGCGGGAAGACGACCACTCTGCGGATGATCGGAGGCTTCGAGGAGCCGACCGAGGGTGCGATCTTCCTCGGTGAGCGAGAGGTCAGCGGCCTGCCGGCGTACAAGCGCGACGTCAACACCGTCTTCCAGTCCTATGCACTCTTTCCGCACCTCTCCGTCTTCGAGAACGTCGCCTTCGGCTTGCGGCGCCGAGCGGTGCGAGGGGACACGCTGCGCGGCCGTGTGGAGGCGATGCTCCGCATCGTCGGTCTCGAAGGGCTGGGCAAGCGGAAGCCTCGCCAGCTCTCGGGTGGGCAGCAGCAGAGGGTCGCGCTCGCGCGCGCGCTCGTGAACAAGCCGCAGGTGCTCCTCCTCGACGAGCCGCTCGGAGCGCTCGACCTCAAGCTCCGAAAGCAGATGCAACTCGAGCTCAAAGCCATCCAGCACGACGTCGGCATCACCTTCGTCCACGTCACTCACGACCAGGAAGAGGCGATGACGATGGCGGACCGGATCGCCGTCATGAACCAGGGCCGGATCGAGCAGCTCGGAACACCGACCGAGCTGTACGAGACCCCCGCGACGGCGTACGTCGCCGGGTTCCTGGGAGTCTCGAACCTGATCCCCGGCACCGTCAGCGGTCCCGACACCGTCAGGCTCCGGAGCGGGCAGGAGGTCCGAGTGAAGCGCGACGCGCTGGGCGGGCGAACGGGGAGCGTCGCCGTCGGGATCAGGCCGGAGAAGATCGAGCTCGGAAACGGGCAGGTGAACACCCTCGACGGGAAGGTCGTTGAGCAGGCGTACGTCGGGGTCGCTACCCAGTACATCGTGGATACGGACTGCGGCCGGCTGACCGTCTACAGGCAGAACGCGTCGCCCGGGCTCAACGGCGCCGCGCCTGGACAGCCGATCACGCTGAGCTGGAGTCCCGATTGCGCCTTCGTCGTCGACTCAATGGAGGGATCCGAATGACAGATCTCCTGACGCGCCAACAACTGCTCCGGCGGGCGGCCGGGGGTGGCGCCATCCTCACGCTCCCGGGCCTCTTGGCGGCCTGCGGTGGGAGCTCGAAGTCCGCCGCCACAACCGGCGCCGCGAGCCAGAAGCTCGCGAAGACGCTGCACTTCTCGAACTGGACGCTCTACATGGACAGGAACAACAAGACGCACAGCTACCCGTCCTTGGTCGATTTCCAGAAGAAGTACGGCGTTCACGTCGACTACACCACGGACATCAACGACAACGCCTCGTTCTTCGGCAAGATCCAGGGACCGCTGTCTCGCGGCCAGTCGATCGACCGCGACATCGTCGTCCTCACCGACAACGACCGGTATCTCGGGCTGATGATCAGGAAGGGCTGGGCCCAGAAGCTCGACAAGTCGGCCATCCCCAACATCAAGAACCTGATCCCGGTGCAGCAGCATCCGAGCTTCGACCCGAACCGCGAGTTCAGCCTGCCGTGGCAGTCCGGCATGACGGGCATCGCGTACAACGACACGCTGACCGGACCGGTGCTGACGGTCACCGACCTCTTCACGAACCCGAAGCTGAAGGGCAAGATCACGTGCCTCAACTCGATGGGGGACGCCCTGACGCTCGTGATGCTGGAGAACGGCGACGACCCGACGAAGGTGACCGACAAGTCGTTCAACGCGGCGATCTCGAGGGTCAAGAAGGCCGTCGACTCGAAGCAGATCCGCCAGTTCACCGGGAACGACTACGCACCGCTCCTCGCCAAGGGCGACCTCATGGCGGCAATGTCATGGTCGGGCGACATCGCGCAGCTCGGAAACAAGCACCTCCACTGGAACGTGCCGACCGACGGCGGCGCACTCTGGACGGACAACATGCTGATCCCGAAGGGCGGCGACGTCTACACGGCGTCCTTCTACATGAACTACGTCTACGACCCGAGGGTCCAGGGCCTGATGGAGGCCGGCGACCCGAAGAGGAACATCACGGGCATCTACTACATCCCGCCCGTGGCCGGCGCGGGAGAGTGGGCGAAGAAGTACAACCCGGCTGTCGCGAAGAACGTTCTCATCTTCCCGTCGAAGGAGACCCTCTCGAAGGTCAAGATCTTCGACTCGAATGCCCTGAACAACGAGAAATACCTCACTGCCTGGCAAAACCTGATCTCGGGCTAGCGCCGCGGTGGGCTTTCTCCACCGTCATCGGAGCCTGACTCCGTATCTCCTGCTCGCGCCGGGGATGCTCTGGCTGACGGTCTTCTTTCTCGTACCGCTCGGCTTCCTCGCCTACCAGTCGCTCCAGTCGGGCAACTTCGACGTCGGCTACGCCTTCACGTGGGCATGGGGCAACTACTGGCACGGGCTCCGGGACTACCGGAGCCAGTTCATCCGCTCTCTGGAGTACGCGGGCATCGCAACGCTCCTCGCGCTCTTCCTGAGCTATCCGGTCGCCTACTGGATCGCCTTCCGCGGCGGTCGCTGGAAGAACCTCCTGCTGCTCTTCATCGTGGCGCCGTTCTTCGTCACGTACCTGATCCGGACGCTCGCCTGGGAGACGATCCTGGCAGACCACGGCTTCGTCGTCCGGACCTTGCAGCACCTTCACGTCCTCGGCTCGGGCGGCCGGCTACTCGCGACCTCGACCGCCGTCGTCGCGGGCATCACGTACAACTTCCTGCCCTTCATGGCGCTGCCCCTGTACGTCTCGCTGGAGCAGATCGACGAACGGCTGATCGAGGCGGCGCAGGATCTCTACGCGAGCAAGTGGAGGGCCTTCCTGAGGGTGACACTTCCGCTCTCGCTCCCGGGGGTCGTCGCGGGCACGTTGCTGACGTTCATCCCGGCGGCGGGCGACTTCATCAACGCACAGCTGCTCGGGTCGCCCCAGAACCACATGATCGGCAACGTCATCCAGTCGAAGTTCCTGGAGCTGACGGACTACCCGGCAGCGGCGTCGATGTCCTTCATCCTGATGGCGGCGATCCTCGTCGCCGTCTTCGCCTACGCGCGGGCTGTCGGGACCGAGCAGCTCACGGGGACCGCCATATGAGTGCCGTCGCCGTGGAGGCGCGGGCCAAGGGCAATGTCCTCTCCGCGGTCTGGGCGTTCGTGCGGCACCACGTTCTGACGCTCTACTCGTTTCTCTTCTTCGCATACCTGCTTCTGCCGATCGCGATCGTGGTCGCGTTCTCGTTCAACCACCCGACCGGGAACTTCAACTTCACCTGGCAAGGATTCACGTGGGACAACTGGCACTACTGGGACGGTGTGCCCGGGATCCGGAGCGCGCTCGTCCTCTCCCTTCAGATCGCTTTCCTCGCGAGCCTCGTCGCGACCATCCTCGGAACGGCGATCGCGCTCGCGCTCGTCCGGTACGGGTTCAGGGGGCGCGGTGCCACCAACATCCTGATCTTCCTGCCGCTGTCGACTCCGGAGATCGTGCTCGGCGCATCGCTGCTCACGCTCTTCCTGAACCTCAACGTCGTGTTCGGGTTCTGGACGATCCTGATCGCCCACGTGATGTTCTGCATCAGCTTCGCCGTCGTCACGATCAAGGCGCGCCTGGTCGGGTTCGACCGGCACCTCGAGGAGGCGGCGATGGACCTCGGCGCGAACGAGTGGGTGACCTTCAGGAAAGTGACGCTGCCGCTGATCGCGCCGGCGATCCTCGCCGCGCTGCTTCTCTGTTTCGCGATCTCGATCGACGACTTCGTCGTCACGTACTTCAACTCCGGGTCGCAGGTCACGTTCCCGCTCTTCGTGTGGGGTGCGGCGCGGGTGGGCGCGCCTCCGCAGGTGAACGTGATCGGGACGGCGATCTTCGTCGTCGCCGTGATCGGGATGCTTGCCAACGTGCTCGTCCAGATGCGCCGCCAGAGGACCGCCTGAGCGCCTCGCCGCTGCAGGCGGTGCCGTGGTGGCTCGACGAGGCCGGGCCCTTCTCCCCGGCGCCGGCGCTCGCGGGGGACGTGTCGGCCGACGTCTGCGTGGTCGGCGGCGGGTTCACGGGGCTCTGGACGGCGCTTGCCCTGAAGGAGCGTGAGCCGTCGCTCGGCGTGGTGCTGCTCGAAGCCGAAACGTGTGGCGCCGGGCCGAGCGGCAGGAACGGCGGCTTTCTCCACGGGTACTGGGCGTCGCTCGGCGAGACGCTTCCTCTGCTCGGGCGCGACGCGGCGGTCGAGCTCGCGCGTGCCGCGGAGCGGATCATCCCGGCGGTGCGGAGCCTCGTCGAGGCGCGGGGCGAGGACGTCTGGCTGCACGAGTCGGGGCTCCTGATGGTGTCCGGCGCCCCGGCACAGGACACCGCGATCGAGCTTGCCGTCGAGGCGGCGGCCTCGGTGGGGGCCGCCGACCAGGCTGTGCCGCTGTCGCAAGAGGAGGTCGCAGGCCGCGTGCGGTCGGCGACCTTCCGGTCCGGCGTCTTCTTCCCGGAGTGTGCGACCGTGCAGCCGATGCGGCTCGTGAAGGCCTTGCGTCAGGCCGTACTCGAGTCCGGGATCGGGCTGTACGAGGGGTCCAGGGCGCTGCAGATCCGCGACGGCGAGGTGACGACGGCGAATGGCCGGGCCCGTGCGCCGGAGATCGTCGTGGCGATCAACGCGGCCGCGACGGGTTGGCGTCCGGTGGCGAGGCACGTGACGAACTTCGGCTCCTACGTCGTGCTCACCGAGCCGGTCCCGCACCTGCTCGAGGAGATCGGCTGGACGGGCGGCGAAGCCGTCGTCGACGGCCGGATGTTTCTGCACTACTTCCGCACGACCGACGACGG
>DASUXI010000292.1:0-8914 GCA_036377995.1 Gaiellaceae bacterium
CGCGTGTCCAGTTCTGACGCCGCGGCCTGTTACCCGCTCGTTACCGAGCCGAGACTCGGGGTGAGCCGATGCTGGGCGCGCGCTGACCGCTCTGCCGTCCACTGGACAGATGACGGCGTAGTGCCGCTCGCACGAAAGGGAGGGGAAGATGGCTCGACAGAACGAGATTTCTCTCGGACGATTCGTGGCTGTGCTGCTGGTCGTGGCCTCACTGGCTGTCGGCCTGGCAGGAGCCGCCGCGGCAAAGCCTGTATCGGGCGTGGCCCAGACGAAGCCCGCGCTTGGTGCGACCGGCTTCCCCACGGTTCGAGGGCTCGAGGACCGTGGTCTCGGGTCCGGGAGGATCACGCAGATCTACTCGCGGATGACGGGCCGCGACCGACGGCAGGCGACGCCGGTCGTCACCCGCAGCGCGTCGAATGCATTCGACTGGCGGGACGCCGGGATCGGCGCTGCCGGCGGGCTCGCAATCGCCACGTCTGCTGTCGTGGTCGCGTTGTTCGCGCGGCGGTTGCGCGTCCAGAGCCCGGCGGTCTGAGTTTGGGGGGCAGGGGCGCGGAGCAAGCCGGCTCCGCGCCCCGACGGCGCCTCCGGGCTGATGGCGCCGTCTAGCCGTTGTCGTCGTTTGCCGCAGCCAATGTGGCCGCCTGCTCCGGGCTGAGCCGGATCACCTGCTCGCAGCCGTGGGCCCGCACGGGATCGTGCTCGATCACATACGCCACGTCGAAGCCGGTGCCGCAGTCCAGGATGTCCGGCTGGTTGTCGTTCGCGAGCGCATGGAGGACGTCGTTTCCAGGGCCGCCGTACTGGACGTCGGCGCCGGCGCCGGCCCACGTCACGTCGTTTCCCGGTCCCGCGAAGATCGCATCGTTCCCAGGGCCGCCTCGTACGACGTCGTTGCCTCGTCCCGCGTAAACCACGTCGTTCCCGTCGTGTGCGCGGATGTTGTCGTTGCCGCCTCTCGCGTAGATCAGGTCAGGCCCGGCCGTGCCGCTGAGACTGTCCGGGCCGTTCGTGCCGCGGATGACGTCGAGTCGTGCCGCCGAAGCCGCCGCGGTGAGCGTCAGCGCTGTCGCGGCCGCGAGGACGATCAGCTTCCCTCTCATGGTGAACCTCCGGGTCGAAGGTGCTTGACCCGCCCGTTATCCCAGCGGCGTGTGTGCGGTGGGTGAACGCCGCGTAATCCGGCGTCAGCTCGGGGTAAAGGCGTGTAAAGCCTGGGGACGGTCGCGGCTCTCGGGCAGCGGAAGACGGATGGTGAACGCCGTCCCCGTCGAGGCGGTCTCGACCTCCGCGTTACCGCCCATCGCCTGCGCGAGCTCGCGGACGATCGCAAGCCCCAGCCCGGTTCCGACCGGACGGTCTCCGTCGTACCGCCGGTACAGGAAGAAGCGATCGAAGGCATGCGGGATCTCGTCGGGCGCGATCCCCGGACCCGTGTCCCTGACCGTGAGCCGCCCAGGCGTCGTCTCGAGCGTGACCGTGCCGCCCGCCGGCGTGCACCGGAGCGCGTTCTCGACGAGATTGGACACTGCCTGGAGCAGACGGTCGGGATCTGCCCGCGCGAGCGCTCGGTCGCCATCCTCGAGCTCGATTCGAACGCCGAGCTCGCGTCCCCGGGCGGCGTGGCGCGCCGCGCTCTCTCGCGCGATCTCGGCTAGGTCGACAGTGTGCGGGTTGATGTCGAAGCGCTGCCGGTCGAGCCGCGCGAGATTGATGAGATCTGCGATGAGGCGCTCGAGGCGTGCGGCCTCCGTGCGGATCACCTTCACGGCGCGTTCAGGCGTCAGCACCCCTTCGTCGAGGGCCTCGGAGTAGCCGCGAATCGCCGTCAGCGGAGTCTTCAGCTCGTGACTTACCGACAACAGGAAGGATTGCTCTGCCCGGCGGGCGCGCGCGAGCTGGCCGGCCATCATGTTGAAAGACTCCGCCAGGCCGCGCAGCTCACGCGGCCCGGCGAGCGGAAGCGTCTCGGGATCTCGACCCGCAGCCAGACGGCTGCTCGCCCGTGCGACCCGCAGTACCGGCCTGGCGATTCCGCGCGCGAGCACCGCGGCCACCACTGCGGCGAACAGGCAGCCGAGCCCGCCCGCAGCCGCGAGGGCGACCCAGAACGGTCTGCTGTCCGCGCGCACCGAGCTCGCTGTTCGAAGAAGCACGACGACGCCGCTCCCGCTCGTCCGGGTCGCATACAGATAGTCGCGTCCGTTGATCGTGATCCGTCCCGTGGGACTGCCCGGCAACAGCAACCGGGCCTGCTGCTTCGGCAGCACCGTCAGGCGCTCGTCCTGGGTCGCGAGAAAACGTCCGAGCGGGCCGGGGGACGGATGAAGGTCCTCATGTGCGAGCAGTGCGACCTGGCGCTCGAGGCCGCTGAACGCGTTCTGCTCGAGTGACCGGCGCACGAGATACGCGCCGGCGAGCAGCGAGAGCGACACGGCCGCGAGCACGGCGGCGGCGATCGCGAGCCGGAGGCGCGCCTGGAGGGAGATCAGGCCTCCCGAGAGGCTTCGCCCTCGAGGATGCGGTAGCCGACACCTCGTACTGTGTGGATCAGGTCCGGCCGGCCGAGCTTCTTGCGCAGCTGTGCGACGTGGACGTCCACCGTTCGCGTTCCCCCGGCGAAGGAAAGCCCCCAGACGCGGTCGAGCAGCCGGTCGCGCGTCACGACCTGGCCAGCGCGCTGCGCGAGCTCCGCGAGCAGCTCGAACTCGAGCGTGCGCAACGCAACGGTTGCTCCGGCGACGGTGACGCTGCGGCTGCGTAGGTCGACCCGCAGGTCGCCGAGCTCGATCGCGCCCGAATCGGGCGGCGTCGGCTCGGCCCGGCGCAGGACGGCCCGCACCCGCGCCACGAGCTCGCGCGGTGAGAACGGCTTCGTCAGGTAGTCGTCGGCTCCGAGCTCGAGGCCGATGACCCGGTCGACCTCCTCATCACGCGCAGTCAGGATCAGGATCGGAACGTCCCCGTCGCTGCGGAGCTGCTTGCAGAGCTCGAGCCCGTCGACGTCGGGAAGCCCGAGGTCCAGCACGACGAACCGAGGACGGCGGCGCTCGACCGCTTCGAGCCCTCCTTCGCCCGTGCATTCGCGAACGACGTCGAAGCCCGCCTGCTCGAGATACGCGCCTACCAGCGCACTGATCGCCTCGTCGTCCTCGATCACGACCGCCACTCCGCTCACGGCCGAACCGCCGTTACCGTGAGGGCAAGCGGCCCGGCGTGGTCGATCGTCGCGACGTCTCCGCGCTGAAGGCGGAACAGGCGGACACGGCGGCCGTCGAGGGTGATGATCGTCATGCGGTTCACCCTGAAGCGCAGCCGGCTCCCGTCGAGCTCTCGGATCGCCAGGCGCGGTGGAAACACCCTGACGACGATGCCGCGGTCTACGGCTGTCCGGGCGGCCGCGCTCGACGGCGCCAACACGAGGGCGGCGCAGAGCACCAGCCAGAGCCGTCGCATCCCCGGATGCTGGCCGAGACCGGTCAGCGGCAAGTGTGCGCCGTGTAAAGCGAACGTAAAACGGAGGCCCGGTGCGGCCCGGCTATAGTCCTGCGAGCGCGATGAGGCTCGCGCCTAACCGCCCCACCTTCAGGGGCTGATGGCCTCTACCGAACGTCCGACTCGACGCGAAGTAGGAGGCCGGTGTGAGCGCTGTTCAACTTGCCGCAGTTCTCGGAGGGCTCGTGCTCGTCGCTTCGATCGTCTCGGTCGAGCTCGGAGTCACGGTCGCGCTGCTCGAGCTGACGCTCGGTGTCGCGGCCGGCAACATCTTCCACCTCCAGAGCCAGGACTGGCTCGACTTCATCGCGAAGTTCGCGTCGATCGTCCTGACCTTCCTCGCCGGGATGGAGGTGGACCCCGCCTTCATGCGGCGCCGTCTCGGTGCGTCGGTGGGCATCGGCGTGGTCTCGTTCGTAGGCCCGTTCATCGCGGCGTCGGTGGTCGCCTATTTGCTGCTCGACTGGTCGGCCCGCGCCTCGCTGATCACGGGAACCGCTCTTTCCACGACCTCCCTCGCGGTGGTGTACGCCGTTTTGGTCGAGCGAGGGCTGACCGACACGTCGATCGGCAAGCTCGTGATGAGCGCCACCTTCGTGACCGATCTCTGCACCGCGCTCGCCCTCTCGGCCATCTTCATCAAGCCCAACCTGTGGTTTCCCGTGTTCCTCGCCGTCTCGCTTGGGCTCGTGCTCGCGCTGCCGCGCGTCGCACCGTGGTTCTTCGGCCGCTACGGCGACCGCGTGATCGAACCGGAGATCAAGCTCGTCTTCGTCTGCCTGCTGGCGCTGATGGTGCTGGCCGACGCCTCCAACGGCCATGCGGTGCTGCCGGCGTTCGTGCTCGGGCTCGTCATGAGCCGCCACTATGCGGAGCACCGCGAGGAGCAGAAGCGACTGCGCGTCGTCGCCTTCGCGTTCCTGACGCCGTTCTTCTTCCTCAAGGGTGGGCTCAACGTCTCGCTCGGCGCGGTGGTCTCGAATCTCGGCCTCCTCGGAGCGCTCCTCGCGGCGAAGATGGTGCCGAAGCTCGGACTGATCTATCCGTTAGCGCGGCGAGCCGACCGGCGGCACGGGACCTTCACTACCTTGCTGATGAGCACCGGTCTCACGTTCGGCACGATCTCGTCCCTCTACGGCCTGAGTGCGGGCATCATCGACACGACCCAGTTCTCGCTCCTCGTGACCGTCGTCGTGCTCTCGGCAGTCGTGCCGACCGCGATCGCCGAGCGCTGGTTCCTACCGGATGCCGAACGTGAGCGGCGGGTCGACCGCCGCCTCGCTTACGCGGAGGCCGAGGAATACGTCTAGTGCTGCCGGCCGGAAGTACACTCAGCCTGGCCGGCTGCAAAGCGTCGCCTTGCTTCGTTCTCGGTCGTGCCCCGATTCGGCCTGAGCCACACGACCCTCCAGGTGGAGCACACCGAGCCCGGGCGAGGCGGTCGCGCGCCGCAGTCCTGTCGAGCGCCGTTAGCATCCCCCGGTGCCCGCAGTCGACGGAAGAGCCGCAGTCGTCACCGGTGCGTCCAGCGGGATCGGCGCGGCCATCGCGGCGGCGCTGGCCCGGGAAGGCGCGCGCGTCGTCGGCGGCGCGCGCCGCGCCGGCCGCATACCAGAGCCCGTCGTCGCGCTCGAGCTCGACGTCATGGAGCCCGAGAGCTGCGAGCGGTTCGTGGCCGCCGCCGTCGACCGTCTCGGTGGGATCGACATCCTCGTCAACGCCGCCGGCCTTTCGCTCGGGCGCGACCTGTTCGACGACAGCAACGAAGCGGACGAGCGCGTCGTCCTCGAGACGAACGTCAACGGCCTGATCCGGATGACCCGTCTTTGCCTGCCTCACGTTCGGGACGGCGGGCACATCGTCAACCTCGGGTCGGTGGCCGGAAGGCAGGCCTACGAGAAAGGCTCTGTCTACGTCACGTCGAAGTTCGCTGTGCGCGGGTTCACGTACGCCCTGAGGGAGGATCTCCTCGGCCGGCCGATCCACGTCACCACGGTCGATCCGGGGCTAACGGAGAGCGAGTTCTCCAAGGTTCGCTTCAGAGGCGACGAGGAGGCGGCGAGAAAGGTGTACGAAGGCGTAGATGCGATGAAGCCGGACGACATTGCCGAGTGCGTCCTCTTCGCCGTCACGCGTCCCCCGCACGTCAACGTCGACGAGCTCGTCGTCAAGGCTCTTGCGCAGTCCTCAGGGGGACGCATACTCCGCACGGGGCACTGATGGCCGGCCAACTCCGAATCCTCGAAGGCGCGACCTTCTGCATCTGCGACGACCTGGGAGATCTTCACGGGCCGATCGAGGGCCTCTTCTCGGACGACACCCGCTTCCTCTCGCGGCTCAGGCTCACGGTCAACGGCCAGCGTCCGCTGCTGCTGTCGTCGGACCGGATCGAATACTTCTCGGCTGCGTTCTTCATGCGCAATCCGTTGGCGGGCGGGCTCGCGCAGGACGCCCTCTCGATCCGGCGCGAGCGCTTTATCGGGGACGGGCTCCAGGACACGTTCATCGTTCAGAACGAGACGATGGACCCGGTCGAATTCGACCTCGAGCTCGAGATCGGCGCAGATTTCGCGGACATCTTCGCGGTCAAGGACTACGACTTCGCGCTCGGCGACCCCCTCAGCGCGAAGCCGCTCCCCGACCCGCGCCCGAGTGAGTACGACGGCGACCGGAATCAGTTCCTCATCGCCGACAACTGCGGTCTCCCCCTCAGGACCCAGGTGCTCCTCAGCCAACGCGGGGACGTCCACGAGTCCGCGGTGCACTACCACCTCGCGTTGGCGCCACGGGAGCGCTGGGAGCTCCATGTCGAGGTGATCCCGCTGCCGGACGGCGAGGAGGTCGCCGCGCGCTTCGCGGAGCGCCGCTTCGGCGAAGAGGTCGGGCGGGTCCGCGACTCGCTTGCCGCCTGGCAGCTTCGCGTCCCGCAGCTGCGCACGTCGTGGGACGCGCTCTCGCACTCCTTCGGGCAGTCGGTCTCGGACCTCGCATCCCTGCGGATGCGCTCCAACAACTCCGGGATCGGGAAGCTGCCGGGGGCGGGAGTGCCGTGGTTCATGACCGTCTTCGGCCGCGACACCATCATCACGTGCCTGCAGACGCTGATCTTCGGGCCGGAGCTCGCCCGGACCGCGCTCGAGGTGCTCGCCGACCTGCAGGCGACCGAGGACGATCCGCGGATCGACGCCGAGCCGGGGAAGATCGTCCACGAGGTGCGCCACGGCAAGGCAGCGCGCGCCTGGTTCGAGCGCTATTACGGGACGGTCGACGCGACGCCGCTCTACCTGATCCTCCTGTCGGAAGTCTGGCGCTGGACCGACGACGCCTCACTGGTGCGCGACCTCAAAGGCCCAGCGCTCGCGGCGCTCCACTGGATCGACGCCTACGGCGACCGGGACGGCGACGGCCTCGTCGAGTACGAGCGCCGCAACGACCACGGGCTCGAGAACCAGTCGTGGAAGGACTCCGGGGACTCGCAGCGCTTCCACGACGGCACGCTTGCCCGGGCGCCGATCGCGCCGTGCGAGGTGCAGGGTTACGTCTACGACGCGAAGCGGCGCACCGCGGATCTCGCGCGTGAGGTCTGGCGCGACCGCGAGCTCGGCGCGCGCCTCGACCGCGAGGCCGACGAGCTGCGCGAGCGCTTCGACAAAGCGTTCTGGATCGAAGAGCGCGGTGGGTACTACGCGCTGGCGCTCGACGCCGACAAGCGCCGGGTCGACTCGCTGTGCTCGAACATCGGCCACCTGCTCTGGACCGGGATCGTCCCACCGGCGCGCGTCGACGCGGTCGTCGATCAGCTCATGGGGGACGAGCTCTGGTCAGGGTGGGGCGTCCGCACGATGTCGACCGGTGACGCGGGCTACAACCCGCTCTCGTACCACAACGGCACGGTGTGGCCGCACGACAACTCCATCGTCGCGGCCGGCCTCGCCCGCTACGCGCGCTGGCCGGAAGCGCAGCGCATCATGCAGCGGATGCTGACGGCCGCGCAGCACTTCAGCTACCAGCTGCCGGAGGTCTTCGCGGGGATGCGCCGGTCTGAGACGCCGTTCCCGATCGCCTACCCGACGGCGGCGCGCCCGCAGGCCTGGGCGGCGGGGACGCCCGTGCTGCTGCTGCAACTGCTGCTCGGCCTGCAGCCCGACCGGCGACGCCACGCGCTCCAGACGGTGGCGCCGGCTGAGCTGCCGTCGTGGGCGGGCTCGATCAGGCTCTCCGGCGTGCGGGCCTTCGACCGTCTCTGGGACGCCCGGGTGGAGGACGGCCGCGTCCGGGTGGAGGAAGCCTGAGATATGCGCGTCGCCGTTCTCGCCCCCGCGTGGTTCGCCGTCCCGCCGACGGGCTACGGAGGGATCGAATGGGTCGTGTCACTGCTCGCCGACGGGCTCGTCGACGCGGGCCACGACGTGACGCTCTTTGCATCCGGAGACTCCCGCACGAAGGCGACCCTCGCCGCCGTGTTCCCGGAGGCGCCGAGCGCGCAGATCGGGCGGACTTTCTGGGAGCTGAAGCATGCGCTCTCCTGCTTCAGCCGCGCGAACGAGTTCGACGTCATCAACGACCACACCGGCATGCTCGGCGCAACGCTCGGGGCGACCGTCCCGACTCCCGTCGCGCACACGGTGCACGGGCCGCTTACCGGCGAGCCCGGAGAGATCTACGAGGTCATCTCGCGAGTGGCGCCCCAGGTCGGCCTGATCTCGATCTCGATGAACCAACGGAAGCCGAAGCCGGACCTCAACTGGATCGCGAATTGCCACAACGCGCTCGACTTCTCCGTCTATCCCGTCAAGCCTCACCGTGGGGACTACCTGCTCTTCCTCGGCCGGTTCAGCCCCGACAAGGGCGCTCACCGCGCGGTGGCGGTCGCGATGCAGACCGGGCTGCCGCTCAAGCTCGCGGGGAAGATGCAGGAGCCGAAGGAGCGCGAGTACTTCCACCAGCTCGTCGAGCCGCATCTCGTCGACGGGATCGAGTATCTCGGTGAGGTGACACACGGTGAAAAGGTGGAACTGCTCCAGAACGCACGCGCGACGCTGTTTCCGATCGAGTGGGAGGAGCCGTTCGGCCTCGTGATGATCGAGTCGATGGCATGTGGCACACCGGTGATCGCGACACGATGGGGTGCAGTCCCCGAGGTGATCGAGCACGGGCGGAGCGGGATCATCGTGGACGACTACAGGGAGATGGGCGACGCGCTAGAGGCGTCGGACGCGCTCGATCCCTTCGAGCTGCGTGCCTACGTAGAGGAAGAGTTCTCGCCGGCGCGCATGGTCACGGACTACGTCGCCGCGTACGAGAAGGCGATCGCGGCCGGGAGCACTTAAGGCCAGGGACCGGCGTCCGACCAGCCGTGCCAGCGGTCTGGCTCGAGCCAGGCGCTGACACGCTTCGCATCGCGCCGCCCGAAGGG
>DASUXI010000293.1:0-4976 GCA_036377995.1 Gaiellaceae bacterium
CTTGTAGGACGTGATGCCCTGGTCGGGAAGCGATGCGAGCTCCTCGAGGGTTCCGCCCTCGCGGAGATCGGTGACCGCCATGTGGTACCCCATGTCGATCACCTGCTTGCCGTTCGCCTTCGCGCGCCAGTCGTCGATCGCATCGGCGAAGGACGAGCCCGGCGGCTGGATGATGAAGTCGACGTGGCACGTCGTGCCGCCGAACGCGGCCGCGGTCTGCCCCGACTCCACGTCGTCGATCGTCACCGTCCCGCCGAACGGCATGTCGAGATGGGTGTGTGGGTCGACGCAGCCGGGAAGCACGTACTTCCCGGCTGCATCGATCACTCGCTCGGCCTGGAGATCGAGCGACTCACCGATCAGGGAGATCCGCTCGCCCTCGACGTAGATGTCACCGACGTAGTCGTCCGCAGCCGTGAGGATGCGGCCGCCTTTGATCAGTACGGACATCGCGGGTCTCCCTTTCTCGGCGTCGTGTCTACTTGCCGCCCTCGGTGAGGGTCACTTTCGCCTTCTTCCATTTCTTGCCGTACACGTCCAGGCCCTGCGCCTTGAGCTGTGCGACGGCGGCCTTGGCAAGGTCGCCGCGGTAGGCGCCGTTTCCGGCCGGCTTCTTGATCGCGCCGAACTGCTTCGCGATCTTCGTCGTCCGAGTGTAGGCGGCCTTGTCCATGATCCCGATGCCGAGCTTGCTCGGCCAGATAAGCGCGTTGATCTCGTTCATCTGCCACTTCTGATGGCCGCCGAGCAGCGTCGGGCCCTGTGCGAGGACGGTCTTCACACAGTCGGCTGCGTGGTCACGGCACCAGATCCAGCCCTTGAACGAGGCGGCCAGGAACTTCTTCGCGATCGCCTGGTTGCTCTTGCTCTTGATCCAGCTCTCGGTCGTGAAGAGGCCGTCCTCGAGCATCCCGGTGCCGATGTTCTCCATCTTGATCACGTTGAGCTCGCTCAGCTTCGTGAGCTTGCCGGTCTTCGGGTTCTTGGTCTCGAGTACCTGCGCGAGCTCGTTGTACGTCATCGCGGAGGCCGAGTCGATCTGCCGGCTCATGAACAGGTTCATGTCGAAGGGCTGCTTGACGATCGTCACGCCCTTGTTGTGAGACGGGTCCATGCCTGCTCGGGTGAGCGCCGCGAAGAGCTCGTATTCGTTCCCGAGCAGCCAGTTGCCGACCTTCTTGCCCTTCATCTTCGCGATGGTGTTGATTCCGGAGTCCTTCCACGTCAGCTGCGTCATCCCGGACCGCGAGAACACCTGCGCGATGTTGATCAGCTTCGTGCCCTTGTCGCGGAATGCCAGGAGGCTCGGCAGCCAGTCGAGCCCGAACTGGGCCTGGCCGCCGGCGACGACCTGCTCGGGCGTGATGTCCGGGCCGCCGACCTTGAGCGTGACGTCGAGCCCGGCCTGCTTGTAGTAGCCCTTGGCCACTGCCTCGTAGTAACCGGCGAACTGCGCCTGCGTCACCCACTTGAGCTGCAGGGTGACCTTTGTCGCGGCCGCCTTCGAGTGAGCCGCCGGTGTCGCGCCCGCTCCCGCCACCCAGACGGTGCCGACGAGGACGAGCGCGGCGATTCCCCCGACCCAATACCTACGGTGCTTCATCCAATCCCCTTTCCTCTTCTGTTCCTCGACGATTCTGACCCCTTCTCACTCCGATGTCGACGGAACCCAACGGAGCGTCAGGCGCTCGACCGCCGAGACCGCCAGGTAGAGCGCGATGCCGAGCAGGCAGGCGAGCATGATGCCCGCCCACGCTTCCCGGAAGTCCGCGACACGGGCCCTGGTGAGGATCTGGACGCCCAGGGCGTTGAGCGCGCCGCCGAAGTACTCGCCGACCACCGCACCGATCATTGCCAGCACGGTCGCCACCTTCAGCCCGGTGAAGATGAACGGCAGCGCTGCCGGGATGCGTACGCGCCTGAAGATCTGCACCTGGCCGGCCGCGTACGACTCCATCAGCTCGATCGCGCGCGGATTGACAGAGGTGAGGCCGCGCAGTGTGTTCACGAGCACCGGGAAGAAGCAAAGCACCGCGACGATGCTGATCTTTGAGCTCTTGTCGAGCGGCGAGAACCAGGTGTTCGTGATCGGCGCGAAGGCGATGATCGGGATGGCGTTCGCGGCGATCGCGTACGGCATGAAGGCCGACCCGAGCACCCGCCAGCGGGCGAGCACGATCGCGACGAGGATCGCGAACCCGCAGCCCAGCACGAAGCCGCCCAGCGCCTCCTGGAAGGTGAACCAGCCCGCAGACCACAGCTCCGACCTCGTGCTCCAGAACGTGCTCGCGATCGCCGACGGTTTCGGGAGCAGGAAGTCCTGGACGTGGAACGCCCGCGTCAGTGCCTCCCAGAGCCCGGTCATACCGACGAGCACGATCGCGGCCGGCAGCCAGTCCACGAGGCGGCGTCCCACGAGTCGCGCCATGCCGCCCCGCGGCACGGGTTGAACGGCTGTGGGCGCCGTCGTCATGCGGGCGCCACGGCCGCGCGGTCCGACTCGTGCCCCAGGTGCAGCGCTTCCCGCACCTGCGTCACGAGCTCGAAGAAACGCGGCTCCTCCCGGGTCAGCGCCGTGCGCGGCTGCGGCAGGTCGATCGGGATGACGTCCGAGATGCGTCCGGGCCGGGGCGACATCACGACCACCCTCGTCGAGAGGAAGACCGCCTCGGAGATCGAGTGCGTGACGAAGACGACGGTCGATCCGCTCGCCTCCCAGATCCGGAGCAGCTCCATGTTGAGTCGCTCCCGCGTCATCTCGTCGAGGGCGCCGAACGGCTCGTCCATCAGCAGGAGCGGAGGGTCGAACGACAGCGCTCGCGCGATCGACACCCGCTGCTGCATGCCGCCGGAGAGCTGCCAGGGGTGATGGCTCTCGAACCCGCCGAGCTCGACGAGATCGAGCATCTCCTTCACTTTCGCGGTGCGGCGGCGCCGGTCCCAGCGCGCGAGCTCGAGTGGCAGCGCGATGTTCTTCGCCACTGTCCGCCAGTCGTAGAGGACAGCGTCCTGGAAGACGATCCCGTAGTCGCGGTCGATCCGCGCCTGGCGGGCCGGCTTGCCGTTGACGAAGGCGCTCCCGGATGTGGGTTGAATCAGGTCGCCGATGATCCTGAGGAGCGTCGACTTCCCGCACCCCGACGGCCCGATCAGCGAGACGAACTCGCTCTCCTCGATGTCGAGGCCGATGCCCTGCAGGGCCGTCGTCTCCCCGAACCGCTTCGTGACGTCCTTGATCTCGACGACGCTCATGCGATGTTCTCCGGCGCTCGCCGCACGACGATTCGCTCCGCAGCGAGGACGATCAGGAAGAACGAGATCCCCAGCGCGGCGGCGATGACGTTCGTGGCCCACAGACCGGTGGGCTGGATCGTGTAGTACTGGCTGTAGTTGATGATCTGGCCGCCGAGCCCGTCCTGAATCGAGGAGGGGAGCTCGCCGATGATCGCGCCGACCACGCTCGCCGTGGCCGACACCTTGAGCGCCGCGAAGATGTACGGCAGCGCCGCGGGGACGCGGAGCTTCCAGAGAATCCGCCAGTCGCCGGCCGCGTACGACCGCATCAGCTCGAGTGCCTTCCGATCGGCGGAGTGGAGCCCGCGGATGGTGCTGATCGTCACCGGGAAGAACGTCAGGTACGCCGCGATGACGGCGACGGCCCCCCAGTCCTTGAGCGACCCAGGCAGCTTCGGGTTCAGCCAGACGACGACCATCGGGGCGACCACGAGAATCGGCACGGTCTGGGACGCGACGACCCAGGGCAGGAAGCCGCGCTGCAGGATGCGGAAGTGGGCGAGCAGCACGCCCAGGGCGAAGCCGAGCACGGCCCCGAGCGCGAAGCCGACGGCGGCCTCCTTGGCGGTGAAGAGCGCCGCTCTCGTGAGGATCGTGATCAGGCGCGGGCCGACGCCACCCGGGCGAGCGTGGTCGACCAGCGCCTGGAAGATGCGGTGGATGTGGGGCATCGCGTTGTCGGTGACCGTGAACGGCCAGCTCCAGCCCTCCCGGATCCAGAGCCAGCGGTAGCCCTCCCAGAACCCCCAGAGCGCGGCGCCGACGAGCACGAACAGCGCGGCGCGCCCGATGCCGCGGCGCACGGCCGGTCCCCGGGCGCGCGGCCGTTCCAGCGCAATCGCCGACATCGAGGGATGCTTACCACACTCGAACCCCGCGGGTTAGAGTCGCGCCGTGCCCCTGGAACCGACTCGCACCGTCGCAGAGCTACGCGAGCTCCAAGAGCTGACCGCCGACGAGAACGGCGCGCAGCGCGTCGCCTGGACGGACACGTGGGAGGAGGCGCGCAAGTGGCTTCGCGGCAAGGTCGCCGAGACCGGCGCGGTCGAGTCGGTGGACGCCGCCGGCAACCAGTGGTTCACGCTGCGCGGGGATGCCGACCGGGCCGTTCTGATCGGCGGCCACATCGACTCGGTCCCGAACGGCGGCTGGCTCGACGGCGCCCTGAATGTGGTCGCCGGGGTCGAGGTCCTGCGCCGGGTCGCGGCGGACGGGACGCCTCCGGTCACGGTCCGGCTCGTCAACTGGGCCGATGAGGAAGGCGCCCGGTTCGGCCGCTCGCTCTTCGGCTCGTCCGCGGCCGCCGGCTCGATGGCGGACCAGGACGAGCTGCGCGCCCGCAAAGACGCGGCCGGGATCTCGCTCCCTGATGCGCTCCGGCAGCACGGGGTGGAGCTCGACTCCGCCCTCGACGCCAGGGACGAGCTCGCCGGCGCCGCCGCGTATCTCGAGCTCCACATCGAGCAGGGACCGGTGCTCGAGTCGATCGACCTCCCGCTCGGCGTCGTGCTCGGCACGTTCGGGGTCGAGCGGCACCAGGTCACGTTTCGCGGGCAGGCGGCACACGCGGGCTCGACGCCGATGGACAAACGCCGCGACGCCTTGGCCGGAGCAGCGCTGCTCGATCTCGAGCTGCCGCAGATCGCGAGCAAGGCGGGCGGCGGTGCCGTCTGCACGATGGG
>DASUXI010000294.1:0-2688 GCA_036377995.1 Gaiellaceae bacterium
TCGGTCACCGGCCAGGTGGCTTGCCGACCCTTCAGCAGGCTGAACCGGATGTCCACCTCTCCCGCGATCTCGACACCGGTGAAGCAGACTTCGCCGTCGCCCATCGCCGCGTGCATGTCGCCGACGGCGAACATGGCGCCGGGCTGCCTCACCGGGAAGAAGATCCGGGCTCCTTTGCCGTGGAGGTGGTCGTCGAGGTTGCCGCCGTGGCGACCGGCGAGCCCCGTCGTGAGGGTCTCGCCGTCGGTGGCGACGCCTACCACTCCGACCATCGGCTTGGCCGGGAAGCGGACCCGGTCGTTCATCTCGACCCAGCCGTCCTCCACCCGAAAGAGGCGCGTCACCGGCGCCTCGACCTGCTCGATCAGCTGCCCGAACCCGGGGATGAGGCATGCGAACCCGACCTCCACCGGCCGGACGTCGAGGATCTCGGCGACGAGTGAGTCCCCCGGCTCCGCGCCTTTCACCGCGACCGGGCCGGTCGCGCTGTTGACGCGGTCGAAGTCGATCTCCGTGACGAGGTCGGCCTCCGAGGTGATCTGCCCCGTGAAGCAGTCGTTCGTCTCGAACGTGACCGTCTCGCCCGGGTCGATCTCCAGGACCGGCTCGAGCTCCGGGCCGAACGCCCAGACAACCTCGTCTCGCCTGATCCGGTGGCCTATGGCGGTCGCCATCACGCCGGCCCTGTGGCCACGGCTCCGTCGCCGGCGACCGTCTCGATTGCCGCCATGTGGGTGATCGACTGGAACAGAACCTGGGGCAGGCCGATCGAGCGCACCCGCAGGCGGATGAAGGTTTGAGAGACGGCGCCAGCTTTCATCGGCCAAAGCTCTCTTTCGTCGGTTGTGACCCCGGCGAAAACATAACCGCTCGCGGGCAGCCGCTAGTCCCAGGGCGGGGGGTTGTGCGTCCAGCGTCCGCCGAGCATCGTCGCGACCACGTGGACCTCGCGAAGCTCCTCGGGCTCGACCGCGAAGGGGTCGCGGTCGAGAACGACGAGATCGGCAAGGAACCCCGGGAGGAGCCTGCCGCGTCGATGCTCGTCGCGGGCCAACCAGACGGGTGCCACCGTCGTCGCCTGCAGCGCTTCGGCGAGGCTCAACCGCTGCTCGGGATGCCACGGTTCGCGCTCGTCGATCGTGCGCAGGACGCCGGCGCAGACGCCGGCCCACGGGTCGAGCTCCTCGATCGGCGCATCGGAGCCGTTCGCGACGAGGGCGCCGGTGTCCCAGAGCGACCGGTACGCGTATGCGCCGACCGTCTTCCCGCCCCAGAAGCGGTCGGCGAGATCGCGGTCCGAAGGGCCGTGGCTGAACTGGACCGAGGCGGCGACCCCGAGCGCTGCAAAGCGGCCGATGTCCTCGGGCGCGAGGAGCTGGGCGTGCTCGATCCGCGGACGGAGGCCGCGCGCCTGCCACGCGTCCCGGGTGTCGCGAAAGGCGTCGAGCGCCTCGCGATTCGCCAGGTCGCCGATCGCGTGGACGGCTACGGGGAGGCCTGCCGCTGCTCCGGCGCGGATGATCTCCACCAGGGCTTCGCGGCTCGTGATCTCGACCCCGGAGCCGTCGAGCATGCGGGCCGTCTGCGAGCCGAGCGTGCCGTCCATGAATGCCTTCAGGTAGCCGATGCGCACGAGGTCGTCGCCGAAGCCGCTCCGGAGGTCGACCGCGGCGAGCTCCGTCACCTTCTCTGCCGGGAGGGACTGCCAGACGCGTAGACAGAGCGACCCCTCGTCCCGCAGGCGCTGCCAGACGCCGAGTGCTCCGAGCCACCCGTCCTTGTCGTGCACGGCGGTCACGCCGCGCGTGCTGGCGATTCGGAGCCCCGCGCGGGTCGCCTCGACGAGCTCGTCCTCCGAGGGGCGCACGAACGCGTCGCGGAAGTGCCAGGCGCTCTCCTCGCGCAGGACGCCCGTCGGCGCTCCGCTCGGGTCGCGCTCGACGACCCCGCCGGCGACCTCGAGCCTCCCGTCGGCTCGAGCGATCGCCGCCGTGTTGAGCCAGAGCGAGTGGTAGTCCCGTGCCATCAGGGCGGCCGGTGTGTCGCCGGTGACGCGGTCGAGGGCCTCCCTCGTCGGCTCGACTGCCGGTGACCAGTCGCCGCTCCGCCACCCGGTCCCACGCAGCCAGCGGCCGGGCGCGACGTCCTTCGTGGCCGAAGCGATGCGGGCCAGCGTCTCCTCGAGCGACTTCGTCCCTTCCAACCGCACTTGCTCTTGTGCGAGCGCCCAGGTCGGGAAGTGCGCGTGCGCATCGTTGAAGCCGGGTAGGACGCATCGCCCGCCGAGGTCGATCCGCTCCGGGCTCGCGAGGGCCGTCTCGTGTGTTCCCACCCCTCCGGCTATCCGGTCGCCCGCGATCGCCAGCGCGCGCGCGACGGGCAGGGACGGGTCCATGGTGCGGATGACGCCGTTCTCGAAGATCACCCTCGGACCGTAGCCGGACTCTCGGCCCCGAGTGCGCGGGTTAGGCTTCAGTCGTGGCATTCGAGCCGCTGAGCGACGAGCAGCGCGAGATCCGCGATCTCGTCCGTCAGCTCGCGCGCGAGCGAATCGCACCGCGTGCGGCGGAGATCGACGAGAGCCACGAGTTTCCCTGGGACGTTGTCGAGCTCTTCCGCGAGAACGACATCTTCGGGCTCTTCTTCGGCGAGGAGTACGGCGGCCTCGGGACGGGGACCTTGCTCTCG
>DASUXI010000295.1:0-4772 GCA_036377995.1 Gaiellaceae bacterium
GTGAGGTAGACGAGCAGCGCCGCGACTCCACCAAGCTGATCGTGCCGGCGGATCCACCCGACGATCTCGACGGCCGTGAAGTTGAGCATCAGGGCAAGGATGAATAGGCGGACTCCCCTGGCCGAGATGCGAGCACGTCGGCCGGCACGAGGAGGAGCCCGTCGGTCGCGCGCCGTGCCGTAGGCCCTCCCCTGGGCGACGAGTAGAAGCGGGCCCGGCGGAGCTTGGCGACCGGGCCTCCAGGCCCGGGAATCCCTGAAGGCGCCTCCGCGCCGACTGCTGTCTCTCCCATCCGGCGGTCCGACGGGTCGCTCAGCCGAGCGACACCTCGGCCTGAAGCTCCGACGGGGAGGGGGCCGCAGTCTCGTCCAGCCGCTCGCGGACGATCTTGTCGTAGTAGACGTAGGTCGTTGTCAGCCCGACGAAGGGCATCGCGACGGCGTAGACGATTCCGGCAACGATGTTGATCAGCTCGGGTGGAGCGCCGGGGATGAAGAGCAGCAGCGCGCCGATGAACGGGCCGGCGACGATCGTGAGGGCCGCAGCGACGACGACGAGCGTGCCGACCTTGAGCCAGTGTCGCCGGACGAGCGACCAGCTCCGACGCAAGGCCCCGAGCGAGGAATGGCCCTCGAGCTCAGCCGCCGGCACGATCAGGGCCCAGCGAAGCGTGAGCCAGATCGCGATCGGGAGCAGAAAAAGCGACAGGCTGAGAACGCTTACGATCGCGACTGCGATCACGAGAGCGCCGAGAAGCGGGCGGAAGGTTCCGAGCGCGAGTCGATAGGCTCGCGTGACGCCGATCGCCCGTCCCGCGTCGATCTCGGCGACCGCCCGTGCGCTCGCCGCCTGTACGAGCGCGAGACCGATCAGTGTCAGCACGGTCCCGATCCAGACGCCGAGGGCGATTCGGAAGCCGCCACCTTCGCCTTCGAGGGCGAGGCCGGCGAGTCTGGAGGCGCTGAAGAGCAGCCACTGAACCCCGGTGATGACCACGGAAATGGGGATCGTGACGAGCCCGATCCCGATGAAGAGGCGCGGACGGGACGCGTACATTCGCGCGGCGGCGGTCAGCGTCTGGCCCCAGGACCGACGCCGTGCCACGCGCAATGGGTTCGACGGCCTCCAGCTGGTGCGCCGTCCGGCGAGCGCGAGGAGCACCACGAGCGCGAGGACTCCGAAAGTCGTCCAGCCCGGGCTGTCGGCGAGCCGGATCACGAAATTCGAGCCCGCGCCGACCGCGCCGCAAAAGAACTCGGTCGCATCCGTCCCAAGCACGCCGCCTGCGGGAACTGCGTAGGCGTGACTGCGCCAGTCCTCGGACCAGGTGATCGGCTTCGTCCACTGAGTCTTCAAATTCGGCCCGGTGGGCCCGTTCAGGAACGCTCTCTGCCGCTCTCCCCAACGACCCTCGAACGCGATCCAGGGGAATGCCTTCCGGGCTGACGTCGCGTCAGCGGGGATCGTGCGCACTACGGGTCTCAGCTCGGTGCTAGGGCCGGTCGTGTCGTCGCAACCGACCCCTTCGCTGGCGGAGCGGCCAATGAACAGGGCCGGGTCGAAGAAGTTCGCGTGCGACCCCGCAGCCGGGTACACGACCGGATGGGTGCCGTCGACGACTTCGAGCTTGTCGTCTCCCCATGCTGCTTTCTCCGCTCCCTCGTGCTGGCTGTAGCCGATCTCGAGCGGCGGCTTGTGGAGCGCCTGTTCGACACTCCCCGCGTCAAAGAGGAGCTGGATCATCTCCCAGTCGCCCTCGTGATTGTTGTTCCAGTCGTTGAACGGGTAGTAGAACCAGTACTGGAGTGAGAGCCGGCCCGGGTATGCCGCCTCTGTCGCGACGTGGGCGTACGCGGTTGGCCGGGTTCCCTGCGTGACCCGCCGGGCCCAGCGCTCGTAGCCGCACCCCGGATCAAGCGGGTTGCCCGGGAAGTCGAGGTTGTACCCATACAGCCCTTGACCGAGGTCTGCCGCCGTGGGCGCCACCTTGATCAGATCATTGGTCTGCCACGGGCCGCGCAGCGCGACGGTGCTCTGGCCGAGGAATGCGTCGATGTCGCTCGGCTGGTAGGGCTCGCCGGGTCCGCACTCGTGCTTCTGCTCGACCAGTCGGACGACAGGGGCATACTTTTCGGCCAGCTCCGACTCTGCCGTCGCCGCCGCCACTCCCTGCTGCGCGTAGACGAGCGCGCCGAGCAGCGCAAGCAGGAGAACGAGGCGGCGAGAGGGTCTAGCGCAGTGCTTCCTCTCGGGGATAGCGCCCGCGCCTCACATGCCCTGGAGGATCTTTTGCTCTTGCACCTCGAACTCGGCGTCGATCAGAATGCCCTGCTCGTGCAGCTCGGCGAGTTGCTTGAGCTTCTCCATCGACTCACTGGACATCCCGCCCGAGCCGGCAGCAGGTGGCTGTTCGGCTGCGCGTTCGCCTTCGGCCTCGCGTTGCGCAGCCTCAGCTCCCTTCTTGCCCGCGACATACGCAGTCCCGCCCAGCACGGCGCCGCGCAGAAGCGGTCGCCTGCGCCTGAAGGCAAGGAGCAGCAGGATCGGAGCCAGCATCCACATGGGTTCCCTCCTTCGTCGAGACTGCGGTGTTCCGCGTAGAGCATCTCACGCCCGGCCAGACCGAGCACGGATCGAGGGATCGATCGGCCTTTGCGCTAGTGGAGCTACTGCGCCAGGTTCCGGCAGGAGTCTTCTTTCTGAAAGGCGTCCTTCAGGTCTGACCCGAGGGCCTCGATCGAGGCGAGCGTGTTTTTCGCACTCGCGAGTGTGGCCGAGATGTCGCCGGCGATCGGCGCAAGTGCCGCAGCTGCCTCGCCCAGGCTGGCGCTCGGTGAGATCGCCTTCACGCGACGGTCGATCTCAGTGACCGTCTGCTGGACGTCGGCGGCCAGGCTGTCGACCAGATCCTTTGCCCTCCTCCCGGCTGCTCCTCCCGGGGCGTCGAGCGCTTTCAGGTTCGCTACGAGCTGCTTGGTGTCGTCGACGCTCCGCTGGATGCCTGCCTGGATATTGGCCTTCGTCGCCGAACTGGGCGACTGGAGCTCGGCCTGGGCCTTGCCGACCTCGCTCTTGATTTGATCCGTCCAGTCGTTGACCTCCGTGCAGACGGAATCAGCCCACTTCGCAGCCGAGGGAGCGCTCCGTCCACCGCAGCCTGCAGCAACGAGTGCCGACAGGACAACCGCAGGAATCAGGAGGACGCCGATTCGCACCGACGCGAGCGTAACGCTAGGCCATCGCTTTTGCCTTGAGCTGCTCGAATTCCGCCTGCGTGATCGTGCCCTGGTCGCGCAGGTCCTTCGCCTTCGCGATTTGGTCGGCGCCGCCGCCCGCGACGCTCCGCACGTAGTCGTCGAACTGCGCCTGCGACTGTTGGACGTCCTTCACGTCCCGCTGCGCCATCGAGTCGCCGTTCACGATGAGGTACGAGATCAGGGCGACGAGCGGGGCGAAGAGCAAGAAGATCAGCCACACCGCCTTCTTGCCACCCGATGCGTCCTTGCGCCGGAACACGTCGACGATCACGCGGAACAGCATCATGAAGTAGATCACCATGAAGAAGATCACGATCAGCGTCCACAGCAACGTCAGGAAAGAGGTTGCGAGCGTTGCATCGGGCGGCCGCTCCTCTCTAGACTCGCCTGACCCTGCACGGAGTGAAGCGCTCGCGCAGGACGTTCACCGATCGAGAGGAGACACCGCCGTGACCGATCTTGTCGAGGGGACCCTCGGTGCCGCGGCTCGTTTCTGGTGGCTCTTTCTCGCCATCGGGACGGCATGGTTGCTGTTGGCGGTGATCGTCTTCCGGTTCGACTACCGAACAGTCAATGCGATTTCGATCCTGTTCGGGATCGTCGTCATCGGCGCGGCGGTGGACGAGCTATTCGCGGCCTGGGCACGGAGCGGTTGGGTAAGGCTCGCCCACGCGGCTCTCGCGGTTGCCTTCGTCGTGATCGCAGTGATCGCATTCGTTCACCCGGGCAATACCTTCGCCGCGCTCGCAGCGGTGATGAGCTTCTACTTCGTTCTCAAGGGAACACTCGCCATAGCGCTCGCGCTCGCGTTCAGGGAGGAGACCGGAGTCTGGTGGCTCCAGCTCTTGCTCGGAATCGCGGAGATCTTGATCGGATTCTGGGCAGCCGGTGACTTCGGCCATCGTGCGTTCCTGCTCGTCGTGTGGGTCGGCGTGGCCGCGCTCACCCGGGGGATCTCGGCGATCTTCTTTGCTTTCGCGGTGCGAGGGATTCGCGAGCCCGTTGCTCGCACGGCCCTGTAGCTGGTCTCCCCTCGGCTGATCCCGCATCGTTTCACCCGATGCGGTTGACGCAAATGCGTCAATTTGCAGGCGCCTCTGAGTCGGCACTCTCGTGTGAATCGCGAGATGTGCACCTGTGACGACACCTCGGTCACGCCTCCGCAGGGCTCTCCCGGCGCGGTGGGCGGTCGGCCTGCGCACCCGGCGCGTGGCTAGATGGCGATCACCGACCTCGATGAGGAAGTGATACGAAGGGCGCAGGGCGGAGATGAACGTGCGTTCGCGCAGATCGTCCGCGCCTACCAGACGCCTCTCTTCAACCATGTTCTGCGTCTCGGGCCTTCTTCGCTCGCTCGGAGTCAAGTCGCGCCTACAGGCCGTCGCCGTGGCCCACGGCGACATCGTCAGCTGACCGGAAGAAGGACCCGAGCGAGACGCCGGCCGACCGAAGCTAGACCGGCCGGCGTCTCGTCGTCGCGGCGCTCGTCGTCTACGTCGCCCTGTTCGTAGTCCT
>DASUXI010000296.1:0-2390 GCA_036377995.1 Gaiellaceae bacterium
CGTCAGGCGAACGCGCAGCCAGACGTGTACGAGCGCGACTGGGAGGAGTTCTGGGAGACCGAGGGCCGGGAGCGGCTGACGTGGTTCGAGCCGTTCTCCAAGCTCTACGAGTGGGAGCCTCCGTACGCGAAGTGGTACCTCGGCGGGAAGCTCAACGTGTGCTTCAACTGCGTCGACCGCCACGTCGAGGCCGGGAACGGCGACAGAGTCGCCTACTACTGGGAGGGCGAGCCCGAGGGCGAGCGGAGGACGGTCACGTTCGCCGACCTGCAGCGCGAGGTCGTCCGGTTCGCGAACGGGCTCAAGGAGCTCGGCGTGAAGAAGGGGACCGCGGTCGGCATCTACATGGGCATGATCCCCGAACTTCCGATCGCGATGCTCGCGTGCGCGCGGCTCGGCGCGCCCCACACGGTCGTCTTCGGCGGCTTCTCCGCGGAGTCCCTGTCCGATCGGTTGAACGACATGGGCTGCGAGATCCTCGTCACGCAGGACGAGGGCTGGCGCGCCGGCAAGAAGGTCCCGCTCAAAGGGAACGCGGACGAGGCGGTGGCCGTCTCGCCTGGGGTGCGGAAGGTGGTCGTCTGTCGCCGCAGCGGGGACGACGTCGCCTTCGACGAGTCACGCGACGTGTGGTGGGACGAGCTCGTCTCGGGGAAGGACGACGATCCGGCGTCGTGCCCCTGCGAGCCGATGGACGCCGAGGACCTGCTCTACCTCCTCTACACGTCCGGAACCACGGCGAAGCCGAAGGGCATCGTCCATACGACGGCCGGCTATCTCGTCGGCGTCGCGGCGACGCACCACTACATCTTCGACGTCAAGCCCGACTCGGTCTACTGGTGCGCGGCCGACGTCGGCTGGGTGACGGGTCACAGCTACATCGTCTACGGCCCGCTGACGAACGGCACGACCGGCATCATCTACGAGGGCGTTCCGAACTTTCCGGATCCCGCGCGCTGGTGGTCGATCATCGAGCGTTACAAGGTCGACATCCTCTACACGGCGCCGACTGCGATCCGGTCGCACATGAAGTGGGGTCCGGAACATGCGGCGAAGCACGACCTCTCCTCGCTGCGACTGCTCGGCTCCGTCGGCGAGCCGATCAACCCGGAGGCCTGGATCTGGTACCGCGAGCACATCGGCGGCGACCGTACGCCGATCGTCGACACGTGGTGGCAGACCGAGACCGGGATGATCCTGATCAGCCCGTTGCCGGGCGTGACGACGACCAAGCCGGGGTCGGCGACGAAGCCGTTTCCCGGGGTCTCGGCGGGTGTGTACAACGAGAGCGGCGACGAGGTCGGCCCTGGAGGCGGCGGCTATCTCGTGTTGGAGCGCCCCTGGCCGGCGATGCTTCGCGGCATCTACAAGGACGACGCCCGCTTCCGGGAGACGTACTGGTCCCGTTACGGGAATGTCTACTTCGCAGGTGACGGCGCGCGCATCGACGAGGACGGCGACTTCTGGTTGCTCGGCCGCGTCGACGACGTGATGAACATCTCCGGTCATCGAATCTCGACGATCGAGGTCGAGAGTGCACTCGTCGACCATCAGAAGGTGGCGGAGGCGGCCGTCTGCGGCCGGAACGACGAGCGGACAGGCCAGGCGATCGTCGCCTACGTGACGCTGAAGGGTGGGGTGGACGGGTCGGTCGAGATGCTGGAGGAGCTGAGGAATCACGTCGGCAAGAAGATCGGCCCGATCGCGAAGCCCGCGAACATCGTGTTCACGCCCGAGCTCCCGAAGACCCGGAGCGGGAAGATCATGAGGAGGCTCCTCCGTGACGTGGCGGAGAAGCGGGCGCTCGGCGACACGACAACGCTCGCCGATCCGGCCGTGGTCGAGGAGATCAAGGACGGGGCGACGATCGACAGCCGCGAGGATTAGGCCCTACGCCAGCAGCTGCTAGAACCGCTCGGCGTCGTCGAACGGCCCGATCACGGCGAGATTGAGCCCCCGCGCGTCGATGAGCTCGCGCGCGACCCGCTGCACGTCCTCGACCGTCACCCTGCTGATGTCCGCGAGGATCTCCTCGGGATCGGGCGTCCGGCTCTCGAGCACCTCGCGGCGCAGCCCGAACATGATCAGTCCCTGCGAGGTCTCGAGCTGGAGGACGAATCGGCCCTTCGCGAAGCTTTTGGCCTTGTCGAGCTCGTCCTGCGGCACTGCCTCGTCGGCGATCTTGCGAAGCTCGGCGGCGATCGTCGAGACCGCGTCGTCGATCCGGTTGATGTCGACGCCCGCCTGCGCGTAGAGCGACCCCGTGTCGGTGTAGCTGTGGTTGACGCCGTACACGTAGTAGGCGAGCCCGCGGCGCTCCCGCACCTCGGTGAAGAGGCGTGACGACATTCCCCCGCCGAGGATGTTGGCGAGCACCTGGAGGATGTAGC
>DASUXI010000297.1:0-43032 GCA_036377995.1 Gaiellaceae bacterium
GAAGCGACTCATCCCCGCGAAAGCGATATCCGAGCTTGTCGATGCACCGCAGCCGATAGCGAAGCTCGCCCCCGCGCACGGCTCAGCCTCGCCGCGTGAACGAGGCGCTCAGCTGCATGCTGCCGCGCCGATCGCGCACACGGGCGAGGTCGCGCGACTCGAGCCGCCACCAGAGGTCGTCACCCCGCGCGCCCGACAACGCCCTTGCGGCCGCGAGCTGGGCGACCTTAACTGGATGCCCCGTGAACTGGACCTCCTCGACTTCGAGCCCCGAGGCGCGCGCAGATTCCACGAGCCCTTCGGCCTCGTAGCGGCGCAGATGGCCGAGCCGCCGGTCGTGACGTCGGTTTGCGGGCCGGAAGATCGGCGAGATGTTGCGGAGGGCGTGGGGAACCGTCACCCATGCGAGACCTCCGGGCGCGAGGACGCGCGCCATCTCCCCGAGCACTGCCGAGTCGTCCGGGACGTGCTCGATCACCGCGATCGCAAGCGCGGCCGCGAATGCGGACGATCCGAGCGGTAGCCGCTCGGCCGAGCAGCACACCCAGAGCGTGCGCTCGTGCACTCCCTCGGCGACCGCGAGCCTGCGCGCATTGACGAGCCCCGCCAGAGAGAGGTCGCAACCGACGGCCGGGATGCCCGCGCGTGCCGCCTCGATCACCGTGTAGCCCGAGCCTCCGACCCCGACGTCGACGAGCGGCCCACCGTCGAAGGCTCCGGCTGCCCGCAGCCTGTCGAGGTAGCTCCGCCGCCAGTTCTCGAGCCGGTACACGTCGTAGGCGGCAAACTCGTCGTCGAAGAACCGTCGCTGGCTCTCGTACTGCGGATCGCGCCGCAGCGTCTCGTCGTCGACCATCACGAACACGCCCTCGACCATCGGGAAGGCATGGCCTTCCGCCGAGCAGACGGCCCGGTCGTGCTCGACGGCGATGTGTGACGAGCACGTCGGGCAACGAAGGAGATTCGTCAACGTCGATTGCTGGTCCGGGCTCGAGCCGGGGCGCGCGAGCATCGCGAAACCCTAGCGGCGGCGCTCGATACGGTTGTCCGTCCGCATGTCAGAGCCGTCACTCAGCGTGGTCATCCCCGTCTTCAACGAAGCGCCGCATCTGCCCGCGACGATCGGCGCGCTTCGCGCGGCGCTCGATCGCGCCGGCTTCGTGCCCGAGGTGATCGTCGTCGACGACGGCTCGAGCGATGGCAGCGGCGCCGTCGCGCGCGCGGCCG
Organism: Gaiellaceae bacterium; assembly: GCA_036377995.1. Classification (GTDB taxonomy): domain Bacteria; phylum Actinomycetota; class Thermoleophilia; order Gaiellales; family Gaiellaceae; genus 3-1-20CM-4-69-9. The sequence continues at coordinate 1,228 of DASUXI010000297.1, forward strand.
CCGACGGGCACATTCCGCTGCGAGTCCTCACGCAGCCGAACCGCGGCCGCTTCGAGGCACGCCGTGCGGGGCTCGACGCTGCCACCGGCGACTTCGTGCTTCTGCTCGACGCACGGGTCATCTTGCTGCCCGACGCTCTGAGCTTCGTGCTGGAACGCGTCGAGGCGGGCGAGCTTGTCTGGAACGGCCACGTGCGGATCGAGACGGACAACGCGTTCGGCATCTTCTGGCGGCTGTTGGCCGAGCTCGCGTGGCGCGAGTACTTCGACGATCCGCGGACGACGAGCTTCGGCCCGGAGGAGTTCGACCGCTACCCGAAAGGAACGACGTGCTTCTTCGCGCCTCGCGCGTTGCTCGCGTCGGCCGTGGCGTCCTTCTCGACGCGCTACGCGGATGTCCGGCTTGCCAACGACGACACGCCGGTGCTGCGTGATCTCGCCGCGCGGGAACGAATCGGGATCTCCCCCCGCTTCGCGTGCGTGTATTCGCCGCGGACGACGCTCCGGCACTTTCTTCGCCATGCGTTGCATCGCGGCGTCGTCTTCGTCGACGGCCACGGGACTCCCGAGTCGCGATTCTTCCCCGTCGTCCTCGCGTTCTTTCCCGCGAGTGCCGCGCTCGCAGTCGCAGCTGTCAGGAGGCCGACGCTGCTGCCCGCAGCTGCGGCCGCGCTCGGCATCGGAGCCGCCGCCTGCGGCGTCTCGGCCGGCCGCACTCCTCGGGAGATCCGAACGCTTGCTGCCGTGACGCCGTTGTACGCAGCCGGTCACGGGCTCGGAATGTGGAAGGGGTTGGCCGAGCTCGTGCGGGCGCGGCTCGGACGATGATCCTCGTCGTCTTCGGAACGACCGGCGAGTTGATCAAGCTCGCGCCGGTTCTCACGGAGCTCGAGCGGCGGCCGGGCTCGCTTCTTCTCGCGACGACCGGGCAGCAGGTCGGGCAGATCCCCTCTTTCCTCGACCAGTTCGGGCTGCGACAACCGGAGCTCTGGCTGGGACGCGGCTCCCAGGGCCGCGACCTGCGGGTCAACCGGGACATTCCGGGCTGGCTCACGCGGATCTGCCGCTCCTACGCGCGGCAGCGACGGCGGCTGCGGCGAGAGCTGCGGCACGGAGCCGGACGGCCGCTCGTCCTCGTGCACGGGGACACGATGACGACCGTCATCGGCGCGGTCATCGGCCGCTCGCTGCGCGTGCCGGTCGCGCACATCGAGAGCGGCCTTCGCAGCTTCGACCTTCGCCATCCGTTTCCGGAGGAGCTCAATCGCCGCCTGGCATCGTGGCTCGCGCAGGTCCACTACGCGCCCGGCGCATGGGCGGCCTCGAACCTGAGCGGTGTCGACGTGGTCGACACGGGGTCGAACACGATCCGGGACAGCCTCGCGCTCGTGCCGGAAGGAGAGGCGGCGATCGAGCTGCCGGATGCCCCGTTCGGAGTCGTGTCGCTCCACCGCTTCGAGCTGTTGAACAGCCGTGCGCGGCTCGGGCAGGTGCTCGGGGCGCTCGCCGAGGCGTCGCGGCGGACACCGCTCCTGTTCGTCGATCATCCGGTGACGGCCGCAGCGATCGACGGCTTCGGTCTCGGCCGGCTCTTCGACTCGACTCGGCTAGTCCGGATTCCGCGGCTGCGGTTCTTCGACTTCGTCCGCATCGAGCGGCAGAGCGCGTTCGTCGTCACCGACAGCGGCGGTAGCCAGGAGGAGTGCTTCTACCTCGACGTGCCGTGTCTCGTCCATCGCGAAAAGACGGAACGGCGCGAAGGGCTCGGCGAGAACGTCGTCCTCTCGGGAATGCGCATGGAGGTGCTCGAGGACTTCCTCGCGGATCCGACGCGCTTCCGCCGGAAGACGCTTCTGCCCGCCGAGTCGCCGTCGCAGGTGATCCTCGACGACCTCGAACGGCGCGGGTATCTGCCGGCCTAGAAGCCCGGATCCGGGGAGAGCGGGGTGGCGCGAAGCGTGGGCTGTCCGGCGGCATGCTCTGCCCTCGGCGTCGAGATCACGATCGCATCGGCCTCCGAGGTCGGCGCCGGGTCGGTCTTCACCAGGAGTTGAGACAGTCCACGGGGAACCTGGACGACCACCGACACCTGTGTCGGCCCGGTCAGCGGAAACGGCTGCTCGCCGGCCGCACCCGCCACGCGGAGCTGCGCCGGCTTGGGCGGCGTCGCCGTGAACGTGACGCGGATGACCTGGTCGACCTTCGAGATGATCTCCAGGGGCGCCACGCCGCCGGATTCGATCAGCGCGAAGCCGACGGAGCCGTCGGCCTCGAGCTTGGGCGGCGCGAACCCGCCGGGCAAGGTGATGAGCGCAGGCGCCGCCTTCGCCGTGACCTGCCAGACGGATGTGTCCTCGGGGAACCGGCCCATCAGCCTGTAGCCCTCCGCAGGGGTGGGAGACCTCGGCGCGACCTCGGCGTCGACGACGGCGTGCGGGTGGATCGCGATCGCGGTCACGCCGAGGAACGCGAGCGCCTGCGCGGTTCCGGGCGTGGCTGGATCGAGCAGGACGAGCCGGGCCTCGTCCGCCTCGGTTCCCGGCGGGGCGCCGTTCAGGAGCCGGCGGCCGTGGCTGCGCTGGGCCAGCCGGTAGAGGTCGGCCGAGCCGAGCGGGTACTCGGCGAGGATCCCGGGCGGGGTTCGCTCCACAGCCGCGTAGGCGGGCGACACCTCGCTCGTCCGGAAGCGTGCCTTCGCGGGCGTGATCGTCAACTCGAGGAACGAGAAGACGATCGCAAGCGCGATGACCGCGAGGGCGAGCGACCCTCGCGCGCGGAGCCGCGTCCAGACGGCCTGCAGGGCGAGGGCGGCTAGGGGAATCAGGACGGCCATCAGGAGCGCCAGCCAGCGGGCGTTGACTCTGAACGCGGGCACGACCGCCCAGAGCGCTCTCGCCGGCATCGGCACCGCCGTACCGAAGATGTGAATCGGGCTCGGCGCCGCGAACAGCAGGCCCGCGACGAAGGCGCTGAGCAGGCCCGCCGTCACCGCACGCAACCCCGGGGCGAGCGTCCTGCGCCGGCGCCATGCGATCACGAGCCACGCGACGGCGAGGCCGATGGTCAGGATGCCGAGATACGTCGCGCCCTCTGTCGAGTTGCCCAGGTGCACGTGGGCGTCGTGGAACGACTTCAGCCGCGTGCCGAGGACGAGGTTGTCCTCGGCCGGGACGAGCAGGTGCTGCGGCTTCAACCCGAAGATTGAAAGGTCGGTGGCGTCGCGGTGCAGGCCGGCACCCCGGTTGACTCCGGACGAATAGGACCCGATCGCGATCAGCACGCTCGCACCGACGACGGCCGCAGCCGTCCCTCCGACGAGAAGGAGTCGCCGGCCGCGCGGGGAGGCGACAGCCGCACCGAGCGCGAACGCGCCCCCGGTCACGACGGCCATCGCGCCGTAGTACCCGGACGTCAGCCAGCAGGCGAGCGCCGCGGCTCCGACGAAGAGGAAGCGAAGCCACGACGGCCGCTTCGCGGCGCCCACGAGCGCGAGAAGCAGCAGGGCCAGCACCTCGATGTGGACGAGGGAGGCGTGCTCCGCGCGGGCGAGGTGCCAGGGGAAGACGACGAAGGCCACACCTGCCCAGATCGCGACCAGGCGGGTGCAGCCGAGGTAGCGCACGAGGAGGTACATGACCACGCCCGAGAGCACGTAGCCGGAGAGGACGACGAGGTTGAGCGCCGTCACCTCTCCGAACAACCTCGTCGCGAGATACCCCGGGTAGTAGGGGAGCAGCCACTGGAGGTTGAGCCCGTTCCCCTCGTTCCATCCGAAAGGTGCCCCGCTCAGGGTGTGGTGCGTGATCCCGAGCAGGTGGAAGCCGCTCTCGTGCTGGAGCTGCCAGAGCCAGTACACCGTGCCCGTGGAGTCGGAGCCTGGTCGTCCGATCACCGTCGACGCCGCGTGGACGACGACGTGCCAGAAGAGGACGCAGACGAAGAGCGTCGCGCCCACGAGCGCCAGTACCGACTCCGGCAGTGCCTTGCGGACCGACGTGGTCGCGGCAGCTGCGCGGCGGAGCCCCGCCCGCAGAGCCGGAACGCTCGACCCGACGAAAAGCTCGTGCGCGACGACGAGGGCGGCGCCGATGCCGACGTTCGCCCACACGATCCCGTGGAGGCCGGTGGGGAAGACCGACAGGACCGCGACCTGCACGACGACGCTGCCGGCGACGATCCAGGAGTACCGGGTCTCTCCGCGCGAGAGGTGATAGCCCACGAGCACGTTCGCCAGCGAGAAGAGCCCGATCGCGAGCGCGAACGGCGCGAGCACTTCTCCGCCGACCGCGAAATCGCGCCCGAACGTCATCGTCACGAGCCCGACACCCGTTGCGGCGTAGAAGATGACGAGGCCACCGCAGAAGCCGGCAGTGGCGAGCAGCGACCGGCCGAGGATGTCCTCGGTCTGCTCCCCGCGCGCCTGGCGTGCCGCCGTTCGCGGGAAGAGAACGGTGAGGATCATCGCCGGGAGGAAGAAGCCGACCCGGGCGAAGGCCGAGGCGGCGGCGTATGCGCCCGCGTCGTTTCCGGAGAAGCGCGCCTTGACGATCAGGAGGTCGATGTGCGTGAGGAGCGCGATGCCGATCAGACCGATCGCGACTGGGCCCAGGTAGCGAAGGAACTCGCGTCGGTCCCACGTCGAGACGCGCGTCCCGCCCAGCTGGTCGCGGATGAGCCAGAAAGCGAGCGCCGTTCCCGACAGGCCGCCGAGGACGCTCGCCAGCACCGCGCCGCCGAGCCGCAGGCCAGCGGCCGCAAGCACTCCGAAGAATGCGAGGCGAAGCACGACGGGGGCGACGTACATGACGGCGAGGGCGCGGAAACGCTGGCTGCCCTGGATCACGCCGATCGCGACCGGCGACACGAGCGCCGTGGCGAGGGTCGTGTTCGCGAGGACGACGATTCCGACCGAGTGGATGTTGAGCAGGTCGTTCAGGGGCACCGCCAGCGCCAGCGCGACGACGACGAGCGGGATCGTCGCCTTGGCCGCGAGGCCGAGCACGGCACGGGCGAAGGCGTGCGTGCCCTCGGCGTCGCCCGAGGCAAGCCGCCTCGAGATCTCGCGGGACACCGCCATCTGCAGGGCGCCGGCCGGGATGAGCACGACCGCGAGGACGCCGAGGAGCGCTGCGAGGGTGCCGTAGTCGTCGCTGCCGAGAATGCGTCCCGCGGCGAGGAGGAAGACGTAGTTCGCGACGATCGAGACGGCCGAGGCGACCGCGAGCTGGGCGCCGCTGCGCGCGCCGCTCGCCGCCGGGCGGGCCTCCGCCTGCACCGCGACGGTCAGCGGGGCTCCAGCAGGTAGACGACGCTGCCGCCCATGAGCCGGGACCGCTCGAGCCCCGGCTCGACCCAGGTGAGGACGCGGGGCACGTGCTCGATCCAACCGGGAAACAGGAACGCGTAGCGCCGTGAGGCGACTTCGAGGCCGGCGGCCCGAAACAGCGGCTCCACAGCGGACGGTCTGAAGTGATCCTCGTCGAGGCCGGCGCGCTTCATCCGCGCCTGCGACCAGTGGATGTAGGGATGGAAAATGTTGGGCTCGATCGCCAGCCAGGCTCCGCGGGGCGCGAGCACGGACCGGACGCCCTCGAGAAACGACGGAAGCTCGTGCACGTGATGGAGCACGTCGATGCTGAACGCGAAGCCTGCTTCGAGCGGAGGATGCTCGTGAGCGAGGTCGACGAGCTCGAAGCGAACATTCTCGCCACCGTGCGCGCTGCGCGCGTGCTCGATCATTCCGGGCACGACGTCGAAGCCGACGAAGTCGAGCGCCGGGTGTGTCTCGGCCAGCTCGGCCAGCAGCCCGCCCGGGCCGCATCCGAGCTCGAGGATCGTCGCGCCCGCGCTCGCATGGGCCTCCAGCTCTGCCCGCACGAGCCTGCGCCGGCGCCTCCCGAGGTGGCCTCCCCGCGAGCGCTCGTAGTCCGCGGCGGACAGCTCGAAGTGCGTCTTCAAGCCCGGCGGTATCCCTCTGCGACGAGCTCGAGCGACGCGTCGATGCGGAGCCGCGCCGCGTTCTGCTCGAACCAGCGTTCCGTCGAGGCGCGGAGGTCGGGGCCGGCTTCCACGACGCGGAGGATCGCAGCCGCGAGCTCGTCGGGGTCGGCGCTCCTCGCGATCGCCCCGTTCGTCTCCTCCTCGACCAGCTCGACCGCACCGTTCTCGGGGCCGGCCACGACGACGACCGGAGTGCCGCGCGCGGCCGCCTCGACGACCACGAGGCCGTAGCCCTCACGCTCGGAGGCGGTCGCGAGGCAGGCGGCGCGTCCGAGTGCCAGGTCGACCTCCTCCTCGGGGCGGTGCCCGGCCACGCGCACGCTCTCCGTGAGGCCGAGGTCGTGGACGAGTACCTCGACGGCTCCTCGCTCGGGGCCGTCGCCGTAGAGCTCGAGCCGCAGAGACGGCCGCTGCTGCAGAGCCTTCCGGAAGCCCCGCACGAGCGCACCGACGCGCTTCTCGCGGACGTGCCGTCCCGCGTAGACGACGAGAGCCGAGTCGACGCCGGCGGCCGGGGTCGGCTCGGTTGCGCCCGCGTAGATCCCGGGGAGGACGATCGGCTGCCCTCTGTATCCCTCGGCCACGAGGCGGTCCGCGTTCATCTTGGACATGCAGTAGGCGACCTGGTGCGTCCGGATGCACGCGCGCTGCACCAGCCAGCCGATCGTTCCCGTGACGGCGCCCGCATATCGCCGCCAGTAGGGGAGCGTCCAGACCTCGTGCCAGTCGACGAAGAGCCTGTAGCCGCCGCGGCGGCGCATGAGGGCCGCGGCGAGCAGCGGGAAGAACGGAAACGACGCGCTGTGCACGACGTCGTAGTCACGCCCGTGACGGGCAAGATGCCTTCCAACCGCCATGCCGAAGCGAAGCGGGGGCCCGAGCGCTCGCCTGTCCTCGTCGTACACGCGTCCCGCGTCGGTGAGGCCGAGCACCTGCACGCCCTCGAGCGCCGGAGGTGACGACGCGTGCCAGTGGCGCATCGTGAGGTAGGTCACGTCGTGACCCGCATCGGCGAGGTACAGGGCGAGGTCGCGCATCCATCGCTCCGCGCCCCCGATCGTCTGCGGAAAGAGGTGGTCGTAGACCAGACAGACCCGCACCTAGTGCTCCCGGCCGCAAATACGCGCAGCCTGGCCGGCTGCAAAGCGTCGGCTCGCCTCGTCCTCGGTCGCGCCCGTACTTGATCCAGTACGAGCGCTCCCTGCGTTCTTGCGAGCCTCGCTTGTTCGCCGGCCAATCAAGACCGTACTTCCGGCCGGAAGCACTAGTGCAGCGCGTGCTCTGCGAGGTCCACGGGCGTGGTCACCGCGTCGTCATCGCGCCGCGACCGCATCGTGAGGAGGCCGAGGAAGAACGAGCCGAAGATCGTCTGCACGCCGACGCCGACGAGCGTGATGGCGAGCGCGGTCGGATATTCGTCGGCGAGCGCTCCGAACCCACGGTTTGCCCAGCGGACGAACACGGTCACGAGGATGCCGATCCCAGTCAGGACGAGCGCGGCGCCGAAGAGGACGCCGTGCTCCATGTGCACCTTCTTCCGCAGCCGCTCGAGCAGCGCGTCGTGCTCGCCGTAATGTGTGAGCGCATACGTCCGCGCGAAGACGCCGAGCTGCACGACCTGGGCGCCCATCAGGGTCAGCGCCACGAACGCCAGCATCGTGTGGATCTGCCAGGTGCGGCCGAACACGTCGACCGGGCCGGTCGCGAGGACGAGCATGCCCGCGATGCCGAGCACGAGCATCGCGATGCCCGGCACGAAATAGAGCCAGCTCGGGCTGTAGAGCAGCATGAACCGCACGTGGCGCCAGGCGTCGGTGAAGCGGCTCAGCTTCGACTCGCCCTGCCGGGGGAAGTAGTCGATCGGGATCTCGCCGACCCGGAGCTTCCGTCGGAACGACTTGAAGACCATCTCCGACGCGAACTCCATCCCGGTCGAGTGCAGGTCGAGCACCGGCAACGCCGATCGCCGCAGTGCCCGCATCCCGCAGTGCGCGTCGGAGACGTCGATGCCGAAGAGCCGGTTCAGCATGCCCGTCAGCACCGGGTTGCCGATGAAGCGGTTCGACCACGGCATCGCTCCTTCGTGGATCCGCCCCTCGAAGCGTGAGCCGAGGACGAGGTCGGCTCCGCTCTCGAGCGCGTCGACGAACGCGGGCAGCTCTCGCACCGGGTACGTGCCGTCGGCGTCGGCCATGACGAGGTAGTCGCCGCGGGCGCGCGCGATGCCGGTGAGATACGCCTGTCCGTACCCGCGCCGCGGCTCGAAGACGACGGTGGCGCCGTGCTCGGCGGCGATTCCGGCAGAGCGGTCGGTCGAGCCGTTGTCGACCACGATCACCTCACCGTCGCGCCCGGAGCGCTCGATCCCCTCCCACGCCTGGTCGACGACGGCTCCCACGGCCGCCTCCTCGTCCAGGCAGGGAATGACCACCGAGATCTGCGGTGAAGCCGGCGGCACGGAGGCAAGTATGCCTGGGCTGCCGCCCGCCTCCTGGGCTAACCTGGCCGCCGTGCGCCCCTTTGGCGAGGTCTCTTCGCGACTCGCCGGACGTGCCGTTGCGCTCGCCGAAACCCGCCGGGGCACCGGCATCGTCTTCCTCGTCGCGCTCGCCGTCTGGTGGCTCCAGGCTCTCGTCATCCCGCTGGGCGAGGGCAGAGATCTCGGCACCTATCTCGGCGGCTACGTCCAGCTCTTTCAGTCGCATCCGATCGACCTCGGATACGTCCTCGGGCGCACGCCCCTGGCGATGCTCGCGATCGGCGGGCTGCTCGACTTCGGCCGCGGGGCCCTTGCCGAGCCTGTCGTCTCGGTGCTCTATGCCGGGTCGATCGTTGCCTGGTTTCTCGCCGCGCGGGCGTTCGGCCCGCGAGCGGCACTGCTGACGACGCTCGTGCTGCTCCTGTACCCCGGTTACGGGATCCTCTTCCACGAGCTCTCGTCCGACGCGCTCTTCGCCGCGGGGTTCGCGGGCTGGGCGCTTCTGCTCGTACGCGTCTTGCGCAGGCCCACGCCTGCCGGGTTCGGGCTGGCGGGGCTCGGCGTCGGAGTCCTCGCGCTGATCCGTCCCGGAAACCAGGCGCTCCTCGCTCTCGCGGTCGTCCCCCTTCTCCTTCGCGCGACCTGGCGGACGCGCCTCGTCTCGACCGCGGCGTTCGTGGTTCCGGTGGTCGTCCTCGTCGGGGGCTGGGCGATCCACAACGGGATCCGTTACGACAACTACACCGTTGCGCGCGGGGGCAACGCAACCGTCCCGTTCTTCCGGGCGTTCGTCACCGACAGGATCGTGCGTCCCTCGAACGGGCCGGCGACGCGAGAGCTTGCGCGGGCGGTGCAGCGCGACCTGCTGCCGAAGGAGCCCTACCGCTCGTACGGCATCACGCTCGACGACTTCTTCCGCGAAGCGAGCCCGCGCATGCAGGTCGACCTGCTCGCGCTCTCGGACCGGTTGAAGGGATGGCACAGCAACTATCGGTGGTTGCGCGACGTCGGCATGGAAGCCGTGCGTGCGCATCCGGCGCAGTACACGAGAGGAGTCCTCGGAAGCATCTCGGGCATGCTGCGGCTCGCCCTCTACCGCTCGTCCTCGGCGCCGACCCGGACAGCCTCCGCCGCTGCCGCACCGGAGCCAGTCGCGGGACTGCCGAAGCCGACGGAGGGCGAGCCGATTCCCGCGGCGCACGAGGGTGGTGTCTCGACCCCGGACAACAGCATCTACACGGTGTGGACGTCGCCGACCGAGCATCATCTGGTCTTCGTCCACCCAGGTGATGCCGAGCGCTACGCGGCGTTGCACCGCCGGATGGACGCTCTGGCGAGGAACCTGCCCGATCGCGCCGGAAGCCTGAGCCTCGCACACCGTTTCAACCAAGCGTCGCGTTGGTTCCCGCCGCCGATCCTCTGGCTCGGGCTCGCGCTGATCGCGCTCGTCTTCCGCCGGCCCCGCGGGGCAGTCGCCCTGGTGTTGCCGACCCTCGCCGGGCTGGTCGTCATCCTGATCAGCGCCCTCGGCCTGCCGGCGGAGCCTCACTACTCTGTCCCGGTCGCTCCCGCGTTCGTCATGCTCGCGTCGGGTGTTGTCTTTGCGCCGCGGCGTACGCGCGCTCTGGCCTGGCGTAGAGCTGCGGGGGTCGCGCGCCCGTTCGTCGGCGCGGCGATCGGGTTGGTCGCCGCGGTCTGGGCTGCGTGGCACTACGTCTCCGGTGTCCGCGGCTTCGTCGACCACAATGGCGCCCCTCACGATCTCTCTGTCTTCCTGACCGCCGCCGGGAAGGCCCTCCATCTCGCCTCGCCCTACGCGTACCTCGCCGACCAGACGTACGCGTACCCTCCGCTGCTCGCGTTCCTGCTCGCCCCGCTGCATCCACTCGGCGCGGGTGCTGCGACGGTGGTCTGGCTGGCGATCTTGCTCGCGGCCATGGCGGCGGCTTTGTGGCTGCTCGGCGTGCGCGACTGGCGCTGCTTCGCGCTGGCCGCGCTCTTTCCGTTCACCCGCAGCGCCGTCGATCTCGGCACGATCGCGCCTCTGCTGCTGCTCGCTGTCGCGGCGGCCTGGCGATGGCGCGACCGTGTGGTCGAGCCTGCGGTGGCGGTCGGCGCCGCCGTGGCGCTCAAGCTCTTCGTCTGGCCTGTCGCCGTGTGGCTTGCAGTGACGCGCAGGATCACTGCCGCAGTCGCGGCCGTCGGCTTCTTCCTCGCGTTCGTGCTCGTCCCGTGGGCGGCGATCGGCTTCGCAGGCCTTGGCGACTACTCCCACCTGCTCCGGCGTCTGAGCCACGACGAGGCCTCGTCCTCGTATTCCGTCGTCGCTCTCGCGGTGCGCGCGCATCTGCCCGTGGGCATCGGATATGCAATGGGGTTGATCGCTGCCGGGCTCCTGCTCGCGGCCGCCTCGTGGGTCGCACGGGACGAGACGCGGTCGTCGCGCGACAGGGACGTCGCCGTGCTCACGCTCGCGCTCGCCGCCGCCTTCGCCGCGTCGCCGATCGTGTGGGTGCACTACTTCCTTCTCCTGCTCGTGCCGCTCGCCTTGACGCGACCCCGGCTCAGCCCGCTCTGGTTCCTTCCGTTCGCGTACTACCCGCTCGGCGAGTCGGCGTGGCCGGCCGGGGATGCGCGCAAGCTCGCGATCGCGCTCGTGGTGACGATCGTGCTGCTCGTAGCCGGGGTCTGGCGGGGCGCAGGCGACACCGAGAGTGTCGCGCCGTCCGCCGGGGGCTTCTCCCGCTGGGTGCCCCGGCGCGTTCGAGAGAGACGACGCTTCGCCGCGGCCGAGTTGCCGAAGGCTCCCTAGAGTGGCGCACGTGGGCGACGCAACGCTCCAGCAGCTTCTCAGGCGCTCGTGGCGCGACGTCGATCTGCCTCCCGATGCGGTCGGGATACCCACGATGCTCTCGAAGACCGAACGGAAGCTCCTCTACGGGCTGGCCCGCGATTTCGCGGGCGAGGGCGCGATCGTGGACGGGGGCTGCTTCCTCGGCGGCTCCACGGCGGCGCTGCTGGCGGGGCTGCGCGACCGGAGCGAGATGTGGAGAGGGCCTCCCCTGTCCAGCTACGACCTCTTCCGCGTCGAGGGCTACACGATTCGCAAGTTCTTCGGCGACGACCCGGAAGTGCGGATCGGCGACTCCTTTCGACGCCGGTTCGACGCGCACGTCGAGCGGTTCGACATCCCGCACCAGGTTCACGAAGGGGACATCACTGCGATCGGCTGGGGCGGCGGAGAGATCGACGTCCTCTTTCTCGACGTGCTCAAGTCCTGGGAGATCAACGACGCGGTGCTCCGCGGCTTCTTTCCATCGCTCGTGCCCGGCAGGAGCGTCATCGTCCATCAGGACTACGGCGGCGCGTACATGCCGTGGATTCCGATCACGGTGGAGCTCATGCGCGACTCGCTCGTCCTCCTCGACTGGATGGAATGGGGATCGCATGTGTTCTTCCTGCAGGACGAGGTTCCGGCCGATCTGATCGCGAACGGCGTCGGCGGGCTCGACCTCGAGACCCGCTTCGCGCTGATGGACAGGGCGGTCGCGCGGGCGGACAGCTGGGTCCGCGGGATGCTCGAGCTCTCGCGAACGGCGCTCGTCGTCGAGCGCGACGGCCCCGACGCCGGGCTTGCCGACCTGCGCTCGATCGCAGAGCGCTACCGCGGCTACGGCGCCGTCGACTCCGCGATCGCCGACGTGAAGGAAGGGCTCGCGACGAACTGGACGTTCGGCGCCGACGGGAACGCGTCGCGGGCGGGCAGCTCACGGCTCGCGCAGACCGGCCGGCGCCTCAAGGCTGCGGTCCACCGCAGCTGACCCGGGAGCAGTGGAATGAAGCTCGTCATGACCCTCCGGACGCGCGACGAGGCGGATGCGGTCGACGCGCAGATCGCGTTCCACCTGAACGCCGGCGTCGACTTCGTCATCGCGACCGACCACCGTTCGGAGGACGGGACCCGAGACATCCTCGAGCGGTATGCGCGCGACGGCTACCTCCACCTCATCCGCGAGGACGGGGAGGAGATGAACGAGGGCGATTGGGCGACGCGCATGTCGCGTCTCGCCGCCACGGAGTTCGGCGCGGACTGGGTGATCTCGAGCGACGCCGACGAGTTCTGGTGGCCGCGCGGCGGCTCCCTCAAGGAGGTTCTCGCCTCGATCCCCCAGCGCTACGGGATCGTCCGCGCACTCCTGCGGCAGTTCGTTCCCCGGCCCGACGACGAGGAGTTCTTCGCCGACCGGATGGTCGCCCGCGTCTCCGGAGCCGCCCCCATCAACAACCCGACCAGCCTGTTCCGGCCGAATCTGAAGTCCGTCCACCGCGGTGATCCGAACGTCACGCTCTCCGCAGGAGCCCACACGCTGCTGGACTCACGCTTCGTTCCCGTCCGCGGCTGGTACCCGATCGAGTTCTTGCACTTCCCGATTCGGAGCTTCGAGCAGTTCGACCGCAAGTACCGCAACCTGCGCGCCGCCCTCGGCCAGAGCCGTAACTCCTACTACGACGACGTCTACCGGGCGCGGCAGGAGGGGCGGCTCGCCGAGTTCTACGAGACGCTCACGATCGACGACGTACAACTCGAGCGCGGCCTTGAGGAGGGGTCGCTCGTACTCGACACGCGGCTGCGCGACGCACTGCGGACGCTTCGCTCCGCCGGTACCGACGGAGGGTTTGCCTTGCCGGTGTCAGGGGCCGGCCACCTCTCGTTCCCGCGACCGAGCGTTGTTGACGATGCCGCCTATGCCCTCGACGTCGCCGCCTTGGGCGAGGCCGACGTCGTTCGCATCCAGCGCCGCCTCGATGCGCTCGAACCGCGCCTGCAGGCGCTCGAGGGCCGCCCAACGGCGCGTCTCTACAAGGCGCTGAGAAAGGCCAAGCGGGCCATCGCTGGACCGGGAGACCGTCAGGCCCGATGAAGATCGTCGCGACGGTTCTCGCCCGTGACGAAGAGGACGTGATCGACGCGCAGATCGCGTTCCATCTGAACGCTGGCGTCGACTTCGTGATCGCCACAGACAACAACTCGCGTGACCACACGACCGAGATCTTCGAATCGTACGCACGCGCGGGCTACCTTCACCTCATCCACGAGCCGGCCGAGGGGCTCCGGCAGGGGGAGTGGGTGACGCGGATGGCGCGCCTCGCCGCGACGGAGTTCGACGCGGACTGGGTGATCAACACCGACGCCGACGAGTTCTGGTGGCCGCGTGAGGGCTCGCTCAGGGAGATTCTCGCCGCCGTCCCGCCGCGTTACGGCATCGTCCAGGCGTTCTGGCGCTCGTTCGTGCCGCGGGTGGACGACGGCGAGTTCTTCGCCGAGCGGATGACCGCGCGGGTCTCGCAGCAGGCGCCGATCAACGATCCGACGAGCTTCTACAGGCCGGTGATCAAGGTCGCACACCGCGCCGATCCCGAGGTCGTCGTCGGGAGGGGAAACCACGCGCTCATCGACAGTCGCTTCGCCGTCCTTCGATCGTGGTATCCGATCGAGGTGCTGCACTTCCCACTGCGATCGCGCGCGCAGTGGGCGCACAAGGTCGAGCTACAGGGCGTGGCCTTCACCGAGCACATAGAACGCCCGGGAACGGGCTATCACCTCAGGGGGTACGACGCCCTGCGGGAGGGGCACATCGAGGAACAGCACGCCGGAATGGTCGTCGACGACGCGGCGGTCGAGCAGGGTGTTGCCGACGGAACGCTCGTGATCGACACCCGGCTGAGAGATGCCCTTCGCACGCTTCGCGGCGCCGGCCCGGACGGGTTTGCGCTTCCGTCGACAGGCGCCGCAACGCTGTCCGTCCCCGCGCCCACGACCGACGAGGAGGCGACATACGCGGTCGAGGCGGCGGTGCTCGGCGAGGCCGACGTCGTCCGCGTCGAACGGCGGCTGGACGCGCTCGAGCAGAGACTCCGGCTCCTCGAGCGCCGCCGCTAGCATCCGGCGCGTGGCGGAGACAGGCGTTCGGGCTCGCGAGCGGCCGGCAGAACTGGTCGACGGACCGCTTTCGCGTGAACCCGATACTGATACGCGTCTGACCGTCATCCGGCCGGCGAGTCGCTGGCCCCGGGTAGATCTGGCTGAGCTGTGGCGCTACCGCGAATTGCTCGCGATCTTCGTTTGGCGCGACCTCAAGGTCCGGTACAAACAGACAGTCATCGGGGTCGGCTGGGCGATCTTCCAACCGATTCTGACTGCGGTTGTCTACACACTGGTCTTCGGCCGCTTTGCCAAGTTTCCCTCCGGCCACCTCCCGTATCCGATCTTTGCTTTCGCCGGGGTGCTTGCGTGGCAGTACTTCGCCTCGGCCATGAATGTCTCGAGCGTGTCCGTGGTCACCAACAGTGGTCTGGTCACGAAGGTGTATTTCCCGCGGCTCCTGATCCCGCTGGGTGCCGTACTCGTACCCCTGGTCGACTTCGCACTGTCACTCGTGGTATTGGCCGCAATGATGGTCTGGTACTCGACATATCCCGGTACGACGATCGTCCTCGCTCCCTTCTTCATCGTGCTTGCGTTCGTCACCGCCCTGGGAATCGGGCTGACGCTCTCGGCACTTCACTCGCGTTACCGCGACGTGCCGTATGTGTTACCCGTCTTCATGCAGGTGCTGCCGTTTCTGTCGGCCGTGCCGTTCGCCCTGGACGGTGTGCCGCTTCGATGGCAATGGGTTCTGTCCCTCAACCCGATGACGTCCGTGATCGCAGGTTGGCGTTGGACCGTCCTCGGCGGTCCGCAACCCGTCGGCGGCCAGCTCGCAGTCGGGGTCGGCGTCTCGCTGATCCTCTTCGTCATAGGGCTCGCCTTCTTCAAGCGCTCCGAGCCGCGATTCGCGGACACGATCTGATGGCGACCGCGATCTCCGCGGATGGATTGTCGAAGAAGTACCGGATCGGTCAGTACCGAGCCGCCTACGGAACCCTCCGCGACTCGATCATGCACGGAGTGGGCAGGATGAGACACGGCCATCTCCACGACCCGCCGAAGGAGATCTGGGCGGTCCGGGACGTTTCTTTCGAGGCGCGGCGCGGCGAGGTTCTGGGCATCATCGGACCGAACGGCGCGGGAAAGTCGACGTTGCTCAAGATCCTCACGCGGATCACGGCGCCGACCGAGGGCCGCGCTGAGATCCGCGGCCGGGTCGGCAGCCTGCTCGAGGTCGGCACGGGGTTCCACCCCGAGCTCACCGGCCGCGAGAACATCTACTTGAACGGCGCGATCCTCGGGATGAAGCGCGGCGAGATCAACCAGAAATTCGATGCCATCGTCACCTTCTCGGGCGTCGAAAGGTTCATCGACACGCCGGTCAAGCGCTATTCGAGCGGCATGTTCGTCCGGCTCGCCTTCTCGGTCGCGGCACACTTCGAGCCCGAGGTGATGATCGTCGACGAAGTACTCGCCGTGGGCGACGCCGACTTCCAGCGACGGTCGCTCGGCCGGATGGAGACCCTCGGCGAGTCCGGCCGCACGGTGCTGTTCGTCTCGCACAACCTGCAGGCGGTCCTCCAACTCTGCGACCGGGCGATCCTGCTGGAGAGCGGCCGCGTCGTCCGCGACGGGCCGACGAACGAGGTCGTCGCCTACTACGAGGAGCAAACAGTCGGAGGGGGTGCCCAGGCTGTCTGGGAGGATCCGGACGATGCGCCCGGCAACGATCTCGTGCGCCTGCAAGCGGTACGAGTCGTCGACGAGACCGGGCGACTATCCCCCACGGTCGACGTGAGACAGCCTGTCGGGCTCGAGCTGTCGTTCCGTGTGCTGCGTGACGGGGATCCGGTCATGCCGAAGATCAAGATCACCGACCAACATGGCGCGATCTGCTTCAACGCCATGGACACGAGCAGTCGCTGGGAGGAACCTGCTCGTCCTGGTGACTACGTCGCGACCGCCTGGGTTCCCGGAAACCTGCTCAACGAGGGTCGTTTCTCGGTCGACGTCGATGTCGTGACGCTCGCATCGCCCAAGCTGATCCCGAACGCCAGCGCATACCGGATCGCGGCATTCCACGTCTACGACCCCGCCGAAGGCGATTCGGCTCGCGGTCTCTTCACCGGGCAGTGGCGAGGGGTCGTCAGGCCGTTGCTCGAGTGGACGACCGAGGAGCGCTGACGCCCCAGATCGTCGGCATCGTCCTCGTTCGCAACGAGGATCTCTTCGTCGAGCGCGCAATCAGAAACGTGGCCGCATTCTGCGACCGCATCTACGCGGTCGACCACGTCTCGACCGATCACACCTGGGACATCCTGCACCGCCTCGCCGCCGAGTACGACCACCTCGACGTCCGGCGCTCGCACCACGCCCGTGACTCGCATCGTCTGGTCGAGCCCTACGCCGGCACCCAGGCCTGGATCTTCGGCGTGGACGGCGACGAGCTCTACGATCCGGAACGCCTCGCCGGCTTTCGCGAGGAGCTTCTCGGCGGGTCACATGCGGATGTCTTCAAGATCGCCTCGAACGTCGTCAACTGCGTCGAGATCGACGAGGAGAGGCAGGTGGCGTCCGGCTACCCGTCACCCCCGTCGCGCTCGATCACGAAGCTCTACAACTTCGCGGCCATCGACTCCTGGACGGGCGACGAGTCGGAACGTCTCCACGGCGGGAAGATCGTGTTCCGGCCCGGATACGACGAGGGCGCCGTCGACAACATCGGCGAGCGGCTGTCCTGGGACGAGACGCCGCTGCGCTGTCTCCACGCCTGCTTCCTCCGCCGGTCCTCGGCCGAGCCCGCCCGCTCCGGGCCGTCTGCCCGGCCGATCCTGGAGGAGACGACCATGCAGGACCGGAGCTGGCGGGGCGGCTTGAAGCGGAAGCTTCGTCGCCGCCGGATACCGGAGGTGTCCGACTGGAAGCGCGAGAAGTACATGCGAGGCGGGCTTGTCACCGTGGACGCGGGGCCGTTCCTCGGATGAGTTGGCGGCGCCGGCCCCGGCGTTGGGCGGATGCGGCAGTCGACCGCGTCGTGGCGCCGCGCCTGTTCGACCTCTACCGCCGCGAGCGGCTCGAGCGGCAGAACTTCTTCTACAGCGCGTTCAAGGCGCTTCGCTTCAACGGTATCGACGGCGACTACGCCGAGTTCGGAAGCTTCGGCGGAAGGACCTTCGCCCTGGCCTACGGCGAGTCGAGGCGTCACGGGCACCCGGCGAAGCTGTGGGCGTTCGACTCCTTCCAGGGACTCCCGCAGGAACAGACCTCGGAGGACGAGCACCCGGAGTGGCGGCGAGGGAAGATGGCGACGAATCTGGAGGAGTTTCACGCGATCTGCCTGGCGAACGGCATTCCGCGCGGCGAGTACACGGCCGTCCCCGGCTTCTACGACGAGACCCTGGCGCGCATGCCGCCTTCAGACGAGCCGACGAACGTCGCGCTTGCGTACGTGGACTGCGACCTCTATTCGAGCACGAAGGCCGTGCTCGAATTCCTGAGGCCGCGGCTCAAGCACGGCATGATCGTGGCGTTCGACGACTACTTCTGCTGGTCGGCGTCGCAGGTGTCGGGCGAGCGAAGGGCAATGCTCGACTTCGCCGTGACGGAGACCCGTCTGGAGTGGGTGCCGTACATCCAGTTCGGCTGGCACGGGCAGTCGTTCGTGCTCGAGTCGCGCGTCAGCTGAGCGCGTACTGCTGCTCGGGTCCGAGGCCGTTGCTCGCGTCCGCGCTGAGCTCGTAGTTCCGCTCCGTCAGGGAGGCGAGCGACGCAGGCGAGGAGTACGTCACCGTCGCCAGCGCTCTGGGCTTGCTCTTGGCGAAGCCGCCGCGGTGAAAGCCGGACGTGTTGCAGAAGATCAACGTCCCCTTCGGGGCCGTGAAGCTGACCGCGCGGTCCGCGACCTTCTGCTCGAGCTCGTCCTGTGGCGGGTAGGTCGTGCCGAGCGGTTTCCACGGCCAGAGGTAATCGAGCTCGCCCCCCGAGGCAGTGCCGGGCACGTACTCGAAGGGGCCAGTCTCTTCGTCCACCTCGACGAGGTAGAGAAAGGCCTTCAGCAGGTGACGGTCGTTGAAGTCGCGGTGCCAGCGCTGCGACGACTGCCTCTCGGACCTGTCGGCCGGGGGCGTGTACCAGACGTCGACGTACTCGAGCTTCGCCCACATGCCGAGGTACGCATTGGCGAGGTCGAGCAGCGGCTTGCTGAGACCGAGCGAGAGCCACGGGTCGTCGAGGCCGAGCTTCACCTCATACGCGTACTTGCGGACGACGAACTCCTTGCCCGGCCGCCGCCGCAACGTGGATTCGCCGCCCTCGCGCTCGCGCGCCAGCTCGGCCTCCGTCTCGGCGATGAAGCGGGTTGCGTCCGCATCGAGCCCCGCCCAGACCTCTGCATCCGGCACGAGCTCCGAGAAGGGCAGCACCGCGTAGCCGTCTTTCCGCAGACGGCCGAGAACGTCCTGCTGGACGCCGTTCAGCGCCGGCTGCTGCTGCGAGTAATGCCGGCGCGCCGCGCGGTTCGCGAGCAGATGGTCGTGCAGCTCGTAGGTCGCCACGATGCCCCGTCGCTCGAGGGCGGAGGCGACGCGGTGCACACGCGCGGCGAAACGGACTCGCTTCCGGTGCATCGGCGCCCACCTTAGCTACTACGGTGTCGCGGATGACCCGGTCCGTGTTCTTCGCCTATCGGGACGCGCCGGAGCGCCGCGACGCGCTCGCCGCACCACCCGGGGCGATCGAGCGCTACCGCCTCTTCGGCCTGGACGAGATCGCTGCGCACGGCCTCTCCGTCCGGCACAACCTCGTCGGACCGGCGCCGGCCTGGTCGCGGGCGGCTGACGCGATCCTGAACAGGATCGTCTACGGGAGCGGCGGGTACGGGGGCGACTTCGCGTCGATCCTGGCGTCTCTGCGGGCGATCAATGCCTCGGAGGTGGTCTTTTCCACGGTCGACACGGTCGGGATTCCGTTGATCCTGCTGAAGCGCGCGGGGCTCGTGCGCGCGCCGGTCGTCTACACCGCGATCGGGCTCCCCGAGCGGCTCGTGCAGCTTCGCGGGAGGCGCGTGACGGATCTCTACCGGGGGGCGCTTCGTCGCACGCGCGCGATCGTCTCCTATGCCGAGAGTGAGGCCTCATGGCTGCGAGGCTGGCTCGGCGAGGGCGCTCCCCCTGTCGTGTTCGTGCCGTTCGGCGTCGACGTGGACGCATTCCGTCCCGAGCCGGACGCCACTCTCGACACCGACGTGCTCTCGATCGGCGCCGACCCGCGGCGCGACTTCCGGCTGCTCACGGACATCGCCGCGCGGCGGCCCGAGTGGAGCTTCCTGATCGTCACGGGTCGCGACCATGCCCGGGGGCTCGGCGCTCTTCCGGCCAACGTGACGGTCGAGACCGACGTCCCGCTCGAGCAGGTCCGCGACCGGATCTCACGCGCGCGAGTCGTCGCGCTTCCGGTGCGCGACAACAGCTACTCGGGTGCGACCACGGTCCTGCTCCAGGCGATGGCCATGGCGAAGCCGGTGGTCGTCTCTCGCACCGCGGCGATCGCGGACGGCTACGGCCTCGAAGACGGCGTCAACTGCCGCCTCGTCGAGCCCGGAGCCCCTGACGCGCTCGAGCGTGCGGTCGCGGGACTGGTGTCGGACGCGGGTGCCGCTCGGTCTCTCGGCACCCGCGCCCGTGAAACGGTGGAGCGGAGCAACTCCTGGCAGCGCTATACGGAAGCGCTCTGGGAGGTGCTCGCTATGCAGTCACCTTCAGTACGAGCCCGGCAGACGACTTGAACCCGGACTTGTCGGTGACCTGGAACCGCAAGCGGTAGAGCCCGGCCTTCGTCGGCGTCCCGGACAGCACGCCGGTCCGCGCGTTGAGCTTGATCCCGGGCGGCAGGATGCCGGGCCGGCCGCCGAGGAGCACCCACTTGAAGGGCCGCGCGCCGCCGGTCGCGACCAGCCGGGCCGTGTAGCGCTTACCGACCTTCGCCGGCTTGAGCGGCTGCTTCGCGAAGAGGAGCTTCGTCGCGACCACGAGCTTGACGTCCACCGTCTGGGTGAGGCCGACCGTGTCCTTGGCCGTCAGCTTGACCGGATACGTGCCGGGCGTGGTCGGCTTACCGCTGATCGTGCCGGTAGCGGCGTCGAGATTCAGGCCTTCCGGGAGGGTGCCGCCCGTGATCGAGAAGGTGTAGCCCGGCTTGCCGCCGCTGATGGTGGGCTTGAGCTCGAACGGAACACCGACCACAGCTCCCGGGACGGGAGACACGCTGAGCTTCAGCGGGTCGACGACGCTCAGCGCGTAGGTCTGCGCGTCCTTCCGGTTCCCGTCGGTGACCTGGATCTGGAAGCTGAAGTCGCCCTTCGCGGTAGGCGTTCCGGAGAGCAGGCCGCTCGAGGCGTTCAGGTTGATTCCCGTAGGGAGCGCACCGGAAGTCACGGACCACGTCAGGGTTCCGCCGCCGTTCGCCGTCAACTGGAGGCTGTAAGGCGCGTTCACCGCGATCACGCCGAGCGACGACTGCCGTTGGGCGATGGTCAATCCCTGCGTGATCGTGATCGAGAACTGCCGTTCCGTCGAGTTGGCGTCCGAACACCAGAAGATGCCCCCCTGAGAGGCCGGGATGTCCTTCATCGCAACCCAGAAGACCCAGGTCCCGGTCTGTGTGGGCGTTCCGCTGATCAGGCCGTTCGACATCGACAGCCCGGGCGGAAGCGCTCCAACTGTCGACCAGGACACGTAGGGGACACAACCCGTTCCGTCGCGGCCGAACAACTGCAGCGAATACGGCTTTCCGGTCTCACCCGAGGGGCAGATCTTGACCGTGCCGCCCGGGTCGACCGGGCAAGGGGTGTCCGGAAATGCCAGCGCGCTCGCGCTCGGCACGATCACGGCGGCGACGGCGGCTGCTGCGACGACGAGCAGCAGAATGCGGGTGATGCGCATGGGACTCCTTTTCAGTGATATCCAGGGTCGTCCAGACCCCGTCCGGACGGCGGGATGGTACCGACCGTCGCGGACAATGAGAGCCTTGAGAAATGAGAGTTAACAAGACGCTCACAACCGTCGCGCGGCGGGTTCGCACGGAGGCTGACTGGCTACGTACCCGGCGCGGGCGAGCCGACCTCGCTGTCTTCCACGAGTTCGCGCCGCCCCCTTACGGCGGAGGAAACCAGTTCCTGATGGCGCTCGTCCGCGAGCTCCGCAGGCGCGGGCTCGTGGTCGAGGTCAACCGCTTGTCGGGCGAGACGCCGGCCTGTCTCTACAACTCGTTCAACTTCGACTTCCGGCGGTTGGAGCGCTTCGCGCGCGACGGCGCTCGGATGGTGCACCGCGTCGACGGGCCGATCGGCGTCTACCGTGGCTTCGACGACGGCACCGACGCGCGCATCGCCCGCATCAACGACGAGCTCGCGGACGCGACGGTCGTCCAGTCGCGCTACAGCCTGGAGAAGCATCGCGAGGTCGGGATCGAGCTGCGCAACCCCGTCGTGATCCGGAACACCGTCGACCCGGAGATCTTCCATCCGCCGGCGAGCCGCGAGCCGCTCGCGAACCGCCCGTTGCGGGTGATCGCGACGAGCTGGTCCGACAACCCGCGCAAGGGCGCCGACGTGCTCGAGTGGCTCGACGCGAACCTCGACCTCGATTCCTTCGAGCTCACGTTCGTCGGCCGGACACAGGCGAAGCTCACGCGCGTCCCAGTGATCGGACCTGTGCCCTCGCGCGAGGTGGCGGACCTTCTGCGCGCTCATGACGTGTACCTCGCATCGAGTCGCGACGACCCGTGCTCGAACGCACTGCTCGAGGCGCTCGCGTGTGGCCTCCCGGCGGCGTTCCTCCGCAGCGGCGGCCATCCCGAGCTGGTCGGCGACGCCGGCATCGGGTTCGACTCGCCCGAGGAGCTTCCCGCGGTCTTCGCGCGGCTTGCCGAGGAGCTCGAGAAGCGGCGCGCGCGGATCAGCGTGCCGGCGCTCGCCGACGTCGTCGACCGCTACCTCGACGTCCTGCGGACGTGATCGACGCTCTCCGGCGATTGGCGCTCGGCGCCTATGTCCCCGCGCGCACGGCGAGATGGCCGGAGTGCTCCCGCCTGTTCGTCCCCGGCGACAGCTTCGGCTGGTCGATCGACGACGACCGCGCGCGGTTGACGGCAACCGCCGTGCGGCTCGGCTACGACGTCGCGCCCGCGGCCTGGGCCCGCTTCGCACGAAAGCAGTCGGTCTTCCACCACGACCACTTCGGCGCGCTTCAGCCGCGATGGCTCGACTCGTCAAACCGACTGGGGCTCAGCTACTTCCACGGACGACCCGGAACACCCGGCTATCCGGAGTTCGACCGCGCCCACGACGTGCTCACCACGAATGCGACGCGAATCGACAGAGTTCAGGTGACGCACGCCGAGATGCACGAGCTGGTGGTTGCGGCAGGCGTTCCGTCGCATCGTGTCTTCCGCATCCCGATCGGCGTCGACCTCGAGCGTTTTCCACCGGGGGACGAGAGGCGCCGCACCGAGGCGCGCACAAGGCTCGGCCTTCCTTCGTCCGCATTCGTCGTCGGTTCCTTCCAGAAGGACGGCGTCGGCCTGGGCGAGGGGCTCGAGCCGAAGCTGATCAAGGGGCCGGATACATTCGTCGAAGTCGTCGAGCAGCTCCGCGACTCGATCCCCGAGCTGTTCGTGCTGCTGACGGGACGAGCGCGCGGGTACGTGATTCGCGAGCTCGCCCGGCTCGGAGTCCCTCATCGTCATTTCCTTCTCGGCTCCCGTGACGGGCTCGCGACCGCGTACCACGCCCTCGACGTGTATGTCGTGCCGTCCCGCCAGGAGGGAGGGCCGAAGGCCGTCCTCGAGTCGATGGCGACCGGCGTGCCGCTCGTGACGACCCGGGTGGGGCAGGCCGCCGAGCTCGTGGTGGACGGCGAGAACGGCCTTCTGAGCGACGTCGACGACGTCGATGCTCTCGCCGACGCCGTCTCTCGGATCTGTCAGGACTCCTCGCTGGCGGCACGTCTTCGTCAAGCAGGGCGGCACGTCGCGGAGGCGAATGCCGAGGAGCGCCTCGACAGCCGTTGGGCTGCCCTCCTCGACGGGTTCGTGGCGAGGAGCAGGCCCGATGAGGGTTGACCGCGCCCGGATCGGGCGGTACGGCCGCGCGGCCCGGCGGTGGACCCGGCTGCTCCTCTCGCGTCCTCGACCGGGGCTGCGCGTGTTCTACGGTCACGACGCGGTTCCCGGCCCTGGAGCGCGAGCTGCAGGCGGGACGGCGAAGTCGCAGCGGCTCGCCGCGTGGTTCCCGAACAGCCCGACCGACTTCACGCTTCTCTACCTCGGGTCGACCTGGCTGCCGAGGGATCTGCGCCCGCTCCTGCGCCTGGCGCGTCATCGCGGAGCCCCGGTCGTGCTCAACCAGGACGGCATCGCCTACCCGGGGTGGGCGGGGGACAGGACCGAAGCCTTGAACCGCGTCAACCGGCACGCGCTTCGCGCTGCCGACCACGTCCTCTACCAGAGCCGCTTCAGCAAGGAGTCGGCCGATCTCTTCCTCGGCGAGGCGGAAGCCCCGTGGGAGATCTTGCCCAACGCCGTCGACGTCGAGCGCTTCACGCCCGCACCGGGCCCTCCGATGGGCGGCCCCGTGCTGCTGCTCGGCGGCGACCAGACGCAGGAGTACCGGCTCGAGCTCGCCCTGCGGACTCTTGCGCTTGTCCGCGAGCGTGAGCCCGAGGCGCTGCTGCTCGTTTCGGGGAGGCTCGTCTCGTCACCGCAGCCGCTGGTGGACGAGCTCGGATTGGCCGGGCACGTCGAGCTGCTCAGTGAGTACGAGCAGCGCGACGCGCCGGATATCTACCGCAGGGCGCACCTCCTCCTGCACACGAAGGTCAACGATCCGTGCCCGAGCGCGGTGATCGAGGCGATGGCCTGCGGCCTGCCCGTCGTGTACCCGGCGAGCGGCGGCACGGTCGAGCTTGTCGGGGACGAGGCCGGCATCGGCGTTTCGCATCCGCAGAGCTGGGACCGGGACGAGCCTCCGTCGCCGGAGGCGATGGCCGAAGCGGTCGACCAGGTGCTCGCGGAGCGCGCGCCGTACGCCGCTGCCGCTCGTGAGCGCGCGGTGGAACGGTTCGCGCTGGAGCCCTGGCTCGAGCGCCACGCCGAGCTCTTCGCGACGCTTCTAGATCGCGCGGTAGCCGCGTAACCTGCCGCGGAACGTCGCCAGGTGGAAGCGCGCTCGCCGCGGGTCGAGCACGATGCCGCCGGCCGGTCGCAGCAACATGCGTGCGACAACGCGCCGCGGATAGCGATGTTTGCGGAGGATGTAACCGATGCTCGCGCCGTCGCGCGTACCGGCCGCCGTGAGGTCAACCGGCTTCTCGGGATGCATGACGACGATCGTCGGGTCGTACTCGATCCGGGCACCCGCGTCGATCGCGCGGACGAGGTAGTCGATCTCCTCACCTGACGACGACGGCAGCCCGAGGCTCTCGTCGAACGCGCCCACCCTTTCGACGATCTCACGGCGGAGGAAGATCGTGAACGAGATGGCGCGGTTCCAGAAATTCTCGCGCGTGAGCGTTGCGGCGTCGTGCTTCCACGTCGCCGGTGACGGGGCACGCCCGGTCAGGCCGTCGAGCTCCGGATCGGCGAGTCGTGTGGCAACGCGCTCGAGCAGGTCGGCGGGGAACGCGCAGTCGTCGTCCGGAAACGCGACCACCTCGGCGCGGAGCAGGGGCAAGGCGGCGTTACGCGCGCGAGAAAGACCGAGCGGCGCCCGGACGTGGTCGATCTCGAGCAAGGAGTGCGCCGGGAGGATCGGCTCCACGCGCTCGTCGTCATTTTGATCGACCACGAGGACGCGAAAGTCCTTGTGCGTCTGAACCTCGAGCGATGCGAGCAACCGCTCGAGCTCCGCGACGCGTCCTACGGTCGCGACGACGAGGTCGAAAGTCACGGCCTTACGCTAACGCCCGTGCCGCTCGTGTCCGTGCTTCTATCCGTTCGCAACGACGCGCAATTCGTGGGCGAGGCCGCCGCGAGCATCCTGTCCCAGACACTGGACGACCTCGAGCTGATCGTCGTCGACGATGCGTCGACCGACGAGACTCCGAGCGTGCTGGCGGGGCTCGACGACGATCGTCTTGTCTTTCTGCGGAACGAAGAGCGGCTCGGCCTCGCTACGTCGCTGAACCGCGGGCTCGACCACGCTGCCGGCAGGTATGTCGCGCGGCTCGACGCCGACGACGTTTCGCTTCCGGATCGGCTCGCGCGCCAGGTCGCCAGGATTCGGGCCGAGCCGCGCATCGCCGTTCTCGGGACCGCGATCACCGACCTCGACGAGCACGGCCGGCCGGGGCGCACGCACGTGATGCCGGCAGGCGCTCGACCGCTTCGGTGGCACGCGCTCTTCAGCTCGCCGTTCTTCCACCCGACCGTGCTCGTCGACCGCGAGCTGCTCGAAACGCACGGGCTCAGGTACGACCCCGAGTTTCTCGAGAGCGAGGACTACGACCTCTGGACGCGGCTGTTCGCGTACGCGGACGGGGACAACCTGCCAGAGCCGCTCGTCCACAAGCGTGTCCACGAGAGGCAGGCGTCACTCGCGCGTTCCGATCTGCAGGAGTCGTTCCAACGGCGGGTTGCGCTGCGCGAGATCCGGCGGCTCGCCCCGGGTGTCGACGCGGAGTGCGCCTGGCGCGTCGGGGCTCGCAAACAGCCGCCGCGCCGCTCGTCGAGGGAGTACCTGCGGCTGCTCGCCGCATTCGAGCGCGAGCACGGCCGCAGTCGCGCCGTTCGGACGGCGGCGCTCCGCGCGCTCCTCGGGTCGCGCCGGAGCCGGGGATGACGCGCGTCACGGTCGTCTCGCCCGAGCCGACGCCCTACCGGTCGCCGCTCTTCGACCTCATCGCGGCCCGCGACGACATCGACCTCACCGTGATCTACGCAGCGCGTTCCGTCGCCGGCCGGACCTGGTCGGTGGAGCCGAAGCACAGGGCCGTCTTCCTACGCGGGTGGGGCGTGCCGGGCGGGCGGCGGCTCGTCCGCCACGACTATCCGGTCACGCCCGGCGTGGCGCGCGCGCTGCGCGCCTCGTCGCCCGACGTCGTCGTCGTCTCGGGGTGGAGCACTTTCGCGTCGCAGGCTGCGATTGTCTGGTGCCGCGCGCGACGGATCCCCTACGTGCTGCTCGTCGAGAGCCATGACCTCGGCCGGCGCGCCGGCTGGCGGCGCGCCGTCAAAGGAACCGTCGTGCCGCGACTGCTCCGGGGGGCTGCGAGCGTGCTCGTCGTCGGGAGCGCCGCCCGCGACTCCGTCGTCGCGCGCGGCGCCACGCGCGCTCGCGTGTTCGCGAACACGGTGGACGTCGGGAGGTGGACCGCCCGCGCGGCGAGGCTCGAGCAGGCCCCCCACGACGGCGTCGTCGTCCTCTCGGTCGGGCGGCCCGTCCCCGAGAAGGGGTTCGAGCTTCTCACCGACGCGTGCGTCGCGGCCGGCGTGCGACTCGAGCTCGTCGCGGGCGGTGTCGCTGAGGACGACCTCGCGCAGCGCTACGTCGACGCGGATATCTTCGCCCTCCTGTCGCGTCACGAGCCGTGGGGGGTCGTGGTCAACGAGGCCGCAGCGTCGGGGCTCCCGCTCGTCCTCTCCGACCAGGTCGGCGCCGCAGCCGATCTCCTGCGTGAGGGCGAGAACGGATTCCTCGTCCCGGACGGGGACGTCTCGGCCGCGGCGGCCGCGTTGGAGACGCTCGCCGCCGACGCGGAGCTCCGGGCGCGCATGGGCGCCCGGTCGCAGGAGCTCGTCCAGGACTGGGGCTACGAGCCGTCGGTGGACAATTTCGTCGCCGCGGTGCGCGAGGCCACCTCGCGGTAGATCTCCTCCTGGGCCTCGACCACGTGATCCCAGGACATGCGCAGCGCCGCGGCGACACCGCCACGCGCGAGCGTCTCCCTCAGGGCTGCATCGCCGAGCACGCGGCGCACGGCCGCGACGACGGCCGCCCGGTTGTAGGGCACGACGAGAGCCTCGCCGTCCCGGAAGAAGCCGGCGATCCCGCACCGGTCGCTGACGATCACCGGCGTCCCGGCGGCCGCGGCCTCGGCGGCAACCATGCCGAAGCTCTCGCCCGCGGACGCGAGGACGAAGAGGTCTGCCTGCGGGTAGAGGTGGGCCGGTGGGTCGTCCGTCATCGGCAGGGTGTGAACGCGCTCTCCCCGCGGCGCGACTCCGTGCCGGTCGTCGGGCCCCGCGACGACGAGATGCGCGTCGGGCAGCTCGTGGACGGCCGCGACGAGGTGCTCGATCCCTTTCCCCGCCGCGATCCGGCCGACATAGAGGATCAAAGGTGCACCCTCGGGGATCCCGAGCCGGGCGCGCAGATCGCCATTCGGCGCACTCTCCACCGGCGTGGGAAAGCCGTTTCCCCGGACCCGCACTTTCCCGGCGGGCACGCCGTGCTTCACGACCGCGTCCTGCTCGCGCTCCGAGGCGACGACCACCGCGGCCGCCCCGCGGGCAACGCCACGGTAGAGCGTCTCGTCGAGGAGACGCTTGAGCAGGACCTTACGCAGCCTCGGCTCGAACATCCCCAGCGGCTCGAACACGTACGGCACGTGCGCGAGCCGGCACCAGGACGCGACCGCGGTCGTCACCGGATCGCGGAAACCGAAGACGTGCACGACGTCCGGCCGTTTCAGGTGTGCAAGCGCGAGCGGCAGCGTGGGGGTGATGCCCATCCACCGGTAGCGAAGCGGCGTGGCGAGATAGCGGACGGTCGCCCCATCGACGATCCCGACGCGCGAGCGGAGCTCCGGCCAGGTCTGGAGATCGGTGATCGTCGTCGTGACGACGTCGACCGCGTGACCGCGCGCGACGAGGCGGCGAACGAGCTCGCCTGCGGCCACGACCGGACCGCCGAACGCCCGCGAGGGCGCCCAGACGGGCGCGGCGAAGAGGATGCGCAGCGGCGGTTCGCCCACCTCACTAGCCTTGCTCACGGTGTCCGGTTCCCGCAAGCCGCGGCTGCTCGTGCTGAACCAGTACTACTGGCCCGGCTTCGAGGCCACGGCCCAGCTGCTGACGGAGCTGTGCGAGGCACTCGCCGAGAACATGGACGTCAGGGTCGTCACAGGTGTCCTCCACGCACACGAGGACGAGCCGCGGAGCGTGGTCCACAACGGCGTCCAGATCGTGCGGGTCGCGTCGACCTCGTTCGAGCGGTCGAAGATCTTCGCGCGCGCGGCCAACTACGCGACGTATCTGCTGAGCGCGATGATCAAGGGAGCGCTTGGGCCACGCCCTGACCTCGTCCTCTGCATGACCGATCCGCCGATCGTGGCCGATGTCGCGCTGGTCGTCGCCCGCCGCTACCGAGCGCCTCTCGTTGTCATCAGCCAGGACGTGTTCCCGGAGATCGCGGTGCAGCTGAAGCGGCTCGAGAATCCTGTGCTGATGAGCGTGCTGCGCGGCCTCGTCGGCCTCTACCTGCGCCGCGCCGACCGGATCGTCGCGATCGGGGAGACGATGAAGTCCCGGCTCGAGGAGAAGGGAGCACGACCCGAGCGGGTACGCGTCATCCCGAACTGGGTGGACACGAGCCGGCTCGGCCCGCTGGAGAAAACGAATCCCTGGGCGCGAAACAGCGGGCTCGACAAGAGATTCGTCGTCATGCACTCGGGCAACGTCGGCCACGCGCAGGACCTCGACTCGCTCGTCCGCGCCGCGACATTTCTCCGCGACCTCGACGACCTGCGGATCATGATCATCGGCACGGGCGCCCGGCACGCGGAGCTCGTGGCGCTTGCACAGCTGCTCGAGGTCGACCAGGTGCAGTTCCTCTACTACCAGTCGCGCGGCGTGCTGCCGCAATCGCTGTCGTCGGCGGACGTGCACGTCGTCGGGCTCGCGCCGGGCCTCGCCGGCTACGTCGTCCCGAGCCGGCTCTACGGGATCCTGGCCGTGGCCCGCCCGGTGATCGTCGCGGCAGACCCTGAAAGCGAGACGGCGCAGGTCGTCGAACGGGCCGGCTGCGGGATCGTCGTCCCGCCGGGACGGCCCGAGCTGCTCGCGCGCGCGATCCGCGACGCGCACGACGGCAAGCTCGACCTCGAGGCGATGGGGCAGCGCGGCCGCGAATGGGTGGTCCGGGAGGCGGACCGAACCGTCGCCGTCCGGCGGTATCGCGACCTGTTGCATGAGCTTGCGCGCTAACTGGGTTGCGCCGGGCGTTCTCCTGGCCGTGCTTGCGGCGATCGCTCTGTGGAACGCTTACGACTATCCGAGCTACGCGGGTTTCGACGTCGCGGAGCATCAAGCGTATGCCGACCTACTCATCCATCACGGGCAGATCCCCGGTTCCGAGACCCGCAGCGAGTACTACACGCCTCCTGGTTTCTACGCGCTCGCCGGCGTCGCGACGATTGTCGGGGAGCATCTCCACTCGCAGGACCCGCACAAGCTCGCTCAGTACCTGAACTGGCTCGTGCTCGTCGCGACGGCGGTCGTGTTGCTGCTTCTCGCGCGCGAGCTCTTTCCGCGCCGTCCATGGCTTCAGTATGGGGCGCTCGGCTACTTCTGCTTCTTACCGGTCGCTCTCAAGATGTCGGCCATGTTCCATCCGGAGCCGCTTTCGATGCTCGCCTCGACGCTGGCCCTGCTCCTCGCCGCTCGTATTCTCGTCCGCCGGGCCTTTCGACTTCTGCCGGCGATTGCTCTCGGGGCCGTGCTTGGTGCTGGGCAACTCGTTCGAGCCTTCTCCCTGTGGACGTTCGCTGCGGTTGTGATCGCATTCGGTGCAGCTGCCCTCTTTCGCAATACGGAAAGGCGCGCTGTTCTAACCACGCTGGGCGTTGTCGTCGCGGCGACGGCGGTCGTCGCCTCGCCTTGGTACATCCGACAGACGGTCCACTACGGCAATCCGGTCTTCGATCGCCCCACCGAGGACAAGCCCGTCTGGAGGCGGCGGCCGGCGTCGTTCTATGTCGGGCTGGGCCTGCCGCAGGTCTTTACCGATCCCATTCGACCCAACTACGTGAATATGGCGCTGCCGACGACCTACAGCGACCTGTGGGGCGACTACTTCGGGGTCTTCGGGTGGGATGCCGCCCATGAGCCAACGTCGCGCCAGAAGCGTGAGCTTCGGCAGCAGAGCGACCTCGGTCTGCTGCCAACCTTGCTCGCGCTCGGTGGCTGGGTCGCTCTGATCGTCACAGCGTTTCGGCGTCGTTTATCGGCGTATCTCCCGGTCGCACTGCTTCCAGGGCTGGGCATCCTCGGCTATCTCTACTTCACCGTCAGCTACCCCACGCCGGACGGCGACGTCCTGAAGGCGAGCTACATGCTGACGACTGCCCCAGCGTGGGCGATCGCCTTCGGATATGCCTTCGAGTGGGTGTCGGATCGCGGCCGCCTGGTTCGGGCGGCGCTTCTCGTGGCTACCGTTGGTAGCGCGGCGTTGAGCATCCCGTTCCTTGTGTATGGAAGCCCTCTCGGGTTCCTGTAGGACTTCGTCGGGCTAGGCTCTCGCCGTGATTGCGGTCCTCTTCACGTGTGCCGGGCAGCGCGTGGACATCGTGGGCGCGTTCCGGCGCGCCGGCGCCGAGACCGTGGCCACGGACGTCAATCCCCTGGCGCCGGCGCTCTACCACGCCGACCGCCACGTGCTGGTCCCAAGGATCGACGAGCCAGAGTACGTGCCCGTGCTTCGCGCGCTCGTCGACGAGCACGACGTCAGCCTGATCGTCCCGCTCACCGACCTCGACCAGCTCACACTCGCGCGGAACCGTGAGGAGCTCCAGGCCCTCGTCCTCCTCCCGGACGCCGACGTCGTCGAGCGGCTGGCGGACAAGTATCTCACCCATGTCCTCCTCCAGGACCGCGGGATCTCATCGCCGCCGACCTGGCTGCCGGACGAGCTGCCGCCCGACGCGTCCTTCCCGCTCCTAGTCAAGGCTCGATACGGGTTTGGCTCCCGGCACATCTACCGCGCCGAGGATCGCGCGCAACTCCAGTTCTTCCTCGGCTACACACCGGTCGAGTCCATTGTGCAGGCCTGGCTCGGCGGGGAGGAGTTCTCGATCGACGTCTTCTGCGACCTCGAAGGACGATGCCTCAACGCGATCCCGCGCACGATGATCGAGTCGAAGGGGGGCGAATCGATCAAGGGCATGACGATCCGCGACGAGCGGCTCATCGAGCTCGCGCGGGACGTCTCGGAGAGGCTCAGGCTCGTCGGGCCCGCGAACATCCAGTGCTTCCGCGAGAGCGACGGCTCTCACTTCATCACCGATATCAACACGCGCTTCGGCGGCGGCTTTCCGTTGCCGCTCGCCGCCGGCGGGAAGTATCCGGAGCTAGCGCTCGCGCTAGCCCGCGGGGAGCAAGTGTCACCAAGGCTCGGGGACTTCCGCGAAGGTATCGTCATGACGCGCTTCTTCTCCGACCTGAGCCTGACTCGGAACGGTGATGGAACTCTGAAGCCGCTCATACCGGCGGAATGAGATACGTCGTCACGGGTGCGGCCGGGTTCATCGGCTCTCACCTCACGGAAGCGCTGATCGCGCGAGGCCACGAGGCCGTCGGCGTCGACTGCTTCACCGACTACTACGACCCCGCGCTGAAGGAGGAGAACGCTGCGGGCCTGGACGTCTCACGGCTCGATCTCGCCGACGAGAGCCTCTCGCTCGACGGTTTCGACGGCGTTTTCCACCTCGCGGGCCAGCCGGGGGTGCGGAGCTTCGGCGACGTCTTCGAGGACTACGTGCGCCGGAACCTCCTTGCGACGCGGCGTGTCTTCGAGAGCGCGGCCGCGGCGGGCGTGCGCGTCGTCTTCGCCTCGTCGTCGTCCGTCTACGGAGATGCGGAGGCGTACCCCACCCGCGAGGGCGCGGAACCGCGCCCGATCTCGCCCTACGGGATCACGAAGCTCGGCTGCGAGCAGCTTGCCTACGCCTACAGCAAAGAGTTCGGGCTCGATGCGGTGGTGCTGCGCTACTTCACGGTCTACGGCCCGCGGCAACGTCCCGACATGGCGCTCGCGCGGATCGTCGGCGCGCTGACGGCAGGCTCCTCGTTCGAGCTCTACGGGGACGGCCTCCAGAGCCGCTCCTTCACCTACGTCGCGGATTGCGTCGACGCCACGATCGCGGCGATGGACCGGGCTCCGGCGGCTGCCCTCTACAACGTCGGCGGCGGGGCCGAGGCGACGGTCCGCGACGTGATCGCCACGCTCGAGCGCGTTTCGGGCCGAACAGTCGAGCTGGTCGAAGGGCGCCATGCAGCCGGCGACGTGCGGCGGACCTCAGCCGACACGAGCCGCATCGAGCGCGACCTCGACTGGCGCGCCACGACGTCGCTCGACGACGGTTTGCAGGCCCAGTGGGAATGGGCGTCGGCTAGAGTCGCCGCGCCTTGAGCAGTCGCGAAAAGGACCACGACGCCGAGCAGGAGGTCGACCTCGGGCGCTACTGGCACGTCATCGTCTCGCGCTGGTGGCTCCCGCTCGCGGGTCTCGTCGCCGGCGCGATCATCGGCTACCTGATCTCACTCGGTGGGAAGCAGGTGTGGAAGGCGAGCGCGAACGTCTACCTCGGCGCGTCGTACAGCGCCGTCGGCGGCATCCTGCTCCAGGGCCCGCAGGCGAACCCGTCGACGGTCAACAGCATCGCCCGCTCCGAGATCTCGGTGACGCGCGCGGCACAGCAGGCGGGGATGAGCCCCGGCTCTCTTCGGGGCCACATCTCGACGCAGACGATCTCTTCCGGCACCGGTACGAGCACGGTGCGCACGACGGCGAACCCGCTCGTGAAGCTGACCGTGCAGGCGTCGACGAGGCGAAAAGCACAGGGGGCCGCGAACGCCCTGGCGCAGATCGTCGTGCAGCGGCTCTCCGGCTACGCCGACCGGAAGATCCAGACGCTGAATGATCAGATCAACTCCGACCAGGCCCAGATCGACGCGATCCGCCGCCAGGCGAACAGATCGTCCGACGCGACCTCGAAGGCCGTCTTCGGCGTGCAGCTCGGCGCGGTGCTCGACGATCAGCTACAGGCCAGGCAGCTCGTCATCCAGGCGGAGGAGGTCGAGCGGCCCAGCGTCCTCACCCGTGCGGTTGCCGTCAGGACGACCGCACGGAGCCGGCGCAACTCCGTCGTCGTGGCCGCGTTCGTGGGACTGCTGCTCGGCCTGGCCGCCGCGATCGTCTGGGATCGCACGCTCCGCCGCCGAACGGCCTAGGCAACATGCTCGAGGGAAAGACCGTCGCGGTCGTCGTTCCGGCCTTCGACGAGGAGGATCTCGTGGCGACGACGATTCGCGGCATCCCCGGATTCGTCGACCGGATCATCGTCGTCGACGACGCGTCGGGTGACAGGACCGCGGACGTTGCGCGTGACCTTGGCGATGCGAGAGTCGAGGTCGTGCGGCACGAGCAGAACGCCGGCGTCGGCGCGGCGATCGTGACCGGCTATCAGCGCGTCGTCGCCGAGAGGATCGACCTCGCGTGCGTGATGGCTGCCGACAACCAGATGGACCCCGTCGACCTCGAACGGCTCGCGCTTCCGGTCGCCCGTGGCGAGGTGGACTACACGAAGGCGAATCGGCTGCTCTCGGGCGAGGCGTGGCAGGTGATCCCGCGCTCGCGCTACCTCGGCAACGCCGTCCTCTCGTTTCTGACGAAGCTCGCGTCTGGCTACTGGCACGTCGCCGACTCGCAGTCCGGTTACACGGTCGCGAGCCGCGAGATCCTCCAACAGCTCGATCTCGACCGTGTCTACCCGGGCTACGGGTTTCCCAACGACATGCTCGTCCACTTGAACGTCTGGAACGCGCGCGTGCGCGACGTCCCCTCGCGGCCGGTGTACGGCGTCGGCGAGAAGTCGGGGATAAGGATCCGCAGAGTCGTCCCGCGGATCTCGTGGCTGCTGGTCAAGGGCTTCTTCTGGCGGATGCGGGAGAAGTACGTCATCCGCGACTTCCATCCACTCGTCTTCTTCTACGCCCTCGGCTTCCTGATGACTCTGCTCGGGCTCGGCCTCGGAATTGCGGAGGTCGTGCTCCGGATTCTCGGCAATGCGGTCTCGGTGGGAACGGTGGTGCTGGTCGCCCTGCTCCTCATCTTCGGCTCGCAGTTCACGTTGTTCGCGATGTGGTTCGACATGGAGTCGAACAAGGACTTGCGCTGAGACGGCTCGTCGTCGACGCACTCCGGAGGTGAGTCCGGGTGAGTTTGTAAGGAGTCTGGAAAGGTGCGTGGGTCGCTCCCCCTAGCTCGCCGCGTGGCTGGCATCATCAACCGAATGAACGCGCTTTGGCTCTCGCTCCTTTTCGGCGCTCCTTGGCTCGCAGCGATCGCTTACACCTGGTCGCGAGCGCCGCGCCTGGACGGCCCGCCGC
This sequence comes from Gaiellaceae bacterium, assembly GCA_036377995.1. Taxonomy (GTDB): domain Bacteria; phylum Actinomycetota; class Thermoleophilia; order Gaiellales; family Gaiellaceae; genus 3-1-20CM-4-69-9. Next base: position 36,014 of record DASUXI010000297.1, read on the forward strand.
CGTCGATGGCGCATCGCACGCGCGAGCGTCTCTGGGCCTAGAGCTCGAGCGCCAATCGCCCGAACCACGGACCTGCGCTAGGGAACCTCGACCACCATTCCCTCGTGCGCGAGACAAGGCGGCGCATCGTCCCCGTTCACGAGCGCGTGCGCGCGCGCCTCGAGCCGCTCGAGCTCGTCGTCTGTGTGGTTGGGCTCGTGGTGGAAGAGCACGAGCCGCTTCGCACCGACCGCACGCGCGAACGCGACCGCATCGGCAACGCTCGAGTGCCCCCAGCCGACACGCTCCGTGTACTCGTCCTCGAAGTACTGCGCATCGTGGAGAAGGGCGTCGACGCCGGCCGCGATTGACGATCCCGAGATCCAGTCAGGGGGCCTGGATCCGATCGGGCCGACCAGCGCGGGCTCGTGGTCGGGTATGTAGCCGACGCTTCCCTGCGGCGTTTCGATCCGGTAGCCGATCGTCGGCCCCGGGTGCACGACGAGGTCGGCGGTCAACGACGCGCCGTCGATGCTCCAGCTCTCCTTCGGGACATCGTGAAACGACAGGGCGGCCGGGACGTCGCGCAGGTCGACGGGGAAGAGCGGAGGTGAGAAGTAGCGGGCGATGCGTTCCTGCAGGCTGAGAACCGGGGAAGGAGGGCCCCAGATCTCGACCGAGACGTCCGGGTTCCACAGTGGCGCGAAGAAGCGCAGACCCTCGAGATGGTCGAGGTGGAGATGCGTCAGGCAGATGTGGATCCTCCTGGCGCCACGCCCTTCGAGCTCCTCCCCGAGCTCCCTGATCCCGGTGCCGGCATCGAGGACGAGGGTCGTGTCGCCGCCGCCGAGCATCACCTCGATGCACGACGTGTTCCCGCCGTAGCGGACGGTCTCGGGCCCCGGCGTCGCGACCGAGCCGCGGCATCCCCAGATCTTCAGGCGCACGACACCCGCTCTCTTCCCTAGTCGCGCCAGAAAATCACGACGATCCCGACGAACTCGTCGGCGTGTGCAAAGAGCGGGAATCCCGTCACGGCGATCTCGCGGTCGACGCCGTCCGCGCCCGTGATCCAGAACCTCTCGTGTGAGGGACGGTGCTCGTGGAGCGCGATCCAGATGGGGCGCCGCTCGGGGGGCAGCGGCTCGTCTTCGGCCGTCCGGGGAACGAGGCTCTGGCTCCACTCCTCGACTGGGAGCTCTCCGGCCTCGGCGAAGCTGCGTCCGACGACGGCCTCTGCGGCCTCGTTGTAGAAGACGAGCATCCCGTCGGCGTCGGCGATCAGCGTCGGCGTCGCCAGATTCGACGCGAGCTCGCGGGCGAGAATCAAGACGAGATGCTTGTGACGGCGCGTCTCCATCGCGCACACGTTACGCTCGGAGAGCGGCCTGTAAAGCCCTCGTAAAGTCTGCCGCCCTGTTCGGGGGAGGCGGGTAGCATCCCGCCGATGCCCGCCGCCGTCGTTACCGGTGGGGCCGGTTTTCTCGGCTCTCATCTTTGTGATCACCTCATCGCGCAGGGCTTCCGCGTCATCTGTGTGGACAACTTGGACACCGGCTCGCTCCAGAACGTGGAGCACCTGCGGGGAGACGCCTTTCTCTTTTTGAACCACGATGTCACGCAGCATCTCGAGATCGACGAGCCGGTCGACTTCGTCTATCACCTCGCGAGTCCCGCGAGCCCGATCGACTACGCGCGCTTGCCTCTGCAGACGCTCAAGGTCGGCTCGTACGGGACGCACAACGCGCTTGGGCTGGCGAAGTTCAAGCGTGCGCGGTTCCTGCTCGCCTCGACGAGCGAGGTCTACGGTGACCCGCAGGTTCATCCCCAGCCCGAGACCTACTGGGGCAACGTCAACCCGATCGGCCCGCGAGGCGTGTACGACGAGGCCAAGCGGTATGCCGAGGCGATGGCGATGGCGTATCACCGTCAGCAGGGCGTCGACACGGCGATCGTTCGGATCTTCAACACCTATGGGCCCCGCATGCGGCCGAACGACGGCCGCGCGATCCCGACGTTTGTCCGACAGGCCCAAGAGGGCAAGCCCTTGACTGTGTTCGGTGACGGCACCCAGACGCGGAGCTTCTGCTACGTCGACGACCTCATTCGCGGGCTCGTCGCGCTGGCCGACTCGGGCGAGCATCTCCCGGTCAACATCGGGAATCCCAACGAGTTCACGCTGAACGAGCTGGCTCAGGCTGTCGTCCGCGTCACCGGCTCGAAGAGCGAGATCGTCTACGAGGCTCTTCCGGTCGACGATCCTCAGGTTCGCCAGCCGGACATCACGCGGGCCCGCCAGCTGCTCGGTTGGGAGCCGGAGGTCGATCTGGAGGAAGGGCTCCGCCGGATGCTTCCCAGCGAGGGCCGGGAGCCGGTCGTTGCTTAAGCGAGCGGGGGTCATTTCGGCGATCGTCCTCGTCGCCGCGGCTCTGGCCGTGCCCGCGGCGCAGGCGAAGCGGCATCTGCTCGTCGGGCTCCAGGACGACGCGATGACGCTCCGCGGCGATCCCTCCTTCACGTTCTCGACGCTGAAGCAGCTGCGGACGCAGATCATCCGCATCAACCTCAACTGGCCGGACGTCGCGAAGCGCCGTCCCGCGCATCCGCAGAATCCGGCTGACGACGCGTACGACTGGACGCTCTATGACCGCGCGATCCGCTACGCGGCGCAGAACGGGATCCAGGTGATGCTCACGATCCTGTTCACTCCTTCGTGGGCGAACGGCGGCAAGGCGAAGAACGTGCCGCCGTCGAACTACAACGACCTCCGCAACTTCGCCTATGCCGCTGCCACGCGTTACAGCGGGAAGTACATCCCGAACACTGATTCGTTCGACGAGGTCTATTTGCCGCCGGTGAGGTACTGGCTCGCGTGGAACGAGCCCGCGAACCCGAACTGGCTGCAGCAGACGTCGGGCGGCCGCTTCGTCAGCCCGCGCTCGTACGCGCGGATCTGCACGGCGATCTGGCAGGGCGTGCACTTCACGAACTTCGCCGGGGAGAAGGTCGGCTGCGGAGTCACCGGGCCTCGCGGCAACAACCAGGCTCGCTCGAGCCGGCCGTCGATGTCCCCGCTCGCGTTCATGACGGCGACCCGGCGCGCCGGGCTTCGCACTCTTGACGCCTATGCGCACAATCCGTACTACGGCAAGCCGAGCGAGACGCCCGCCTCGAGGCCGCGCGGCACGGCCGTGACCCTCGGGAACATCAACACGCTCATCGCCCTGGTCAACAAGCTCTGGGGCAAGAAGCGGATCTGGATCACGGAGTACGGGTGGCAGACGCCGCCCGACCGGGTGTTCGGGGTTTCCTTCGGCAGGCAGGCGGCTTACGTGAGCCAGTCGTACGCGATCGCCCGGGCGAATCCGCGGATCGACTTGATGGTGTGGTTCATGCTCCGGGACGACACGAACATCAACGTCGGCTGGCAGTCGGGGCTCCTGACGGCCGCCGGCAAGCGCAAGCCCGCTTTCGCCGCCTACGCACGGCTACCCCACTAGCCGGGGCGAAAAGGACTTTGTGGCTCTGAGCCACTAGTGCACTTGCGGCACGCTTCTGTCACACCTCGGGCACGGCCGGCCCGGCTTGCGTCGGCACCGTGGTGTTGTGGTCGAGATCGCGCCTCGTTATGACCTGCGCATCGTCGAGGCAGTCCGTGCTCTCGACGATCGCACCGAGCCCATGGCCGAGATCGCGCGGCGTGTTGGAGCAGTCGCCGCTCAGCTCGGCTTACCGAAGCCGAGCTACGTCCACCTTCGCCGTTTCCTCGTCGCATATCGTCGAGAGGAGGACGAAGAGCGTGAGCGGCGCGAGGAGATCAGAGGGATCCTGATGGACGCGTACCTCGACCTCCACCGGAGCCGCGTGGTCGACGCGTATGACGTCGCGGACCGGATTCGGCGGGCCGGGCGCTGAAAGAGGCTTGTGGCTCAGAGCCACAAGCTCTAGTCGGAACGCCCCCGCGGCGGTGTGGACTCGAGGAGGGTCCGGTAGAGCCGATCGACGTCGGCGACCAGCCGGTCGACCGCATAGCGCGGCAACACGCGGCTCCGCCCTGCCTCGCCCATCCGCGTCCGGAGCTCCGGATCGCGCGCAAGGCGCGCGAGGCGCTCTGCCAGATCGCCCGTGGCGCCCGTGTCCACCAGGAAGCCGTCTTCGCCGTCCCGCACGACGTCGGGCAGGCCGCCGACTCTCGTCGCCACGACCGGCCTCCTGGCGGCGAGCGCCTCGATCGCGCTCACGGGTGTCCCCTCGTTGCCCGACGGGAGGATGAGGGCGTCGAAGGCCGCGTAGAACGGCGCCACGTCCTCCTGATAGCCGAGGAACAGCGTGTCGCGGATCACGCCGAGCTCGTGAGCACGCCGCTCCAGATCCGGACGATCCGGGCCGTCCCCGACGAGGCAGAGGCAGGCGTCGACGCCGCCGTCGCGGAGCTGCTTGAACGCGACGAGGATGTCGTCCGTCCGCTTCACCGCGGTCATGCGCCCGATCCAGCCGACGGCGAACCGGTCTTCGGGGATGCCGAGATAGCGACGGCTCTCGGCGCGATCGTCCCGTGCATGGTCGACGCGCTCGTCGAGCTCGATGCCGAGCCGGATGACCGCGAACCGCTCGCGTGGGGCGACGCCGAGGTCGACGAGGTCGTCCCGTACCTGCGGGCTGACCGCGATCAGCGCGGTCGTGCGCGCGGCGAGCCAGCGCTCGAGCAGGCGGAAGAACCGCGACCGCAGCGGGCCGAAGTAGCCGCGCAGGACGTGGCCGTGGAACGTATGCACGACGATCGGCGGCCTGCGCGACCCGGCCATCAGCGCGGCGATGCGCGCGACCGTGCCGGCCTTCGCCGTGTGGGTGTGGAGGATCTGAGGCCGCTCCCGCCTGATCAGTCGCGCGAGCCGTACCATCGCGCGAAGATCGCGGAGCGGCGAGATCTCGCGGCCGAGCTCGTCGAGCCGCACGACCTGGACGCCCAGCCCGTCTGCGACGAACGCCATCGAGTCCTCGCCCCGCGCGAGCGAGCCGGCGACGAGAGTCGTGTCGTAGCCTCGTGCCTGGAGCCCCGCCGTCAGATACGCCACATGGAGCGCGGGGCCGCCCATGTTGAGGCGGGCGATCACCCGCAGGACCTTCACGCGCGACGGGGTCTCGGACGCGTCAGACCCGGGCAAGAATCGCCTCGGCCGTGAGCTCGAGACCCGACGCGAGGTCGATCTGCGGCCGATAGCCGAGCGTCTCGCGCGCGGCCGTGATGTCTGCCCAGGAGTCGCGGATGTCACCCGCGCGCGAAGGTTCGAAGCGCTTCTCGACCGGTTTGCCGAGGATCGTGCCGATGGTCTCCGCGAGGTGGTTGACGCTCGCCGGAGCAGCGGCGCCGATGTTGAACACCCGCCCGCTCGCACCCGCCGCGTCGGCCGAGCGGATCGTGGCGTCGACGACGTTGCCGACGTAGGTGAAGTCGCGGGACTGCTCGCCGTCGCCGTAGATCGTGATCGGCTCGCCCGCGTCGATCGCGGCGATGAAGAGCGGCACGACGCCCGCATACTGCGTGACCGGGCTCTGGCGTGGTCCGAAGACGTTGAAGTAGCGAAGCACGACGGTCTCGAAGGAGTGATAGACGCGGCTGAAGCTGACGCAGTACCGCTCGGCCGCCAGCTTCGCGACGCCGTACGGGCTGATCGGGTCGGTCGGGGTCGACTCGGAGGTCGGAAGCTCGCGGCTCGATCCGTAGACCGAGGTCGACGAGGAGAAGATGACGCGCCTCACGCCCTCGTCGCGCGCCGCGAGGAGGACGTTCAGCGTCCCCTCGACGTTGACCGCGCTCGAGGTGAGCGGATCCTGGACGGATCTCGGCACGGACCCGAGCGCTCCGAGGTGGTAGACGACCTCGACGCCGCGCGTTGCCGCATGCACGCGCTCGTACGACCGCAGTTCCCCCTCGACGACCTCGACGTCGCGGCCCGCGAGGTTCGCGCGGTTGCCGGTCGAGAAGTTGTCGAGGACGCGCACGTCGTCGCCACGCTCGAGCAGGGCGTCGACGAGATTCGAGCCGATGAACCCGGCCCCACCGGTCACAAGGGTTCTCACGGCCTCATCTTCCCTGACCCGCCGTCCGATTCCTCTGCGCAAGCGCCGTCGCGGCGAGACCCATCCCGAGCCAGGTGACCGCATCGAGGGGGATCCCGGCCACGATGCCCTGGCCGATCCAGATCCCCATCGCCGCGAGGAGCGTGAACGTCGCAACCGCTCCGGGCGGGGCGTTCGCGCGCAGTGCGAAGAGCAAGGCAAGGAGGAACGGCGTCACGAACAGCACGAGGCCCACGAGGCCGAGGTCGGCGGCCGACTGGACGTAGGCGTTCTGCACTCCCCATTCGTGCTCGCGCGTCGGAAAGGCGAGCGCCGCCACGTCCGGGAACTTGCGATGGGCGGCCGGGAGCTGTGGGTCGACCGTCGCCGGCTCGGTCGACGCCTGCCACCCCGCGCCGACCACGGGATGGTCGCGCCAGATCCGGTAGCCGATGTACGCGAGCAGCGTGTGATGCGAATAGGTCTCGATGTTCGACGTCTGCGCCTCGGTGCCCTTGAGATGGATGAACCGGAGGAAGTGCTCGAAGTCGCCCGCGCGCAGCACGAGCACTCCCGCTCCGACGACCGCAACGACGAGACCGCTCACGGCGAAGTCACGGAGCACGAGCCGCCTCCGTCTCGAGATGGCATAGAGCAGGCCGACGGCACCCATGGCCGTCCCGATCAACCCCGCGGTCGCACCCGCGAGCATGAGCCCGGCCGCCCCCGCGACGACCCCGACCCACCCGATGCGTCTTCGCCCGAGGAGGACGGCAGCGAGCCCGATCGCCAGGCCAAAGGCCGACAACGCCGCGAAGTCCGAGTGGCCGAGGAAGGATGGTTGCCGCCGCCCTGCCGCCCACGCGTCCGCGATGTGGAGGCCGAAGATCTGGAGGAGGCCGAAGCCGGTGGCGACCACGCTCCAGGCGACGACAACTGCCGCCACGAGCTCCCAGTCGTCGCGCCGCCGAAGGACGAGC
>DASUXI010000298.1:0-5017 GCA_036377995.1 Gaiellaceae bacterium
CGGCCCGCCGTGATCGCCTTCGAGGGCGGCTTCCACGGCCGGACGCTGCTGTCCCTCTCGCTGACGTCGAAGACGCATCCGTACAAGGCCGGCCTGGGGCCTTTCGCGCCCGAGGTCTACCGCCTTCCGTTCGCGCAGGACTACCGCGGCCCGAGCGCTGCCGAGGCGCTCGAGGCGCTGGAGCGCGCGCTCGTCGCGCAGGTCGCGGCGGAGTCCGTTGCGGCGATCGTGATCGAGGCGGTCCAGGGTGAGGGCGGCTTCGTGGTCGCCCCGCACGAGTTCCTCGCCGGAGTGCGCCGCATCTGTGACGACAACGGCATCGTCCTGGTCGTCGACGAGGTCCAGACCGGATTCGGGAGGACAGGGAAGATGTGGGCGATCGAGCACTATGGCATCGAGCCCGACCTGATGACGGTCGCGAAGTCGATCGCCGCCGGGCTCCCGCTCTCCGGCGTCATCGGGAGAGCGGAGATCATGGACGCCCCCGGCGACTCGGCGATCGGCGGCACCTACGTCGGCAACCCGGTCGCGCAGGCGGCCGCCCTCGCCGTGCTCGACGTCTTCGAGGAGGATGGGCTGGTCGAGCGCGGCGCCGAGATCGGCGAGGCCATCCGGGCACGGATGGAGACCTGGCGCGAGCGTTTCGACGCCGTCGGCGACGTCCGCGGTCTCGGGGCGATGCTCGCGCTCGAGCTCGTCCACGACCGGGCGTCGAAGGATCCCGCCCCCGAGCTCGCGAGCGCCGTGGTCGAGGCCGCCGCCGCGCGGGGCCTGCTCCTGCTGAAGTCGGGGATCTACTCGAACTGCATACGCGTCCTCGTGCCGCTCGTGATCTCGGAAGCAGAGCTCGAGGAGGCGCTCGCAGTCTGGGAGGACTCGCTCTCCCACGTCCTCACCGCCTGAGCCTTCCTCTCCGAAGCTCACGCTCCACGCCCGGCCCGCCGATACAGAGCGGATGGCCGGCTACCTGATCGGAAGCGTCGCCTTCCTCGTCGCGCTCGCGCTCGGGGCGACCGGGCTCGGCCGGCCGCGGCTGGTCCTCGCGGTGGGCGCGCTCGCCGGCTGTGCCTGGATCGCAGGCGGCGCGGTCGCGCGCGCCGACGACCTCCAGAAGGGGAACGACATCGTGCCGCTGTGGTTCCTGGCCGCCCTGGTCGGGTTCCTCTACCTCATCTGGTGTGGAGGCTTGTGGCTCGGGCTGCGCCTCCGCCGCGCCCGAGCCTCGAGCTAGCCCCGACCCGCCCGGCGATGGCGGGTAGCTTTTCGGAGTGGTCGGGGAGACCATTGCCGAGCGCTACCGCCTGGAGGAGGTCGTGGGCCATGGCGGCATGTCGAGCGTCTACAGGGCGTACGACACGCTGCTCGAGCGCCAGGTCGCGATCAAGATCCTCCACGGGCGCTACTCGGGCGACGCCGAGTTCGTCGAGCGCTTCAAGCGGGAGGCCCGGTCGGTCGCCCAGCTCCAACATCCGAGCATCGTCACTGTCATCGACCGGGGCCAGGAGGGCGACTCCCAGTACATCGTCTTCGAGTACGTCGCCGGGGAGAACCTCAAGGAGCTCGTCGTCCGGAAGGGCCGCCTCGGCGTCAGGCGCGCGCTCGAGCTCGCGATCGAGATCGCCCACGCGCTCGCGTTTGCTCACGAGCACGGGCTCGTCCATCGCGACGTCAAGCCGCAGAACGTCCTGCTGAACGGCGACGGCGGAGCGAAGGTGACCGACTTCGGGATCGCCCGCGTGCTCGACGTCGAGAGCGGGATGACGCAGACCGGCACCGTGCTCGGCAGCTCGAGCTACATCGCGCCGGAGCAGGCGAGCGGTGGCCCCGTCGACGCGAAATCCGACGTCTACTCGCTCGGGGTCGTCCTGTACGAGCTCCTCGCCGGCGAGGTGCCGTTCCCCGGGGAGAGCTTCGTCGCGGTCGCTTTGAAGCACGTCCACGAGCCGGCGCCGAGTTTGCACGACGTCCGCGGGGATGTCCCCCCTCGCGTCGTCGCCGCGGTCGACCGTGCGCTTGCGAAGGACCCCGACGAACGGTTCCCGACCATGAGCGCATTCGCCGACGAGCTCGAGGCTTGCCTGCGAGAGCCCGGCCTCGAGGCCGACGCCGACGCGACGCTGCTCGTGCCACCGCGGCCGCCGAGCACGAGCCGGCCCGCCCGGTCCGTGTGGCCCGTCATCATCACGCTCGTCGCCATGATCGCAATCGGAGCGATCGTCGCCGGGCTCCTGAAGTTCCGCGGGGACGGCACGCCTGCCCAGGCGAACGGCCGGCCGATCGCGCTCAGCGGGGTCACCTCGTACGACCCCTACGGCGACAACAAGACGGAGCACAGCGACCAGGTTCAGCTCGCGACCGACCGCAACCAGAGCACCTTCTGGTCGACGGAGCAATACCAGTCGTTCGACAAGCCGGGAGTCGGGATCGTCCTCGACGCCGGCAACCCGGTCGTCGTCTCGTCGATCCGGCTCAGAACCGATACTCCCGGCTACACGGCCGAGATCAGGGCGGGAAACAACCTGGCCGGCCCCTTCACGCCGGTGTCGGGCTCCGGAACTGTCGCCGCCGTCACGACGTTCGAGCTGCATGGCAACGAGCCGATGGAGTACTACGTCGTCTGGGTTACGAAGCTCGCCGCGGGCAGCGACGTGGCACACGTCAACGAAGTCACCGCGCTCGGCTCGTAGCCGGCCGGCTCAGAACTCGAGCCTCGAGCGCCGGTCATGACGCTCGACGGCGAGGGCGATCAGGCGCCGCAGTAGCTCCTCGTACGGCACGCCCGAGGCTTCGAACAGCTTCGCGTACACGCTCGTCGCGGTGAAGCCTGGGATGGTGTTGAGCTCGCCGACAACGACGCGCTCGCCGTCGAGCACGAAGCAGTCCACGCGTGCCATGCCCTCGCAATCGGTGACCCGGAAGGCCTCTACCGCCGTCCGCTGCACCTGCTCGATCACCTCCTCCGTCACGTCGGGCGGGACGAGGAGGCTCATGCCGCCTTCGTCGTACTTCGCCGAGTAGTCGTACCACTCGTGGCCGATCGGAACGATCTGCCCGGGTAGCGACGCGACCGGCTCCAGGTTGCCGAGCACGCCGACCTCGACCTCGATCCCGTCGAGGAACTCCTCGATCAACACCTTGTCGTCGTGGCGGAACGCAAGAGCGACTGCATCCTCCAGCTCGCGCTCGTCGTGCGCCTTGCTGATGCCCACGGACGATCCGAGCCGCGCCGGCTTGACGAAGCAGGGGAACCCGAACGGGTTCTCGATCGTGTCGCCTGTCCGCAGCGCGACGTGCCGCGCCACGGGGATGCCGCTGTCACGCAGGACTTTCTTGAACAGGTCCTTGTCCATGCAGAGAGCCGACGCGGCAACTCCGGCGCCGACGTACGGGACGCCGGCGAGCTCGAGGAGCCCCTGGACGGTGCCGTCCTCGCCGAACGGCCCGTGGAGGATCGGCAGGACGACGTCCACCGCGCCGAGCGTCGCGGGCGCATTCGTCGCGGGCACCGGCAGCGTCTCGGCCACCGTCCCGTCGCCGGTGCCGAGCTCCCAGCGGCCGTCGCGGCCGATGGCGACGGTGACGACGTCGTAGCTCTCGGGGTCGAGCGCCTCCAGGACCGAACGTGCCGAGGCCAGCGAGATCTCGTGTTCCGACGAGCGCCCGCCAGCGAGGACGGCGACTCGAATCCGCGTCACCTCGGGGTCGTGCTGCCCGTGAACTTGCCGACGGCGATCGTGACGATGCTGCCCTGCGGCGCCTGCGACCCGCCCGGCGGGTCCTGGGTCTGGACGATCCCGTCCTGGCTCGGATCGCTGACGTCCTGCGTGACGATGCTCACTTTGAATCCGGACGCCTTGAGCTGTGTCTGCGCGTCCCGCTGGGTCAGCGTCGTCACGTCGGGCACAGTGGACGTCTTGGGGCCTTTCGAGAGGCTGAGCGTGATCGTCGTGCCGGGGTTCTGGAGCGTCCCGCCCGCGGGCGACTGACTCACCACCGTGTCCTTCGGCTGATTGGAGTCGACGTCCGGTCCGCGCGCGACGGCAAAGCCCTTCGCCTGGAGGGCCGAGGTCGCCGACTGGAAGCTCGAGCCGACGACGCTCGGCACGGCGACCTGCTGTGGTCCCTTCGAGACCTGCACCGTCACCTTCGACCCTTCGGTCACGACGGCGCCGGCGCTCGGGGTCTGCAGGACGACCTCGCCCTGGGGCTTGTCGGACGCGACCTGGACCGTCTTGCCCTTGAGGTTCGCGTCCTGCAGGTCTGAGAGCGCCTTGTCGATCTGCTCCCCAACGACGTCCGGCACCTTCGTCTTCGGCGGGCCCGTCGAGACGTAGATCGTGACGAAGTTGCCTTTCTGGGTTCGCTCTCCCGGCTGCGGGCTCTGCCTGAAGACGTACGTGGCCGGGAATCTCGGATCGGCGTTCGCCTGGCGGACGGGCTGCGGCTTGAGGCCGATGTTGCGGATCTTCTGGTCAGCGTCGATCTCGCGGATGCCGACGTAGCTCTCGACGGCGATCGTCTTCGACCCGCTCAGCTGCTGCTGGATCTGGTCGTAGAGGAAGTAGCCGCCGACGATGGCGCCGAGCACGAACACGAGCGCGACCAGCCACGGCCAGAGAGCCCGGCGGCGGCGCTCGTCGTAGTCGTAGTAGGCCGGCGGCGGTGCGTAGGGAACCGGCTCGCGCTCCCGTCCGCCCGCGGGCACCTCGGTGATCGCGGTCACCGAGGGCGGCGGGCGGGAGATGATCGCCGTCGCGGCCTCCTCCGTCGCGGGCGAGACCGCAACTCCCTTCGCGACGCGCTTGAGGTCGGCGTCCATCTCGTCGGCGCTGTGGTAGCGCTCGGATGGATCCTTGGCGAGCGCGCGCATGACGATCAGGTCGAGATCGCGCGGCACCTCGGCGCGCTTCGAAGACGGTGCGTCCGGAATGCGCGAGAGATGCTTCATCGCGATCTCCACCGGCGTGTCCCCGCTGAACGGGACGACTCCGGTCAGAAGCTCGTAGAGGACGACGCC
>DASUXI010000299.1:0-3488 GCA_036377995.1 Gaiellaceae bacterium
GCGGGAGCGAGCCCGACCCGGGTCTTCGCCGCGCGTGACGGTGCCACGGTGACCCGGTCACTCCAGAGCTGGGCGCGGAGTGCGAACGCGAACAACGTCACGGGCACCCCGACGTTCTTCTTCGGCCGGCGAGGCGCACAGCTCGAACGACTGGCGCTCAGCACGCTCGACGTCACGCAGTTCCGGGCGGCCCTCGACGGAGCGCTGCAGGGATGAGCGACCGCGCACTCCGCCTCGTGATGGCCGCGCTCGCGGCCGCCGTCGTCGGGATCGCCGGCTACCTCCTCCAGGCCCACTACTCGGGCGGCTCCATCGTCTGCTCGACCGGTGGGTGCGAGACCGTCCAGCAGTCGAGCTACTCGGAGATCTTCGGGATCCCGGTCGCCCTTGTCGGGCTGGTCGGAGCGATCGCGATCCTCGCATCGCTCGTCCGCGGCGACCTCTACGGGCGCGCGGCGGGAGTGACGCTGGCCGTCTCGGGATTCATCTTCGCCGCGTACCTCGTGATCGTGCAGCTGACCGTGATCAATGCCGTCTGCGAGTGGTGCATCGCGAGTGACTCGCTGATGACGGTGATGGCGGCGGTTGCCCTCTGGCGGGCGCGCACCGACCTGGCGCAGCGCGCCTGAACCGATCGGAATGCGCAGTCTCTTGATCGCAACCGCCGGCTTTCTCATCCTGCTCGCGGGAGCGGCCTTCGTCGCCGTCGCAATCGCTCCCGCTCAACCTCGAACGTCCCCGAGGACGGTCTTCATCGCCGGAGCCGCACGTCCACTTCCCGACACGCAGTTCGTACGCACTCGCGATTGCCTCAACCGCGCGCGCACATGCGTCAACGGCGTCGGCGGGCTCGAGCTGGTCTATCTGACCAAGGGCACGATGCCGAGGAGGCCGACGAAGGCGACCGTGCTCACCGACACCGACTGCGCGCCCGATCGCAACGGCGTCTCGCACTGCTCCAACATCCTTCGTCTCGCGTCTGGCCGGCGGATAACAGTCCGCCACGACCACAAGATGATGAACGACCCGTGCCTCAGTCCCGGCGAGCGGGTCCGCGTGCGCTCGATCAGGTAGGCACGCAACCGAAAGACGGAGGCCGCCCTGACAGGCGGCCTCGTCGTCCGGTGAGGGAGTCGCCGCTAGACGAGTTCCTTCCAGAAGAGCTTGACGTCCTCGGCCGGGAAAGTCTCGGTCTCGAACCACTCGAGCTTCGCGATCTTGCCGAGAACGCGGAATGCCGTCTCGAGATCGGGATACTCGAAGATGCCGAGGTACTCCCACGGGCCCATCACCGCGAGGAACCGCTCGACAGTGCCGCCCTCGCCCTCGACGATCTTGTGGATCTTGTCGAAGTACTCGGGGGTCTTCTCGAGGTGCTCCCGCGCGATCGGCGCGACGCGGAACAGCCCGACATAGGTGAACATATGTCACCTCTCTGACTCGGGGGTATCGCCTAGAACCCCATCAACCTCAGAGCATCTCTCCTGGCGGCGGCCGGCGAATCAGCGGGCCTTCGGAACCAAGTTAGTCGAAACTACTGATGTTTTTGGACGAGCGGCCTCGCGCAGCCGAGTCTGCGAGACGCGTAGCACACGGCCTATCGTGCGGGTGTGAAGACCTCGCTCGTTTCTCCGCCTCGTGTCTTGCACCTTTCGCTGATTGCCGGCGGTGAGTTGCGCGACCGCGCCGGGTCGCGGCTGGGGAGGGTGGACGATTTGATCGTGCGGCTGGGGGACGATGAGTATCCGCCCGTGACCGGCCTGCTCTCGACTGTTGCGGGGCGACAAGTGTTCGTGCCGGCGGCCGAGGTAGACGAGATCGACCACGGTCGAGTCACACTTCGCGAGCTGCGGCTCGATCTACAGCCGTTCCGCCGCCGAGCCCACGAGGTGCTGTTGAAGAAAGATGTGCTCGATCGGCAACTGATCAACGTCGACGGTGCTCGTCTGGTGCGTTCGAATGAGATCGAGATCGCGCGCCTGGATGGCTGGTATCGGGTGGTCGGCGTCGATATTGGCCTGCGGGGGCTCATACGGCGACTCGTCCCGCGCGCGCTCGCGGACAGTGTGCGAGCGAGCGAGTTTCTCGACTGGGCCTCGGTCGAGCCGTTCACCGGGCACGTGCCGACGGTGCGGTTGCGGGTGCCGCATCCGAAGCTCGCGCGATTACATCCGGCGCAGCTGGCGGACCTGGTCGAGGCTGCCTCGCACGGCGAGGGCGAAGAGATCATTCAGGCAGTCGGCGACGACCCCGAGCTGGAGGCCGATGTGTTCGAGGAGCTGGAGTCGCACCACCAGCTCGAGTTTCTCGAGGAGCGCACAGACGAGCAGGTTGCTGAAGTGTTGGCGCGGATGGAGGCCGACGATGCCGCTGATCTCGTGGTCGAGCTGCCAGAACAGCGGCGCGAGAAGGTCGTCGAGCTGCTCCCGCCCGTCCAGCGGCGTCGCGTCCGCGCCCTTCTGGGGTACGACGCCGCGACTGCCGGCGGGTTGATGAGCCCCGAGTTCGTCTGCGTCTATTCCCAGGCGACACAAGCGGAGGTGCTCGAGCGGATCCGGGTGTCGCGCGCCTCGGCCGAGACGCTCGCATGGGTCTACGTGATGAACGAGCGCAAGCGCCTGACTGGCGCGATCGCGCTCGCCGATTTGCTGCGCGCCGAGGCCGGCCTTCAGATCGGCGAGATCGCAGGCGTCCCGCAGCACGTGCGCCCAGACGCTGATCTCGAGGAAGTAGCGCGCCTGATGACTGACTACGACTTGACAGTCGTGCCGGTGGTGGCCGAGGAGGAGCGCCTGTTGGGCGTGATCACGGTCGACGATGTGCTCGAACTGGTGCTGCCCAAAGGTTGGCGGAGGCGCTTCGGCGTCCTGGGAGACGACTAGCACTGGCAGTAGCTGAACGCTCGAATAGCCGCCGTCAATACACTCACCCAGTCGTGGCACTGACGTTGTGTATGAGGGATCTCGATGGCGGCGCGAGTACGCGCTGCCATCGCGCTTGTCCGCGACCGGGTCCTCCCCGGACGTCCACGGCTCCGCTCACGTAGCCGCCTCGCAACACGCCTGCTCACGCTTCTGGCCGTTGTCGGGCCCGGTCTGATCGCGGCGAACGCCGGCAACGACGCCGGTGGGATCGCCACCTACGCTTCGGTAGGAGCGAAGTACGGCTACGACCTGCTCTGGATGATGGTCGTGATCACCGTCTCGCTGATCGTCGTCCAGGAGATGGCCGCTCGGATGGGTGCCGTGACCGGGAAGGGGTTGGCCGAGTTGATTCGCGAGCAGTACGGGGTGCGCTGGGCCATGCTCTCCACCGTCTCCGTTTTGCTCGCGAATCTGGGCATCTGCATCAGCGAGTTCGTCGGAATCGGTGCCGCGCTCAACCTGGCCGGAGTCCCGTTCCAGGTCTCGGTGCCGATTGCGGCCGTCCTCATCTGGCTGCTCGTCGTACGAGGCTCGTACAAGATCGCTGAGCGGGTGTTCGTGCTG
>DASUXI010000300.1:0-3756 GCA_036377995.1 Gaiellaceae bacterium
GGCTCGAGGCCGGAGCCCCAGCGAACCCCGCGGCTCGGAAACATCGCGACACGGTCCTCACCGAGAAACCACGCGGCTGCCTCTGCGGCGTCGCGCGCGTCCTGGTCCTCGGGCGCGAGGAGGACGAGTGACCGCGCGAGCTCGTCGTGAAGCGCAGCGAGGACGAGCGGCAGCGCGGCCTCGGAGACGCGCGCGGCAGCTGGAAAGGCCTCGGCGTACGCCCGGAGCCGCTCGCTTCTTCGGAGCTCTGCAACGAAGGGATGCAGGATCGGCGGGCCCATCTCAGTTGTACCGGGCCTGCGCTCGCTCGAGACCTTCGGCGTCGAGGGTCTCGACGACGTCAGCGGCCCTCGCGACGAGAGTCTCGGCGTCGTCCTCGGGCGTGAAGTTCGAGAGGACGAAGTCCGCCGGCCGACGGGGATCGCCGCGGCCGGGGCGGCCGACCCCGACACGAAGGCGCAGGAAGTCCGGCGTCTTGAGGTGCGCCGCGACCGAGCGGAGGCCGTTGTGGCCCGCTAGGCCGCCGCCGATGCGGGCCTGCAGACGACCGTGCTCGAGGTCGATCTCGTCGTGGACGACCAGGATCGCGTCGGGCTCGAGCTTGTAGAACCGCGCAGCGTCTCTCACCGACCGGCCGGAATCGTTCATGAACGTCTCGGGCTTGAGCAGGCCGACCCGATGGCCGTCAAGCCGGATCTCGGCAAGGCGGCCGTGGAACTTCGCCTTCCAGGAGGCGTCGTGCCGCCGGGCGAGCTCCTCCACGACCTTCCAGCCGACGTTGTGACGGTGCCCGGCGTATTCCCGTCCGGGATTGCCGAGACCGACGACGAGGAGATCGAGCGACGAGGCTCGATCGCCTCGACGCCACGGAAGCCGCATCTAGCCCTCTGTGGTGTCGGGCTCGCCCTCCGCCGATCCTTCCTCGGCGGCGGGTGCTTCGCCCTCGACTCCCTCGGGAGCCTCCTCGCCCTCGGCGAGCTCGCCCTCTTCGCCCTCCTCGGGCTCGGGCTCGACCTCGCGGGTGGGCATCGTGACGGTCGCGAGGACGGTTTCCTCAGCGTCGTCGAGGTACGTCACGCCGTCGAGTGGGGCGAGATCCGCGAGACGGAGCGTGTCACCGATCGCCATCCCGGTGACGTCGAGGTCGATGTGCTCCGGGATTTCCATCGGGAGCGCCTCGACGTTGATCTCGCGCTGGACCTGGGAGAGGACGCCACCTTCCTTGACGCCCGCGGGCTCACCGACCAGCAGCACGTTGACGCTCGCCTGAATCGGCTTGTCGAGCCGGACTTCCTGGAGGTCCACGTGCGAGATGTGACCGCGAATCGGGTCCTGCTGGTAGTCCTTGAGGATCGACGCGTGCGTCGTCTTCTGGCCCGCGAGCACGACGTCGAGGATCGCGTGCAGCCCGCCCTGGCCGGTAAGCACCCGCCGGAGGTCCCGCTCGCGAACCGAGATTGCGTGGGAAGCCTTGCCGCTCCCGTAGAGGACGCCGGGGATGAGGCCGGCCTTGCGCAGCCGGCGCGCGTCGGCCGAGCCGCGGCGCTCGCGCTCCTGCACTTCCAATTTCACCCGTTCACCCGCCATATCGGCGGCGAATGGTACCTACGACGCTACTTCTTGATGTGGAGGTCGATCCCGAGCAGGATCAGCGGCCACAGGAAGATCGCGAAGATCGCAGAGAGCACGCCGCGCCAGCCGTGGATGTTGTGAAAGTAGTGATGGCTGGCGGCAATTGCGACACCGACGCCGACGTAGACGACGGTGAGAAGGCTGACTCCGGGCAGTCGGCGCACGGAGAAGTCCTAACCGCCCTGGCCGCCCGGTAATCCCCGGATCGAGCGCCCGAGCCAGGCTGAAGCCTGGCAGGGGACTTCAGAACAATGCGTTCATGTCGCCGAAGATGGCCGAGACCGAGTCGTCGGCGAAGACGTTGTGGATCGTCTCGGCGAGGATGTCCGCCACCGTCAGGACAGTGACGCGCTCGGGTTTCGTGAGTGGATCGATCGGCATGGTGTCCGTCACGATGACGCTGTCGAGCGCGCTCGCCTCGATCCGCTCGATCGCGGGCGGCGAGAAGATCCCGTGGGTCGCGCAGGCGAAGACCTTCTTCGCCCCCCGCTCCTTCAGGAACTCCGCCCCGGCGACGAGTGTGCCCGCCGTGTCGACCATGTCGTCGGTCATGACCGCGCACTTGCCCTCGATGTCGCCGATCACGTTGGTCACCCGCGCCACGTTGTGCGCCGGCCGGTCCTTTTGCAGCACGGCGAGGTCGCCGCCGATCATCTCGGCGAACTTGCTCGCGAGACGCGTGCGGCCGGTGTCCGGTGCGACCGCGACGAGCTCCTCCGCGAGGCCGAGGTCGCGGACGTACTGGGCCAGCATCGGGAGCGCCGTCATATGGTCGACCGGCACCTCGAAAAAGCCTTGTACCTGCCCGGCGTGCAAGTCCATGGTCAGCACGCGATCGGCGCCCGCAGACTGGATCATCTCCGCGACGAGCTTCGCCGTGATCGGCTCACGCGGGCGGGACTTCTTGTCCTGGCGGGAGTACGGATAGAGCGGCACGACTGCGGTGATCCGTTTTGCAGACGCGAGCTTGGCCGCGTCGATCATGATCAGCAGCTCCATCAGGTGCTTGTCGACCGGGGGCGAGGACGTCTGCACGATGAAGAGGTCCGAGCCGCGGATCGACTCCTCGTAGCGGCAGTAGGTCTCGCCGCTGGCGAACGTCCGCAGCGAGACGTCGCCCACCTCGATGCCCAGCTTCTCCGCGATCTTCTGCGCGAGCTCCGGATGCGAGCGGCCGGAGAAGAGCATCAGCCGCTTCGACGGCCCGCGTTCGATCCAGTGCTCCGGCTTGAGCTCGGGCTTGGTCTCGGCGACCTCGAGCCCGGGCAGGCGAGTCAGCTCAGTCGTTGCGCTTTCCACGGAGATAGCCCTCTTTCGTGATCTGCTTCGGCGGGAACCCGGCCAGCGATTGCGGGGGTACATCTTCCGTGATGTACGAGCCGCCTGCAATCCAAGCATCGTCCCCGACCTCCACCGGCGCCTGGAACCCATTGTGGATGCCGGTCCTGACGTTGCGGCCGATCTTCGTCCGCGCCTTGGGCAGTCCCGGCTCGTGCGGGTAGTTGGCGGTGATGTTCCCGGCGGCGATGTTGGCGCCCTCCCCGATGTCGGCATCTCCGATGTAGGAGAGGTGCGGGATCTTCGCCCCGCTCCCCACCTCCGAGCCCTTGATCTCGACGAACGTGCCCGCTTTCGTCCCCGCACCGAGCTTCGTGCCGGGCCGCAGGTAGCAGAAGGGCCCGACCAGCGCGCCCGGCCCGACCTCGGCGTCGACGGCGACGACGTGGGGCCCGACGTGCGCCCCCGCGGCGACCCGCGTACGGCCGCGCAGGACGGTGAACGGATGGATCGTCGAGTCTGGCTCGAGCTCGACGTCGGGCTCGATCCAGGTCGTGTCGGGATCGACGATGGTCACTCCGGCCAGCATGTGCTCATGATTGACGCGCGCGCGGAGGAATGCCGCGGCCTCCGCGAGCTCGGCTCGCGTGTTCACACCCTCGACCTCGTCGGCATCAGGCGCCTTGAACACGCCGACATTCTCACCCGCCTCGACCAGGAGGCGCACGGCATCCGTCAGGTACAGCTCCCCCTGGGCGTTGGCGGGCTCGATGCGGTCGAGCGCGGGCCAGAGCCGGTCCGCGGCGAAGACATAGATCGAGGAGTTGACCTCGCGGATCGCGCGCT
>DASUXI010000301.1:0-2200 GCA_036377995.1 Gaiellaceae bacterium
AGCGTACGAGGCCGGGGCGCTGTGTACCAGTGGGGAAGAATCCGTGGCGGGACGCCGTCCAGTGATCGGAGTGTTTCCGCAGTCTTCACAAGAGCTTGCCCGTGCCCGCCACGCGGACCTGCTCCGCGAGGCAACGCGAGAACGTCTGGCCTCCGTCGCCCGTGAGGGCGACACCTCCCGGCCGGCACTCGCGAGGCCGCGGCTCCAGGCTTTCCGCCACTTGGCGGAGGCCGTGCGCAGGGTGGGCGCGCGGCCGGCTGCGATTCGCACCGTCTGATCTACTCCCAGGGCTCTCGACCGCCCGCCGCCGCCTCTTCAGCGGCACGGGCGGCGAAGCCCGCCATCGTCCGTGCGCGGACGACCCTCGCGTCGCCGTCGATGGCGGTGAGGTTCACGGCCACGAGCTCGGCGGCCGCCGAGGCCGCCGCCGCGGCGAGGATCCCCGCCGCGACCGCGTCCGCCCGGAGGTTCGGATTGCCCTTCTCGGCCACGATCACAGCCAGCTCGGCCACGTCCGTCGCTGCCTCGACGATTCGCAGCGGCGGCTCGGCGGCACGTGCGTACGCCTTGCCGACGGCGAAGTCGCGGCGCTCGCCTGGCTGCTCGCCGGCATCGGCGACCGAGCGAAGTGCGGCCGTGTACTCCTCGGCGTCGAGCTGCGCCAGCGGAGCGGCCCGGTCGCGCAGCGATTCCGCCTGGGCCGCGATCCCCGCAGCTTCGCTCCACTCCGACTTCGAGACCCGGGCGACCTTCGCGAGCAGGCCGGCCGCCGCAGCGGTCACGAGCGCGGCGAGTGAGCCTCCGGCCGGGGTCGGCGCCGTGCCCGACACCTCGTCGAGGAACTCGCTCAGGCGAAGCTCGAGCAGGGTCACGCCGGGGATTCTCTCCCCTCCTGCTCGGTGCTGCTACTTCGCCCGGTTGTCCAGCAACCTGATCCGCAGCTCTTCGACGACGCGCGGGCTCCGTTCGTAGCCCTCGGCCTCGAGCGCCGCCTCGAGGTCTGCCACGAGCCTGGTGCGGAATGCGGCATCCGCCTCGGCGCGGGCGACGACCTCGTCGAGCTCCGCCCTGACGGCCGGGAGCTCTTGTGCCGCCCGCACCCAGCCCTCGGGGGCCGGCGGCAGTGCGCGGATCAGGCGCGCGAGTCGTTCTTCGTCGAATGTGCTCATCGCGAACTAGACGCTGAACCGGGGTCGGTTCTTCCATCGAGGAACTCACGAAGCCGTCCGAGGCACCGCGAGATCCGGCTTGCGATCGTTCCCGGGGGAAGCTCGAGGGCGTCCCCGATCGTGCGATAGCTCTCGTCTCGGGCAAAGAACCGGTCGAGGATCTCCCGGCAGTGCTCCGGGGTCGCCGCCAGGGCTTCGTGCACCGTCAGGGCGTCGTCGAGCATCGCGAGCGTGTCCTTGGGATCGACGGCGTCGAGATCTTCCTCGCCGGCGGGACGCTCGCGGGTCGAGGCACGAAGGCGGTCGATGCAGAGCCGGCGTGTGAGCTGACCGAGCCACGGCCGCACGGCCGCGTCGTCACGAAGCCGGTCGAGGTGCTCGTACGCGCGCGCGAACACCTCCTGGAACACATCCTCGGCATCCGCATCGGGCAGCCGGAAGGCCTGCACGGAGATCGCGTACACGTACCGCGAGAAGCGCTCGACCAGCTCGGACCAGGCCCGCTCGTCACCGGCACGGCACCGCGCGACGAGCTCGCGATCGCTGAGGGTCGAGGCCATCAGCCGGATTGTGACGCGTTGCCGGGTCGAGGGCGACGCCGGGCCGAGACTGCTCTAGGCGGCGGGGGAGGCGCCGGCATCGTTGCCAAGGCGCTGTGACCACCACTCCGACTCGCGGCGGTCGAAGTTCTCCTGCAGCTGGGCGACGTAAGAGGAGAGGTCGCTCTCACGGCTCAAAAGGGCAGCCTCGAGCTCGGCTGCGACCTGTTCGCGCTGCTCGAGCCGCTGCTCGCGCACCTCGAACTCCGCCTCGAGCTGGGCCTCGCGGAGGTTGTGGGCCGCCTCCCGCTCCTCGAGCTCCTTGGAGCGCGAAGCCAGGACGTGCTCGCGCTCGGTGAGGGCTTTCTCCTTGCCCTCGCTGCGGTTTCGCGACGCCAGCATCGCCTGCTCGGCCTTGTTGAGGGCGATCTCGCGCACGGTCAGCTCCTCGTCGCGCTGCTTGATCCTGCGCTCGGCGAGCTCGTCGACCTT
>DASUXI010000302.1:0-20056 GCA_036377995.1 Gaiellaceae bacterium
GAGAAGCCTCGCCTCGACGGAGAGACGTACGACTCGATGTGGGAGGCGGCGATTCGAGCAGACGCGAATCTCGTCACAGTGACGAGCTACAACGAGTGGGGCGAAGGCACCCAGATCGAGCCTGCGGGGCACGGTGGCCGCTACGAGAGCTACGACGGCGCCTACGGCCTGTATGGAAAGCGCGCCGAGCGCGCATACATCACGCGCACGGCGTACTGGACGGCCCGGCTCCGCTAGACGAAGACGTCCGCCCCGGAGCCGGCGACCAGCCCTTCACGGACGTCGTCGACTCCACGCAGGGATGGATGGCCGAGGTCCACCGTAATGTCGTCCCACTCGTCGATCCCGAGCGCGGCGCCGCCGTGGGCTCCCCCGATCGCAAGCAGCGTCTCGGCCGGAAGCACACCCCGCCGCCCCGACTGTCGGCGCGCGATTCCCTCGAGCTCGCGGAGCTCCTCGAGCGGGTCGATGCGGATGTTCGAGTCGGTACCGATGCAAATCCCGACCCCACGAACGAGCACACGCTCGACGGGGAGGAAGCCGTCGCCGAGGTTGGCCTCGGTCGTCGGGCACGCGCAGATCCGAGCGCCGGACCGCGCGACGAGGTCGAGCTCGGGCCCGTCGGCATGGGTCGCGTGCACGATCGTGGCTCGCTCGCTGAGACAGCCGGTGCGGTCGAGCAGCTCGATCGGCCGAACGCCGTGCTCGGCGATGCACTCCTCGATCTCACGGGGCTGCTCGTCAGCGTGCACGTGAAGCGGGAGGCGCTCCGCCGCCGCGTAGCGCCCGATCTCCTCCAGCCAGTCCGCCGGGCACGCCCGCACGGAGTGGGGGGCGAGCCCGACGGCGACATCCTTCGCCCGCAGATCCTCGACCTGGCGCAGATACTCCGCGACGGAGCCCTGCCGAAAGCGCGGAAGCCCTCCACGCGCGTACGCGGCCAGGAGGACGACGATCCGGATCTGAGCCTCCGCGGCGGCCTCGGCGGCAGCAAAGGCCTCCGGGAGACCGAGGTAGTGGAACTCCCCGACCGCGGTGAACCCCGCTGCGCGAAGCTCGCGATAGACCTCGGCGTACTCGTGGCGGACGAACTCCGGCGTCTGCCTTGACGCCTCTTCGAGCATGAGGTCGCGCCAGCCCCAGAAATCGGTGCCGCCCGACCTTCCGCGGAGCGCACGCTGAAAGGCGTGGCAGTGAGCGTCGACGAAACCGGGGAGGGTGAGGGTCTCGGCCACGGACGTATCCTTTCCACAGCATGGCGACGCGTGCCGTTCCAGTCCCGCTCCAGCAGCTTCCGAACGCGCTCACCCTAGGGCGGCTGGCGCTCATCCCGCTCTTCGTGGTGCTGATGCTCACGGCCGAGGGCGGGCACAGCTGGAAGGCCGGCATCGTGTTCGCGATCGCGGGTGTCACCGACCAGGTGGACGGCTACCTGGCGCGCCGGTGGCAGGTCGAGTCCGATTTCGGCCGGATCTTCGACCCGCTCGCAGACCGGTTGATGATCGACGCCGCCGTGATCTTGCTGTTCGTCGCCGACCACATGCCGTGGGCCGGACTTGTCGTGATCCTGGCCCGCGACCTCTTCCTGATGGCCGGCTACAAGCTGATCGCGCCGCAAGGCTACGAGCTGAAGGTGAACGCAATCGGCAAGGCGGCCACGTGGCTCCTCTACGCAGGCACCGGCTTTCTGCTCGTGACCCACCGGGCCACGCACTGGCCGTATTGGGTCTTTTGGACCGGCCTCGGGCTCTCGCTGCTCGCTGCGACGGCGTACACGGCCGGCGCCTGGCGGCAGGTGCGCCGATGAAGGCCGTCGTCATGGCGGGAGGCGAAGGCACACGCCTGCGCCCGCTCACGTCCAATCAGCCGAAGCCGATGGTCTCGATCGTCGGCAAGCCGTGCATGGAGCACATCCTCGAGCTCCTGCGTACACACGGCCTGACAGAGGTGGTCGTCACGGTCGCGTTCCTGCCGCAGGCGATCCGCGGCTACTTCGGCGACGGCGAGAGCCTCGGGATGGAGATCGGCTATTCCGTGGAGGAGTCGCCGCTCGGGACCGCCGGCTCGGTCCGCCTGGCGGCGAAACAGCTCGACGAGACCTTCCTCGTCATCTCCGGCGACGCGCTGTGCGATGTCGACATCGGGGCGCTCGTCGACTTCCACAAGGAGCGCGGGGCGGCGGTGACGATCGGGCTCAAGTCCGTCGAGAACCCGCTCGAGTTCGGGATCGTGGTAACCGACGAGGACGGGCGGATCGAGCGTTTCCTCGAGAAGCCGTCGTGGGGGCAGGTCTTCTCCGACACGATCAACACCGGCATCTACGTGCTCGAGCCCGAAGTGCTGAAGCACGTCCCGGGCGACCGGCCCTTCGACTTCTCCAAGGAGCTCTTCCCTTACCTGCTCGACATGGGCCGGCCGCTTTACGGCTATGTCATGGACGGCTACTGGCAGGACATCGGCAACATCGACCAGTTTAGGCAGGCGAACTTCGATGCCCTCGACGAGAAGGTGCACATCGACGTCCCGGGCATCCGGATCCGCGGCAACGTGTGGCTCGGCGAGGGAGTAGAGGTCGGCGACCTCGAGCAGATCGAGGGCCCTGCGTTCATCGGCAACTACTGCCGGATCGCGGCCGGCGCGACGGTGGGCGAGTACTCGGTGCTCTCGAACAGCGTCACGCTCCGCGAGAGGACTCGGACGACGCGCTCGGTCATCGACGCCTCGACTCACATCGGGCGCAGCTCCCTGATCGAAGGAGCCGTTGTCGGGCGCTCCTGCGACATCCGCGCCCACGTCCGGATCCACGAGGGTGTTGCGATCGGCGACGAGGTGATGATCGGGTCCGAGGCGGTCGTGATGCCCGGCGTCCGGATCTATCCGTACAAGGAGGTCGAGTCGGGCTCGCATATCCAGGAGAGCCTGATCTGGGAGTCGCGCGCATCGAGCCGGCTGTTCGGCCGCGACGGAGTCTCCGGTCTCGTCAACGTCGATCTCACGCCCGAGGTCGCGGTGCGGATGTCGGCGGCGCTCGGAACGGCGCTGAAGCGCGGCGCGCGTGTTGCGGCAAGCCGGGAGGCGGCTCCCGCGTGCCGGATGATCAAGCGGGCGATGATCTCCGGGCTCACGGCCGCAGGGGTCGACGTCGCCGACCTGCGTGTGCTCCCTGCGGCGGTCGCCCGTCACCTGCTGAAGACGGAGGGGTACGAGGCGGGCTTCCACGTCGGGACGAGCCAGGCCGATCCGGAGCTCGTACGGATTCATTTCTTCGAACAGCCCGGCATCCCGCTCTCGCCCAGCCTTCAGAAGGAGATCGAGAAGAACTTCACACGCGGTGAGCTGCGGCGCGTGGGCTTCGGGGACATCGGCAGCATCAGCTACCCCGCGCGCGTCCGCGAGTCCTACGCGCAAGACCTGCTCGCAGGCATCGACGCGGGCGCGATCAAGGCCCGCGGGTTCAGGCTCGTGGTGGACTACGGATTCTCGGCGGCCTCGTTCGTGCTGCCGCTCGTGATCGGCGCACTCGGCGTCGAAGCCGTGTCCGCACACGGCTTCACGACCGATCGCACCGACACCGGGCCCGAGCTGCTCCGGGAGGCGATCGGCCAGGTCAAGCAGCTGGTGCCCGCTGTCCGCGCCGACCTCGGCGTCGTCCTCGACCGCGCTGCCGAGCGCCTCTATCTCGTCGATGAGCGCGGCCGCGAAGTGCCCGTCGAGCAGAGCCTGTTGCTGTTTCTCCGCCTGCTCGGAACCAACGGCCGACGGGGCAAGCTCGCCTTCCCGATCACCGTCACGAGCCAGGTCGACCGGCTGCTCGAGGGCAGCGGGCTCGAGGTCGTCCGAACTCCAGCCTCGCTCGCCGACCTGACGAAGGCCGCGGCGGAGGACGGGGTGATCTTCGCGGGCGCTGTCGGGGGCGGCTACGTGTTCCCGGAGTTCGTGCCGGCCTACGACGCGGTCGCGAGCCTCTGCAAGCTGCTCGAGCTCCTCGCGCCCGTCCGACGGCCTCTCTCCGAGCTCGTGGCGGAGCTGCCGGCGCCGACCGTCGTGCACCGCCAGCTCCAGTGTCCCTGGTCGCTGAAGGGCGCCGTCATGCGCATCCTGACCGAACGGCTACGGGACCGCGAGCTCGACCTGATGGACGGGATCAAGGTCTTCGACGTGCGAGGCTGGGCGCAGATCCTCCCGGATCCGGACGAGCCGCTCGTCCACATCTACGCAGAGGGCAGAACCGAGGCGGAGTCGAACGCGCTCGAGGCCGAATACCGCAGCCTGGTCGAGCAGATCATGCAGGCCGAGACCGCTTCGGCGGTGGTCG
Organism: Gaiellaceae bacterium; assembly: GCA_036377995.1. Lineage (GTDB taxonomy): Bacteria > Actinomycetota > Thermoleophilia > Gaiellales > Gaiellaceae > 3-1-20CM-4-69-9. The sequence continues at coordinate 4,316 of DASUXI010000302.1, forward strand.
GCTGAGACCGGTTATCCGCCACCAACTCTCAAGCTCAGGTTGACCCTTCGCGCCGCCGCTGCTTTACTGAGCGCAACTCAACGACCCGAAAGGCGGCCCGTTGGAACCACTCCCCGATCTCGCATCCCTGTCAGATGACGACCTCAAGCGGCTCATCGACGACCTGACGCGCCAGGAGAACGAGGTGTCCTACCAGCGGCGCCTGCTGCACGGCAAGATCGACATCCTGCGCGCCGAGCTCGTCGCCCGGCTGCAGAAGACGGGCGGGAAGAGCGTCCTCGACCAGGTCGACGTCGACCAGCTGACGGAGATCCTGACCTCGAAGGCCGCGCCGCCCTCGTAGCATGGCGCACGTCTACTGCCAGGAGTGCGGCTTCCAGAACCCCGAAGCGGCCAATTACTGCGCCCGTTGCGGCGCGCTGCTCGTGAAGGAGGAGTCGGCCGCCGAGGCGACGCAGACCTTCACAGCCGAGGAACGCGAGGACGCTCCGGCCGAGGTCCTCGAGGACCTGGGGATCAGCGGCCCCGCGCTCGTCGTCCGCTCGGGCGGCGGCAGGGCGGGAGAGACGTTCCATCCCGAGGGCGAGACGACGATCGGACGGTCGCCGGACTGCGGCATCTTCCTCGACGATGTGACGGTCTCCCGACGGCATGCGGTGTTGACGGAACGGGAGGGCGGCTTCTTCATCGCCGACCAGGGAAGCCTCAACGGGACGTTCGTGAATCGGAAGCGTGTCGAGTCGGCGCTGCTCGAGGACGGCGACGAGCTGCAGATCGGGAAGTACCGGCTGACCTTCCTGAGCCGCTGATGGCCGCGGTGTCGAAGGCCCGGTTGCTCACGATCGGGTCGGTGTGCGGGATGCTCAAGGAGGAGTTCCCGGACATCTCGATCTCGAAGATCCGCTATCTCGAGGACCAGGGTCTCCTGACGCCGCGCCGCACCGAGGGCGGCTACCGGCTCTTCAGCGAGGAGGACGTCGAGCGGCTCGAGACGATCCTCCGGCTTCAGCGGGACGAATTCCTCCCCCTGCGGGTGATCAGGCAGGAGCTGTCCTCGCCGGCGGCTCGTGACCGGAAGCGCCGCCGATCGTCGGCGCTCGCGGCCGAGGAGGAGCGCGAGCTCGATCTGGCAGCACTGTGCGACCGCGCTGCGATCGACGGGAGCCTCGCCCGCGAGCTGGAGGAGTACGGGCTCCTGTCGCCGCTGGTCGAGAGCGGGCAGAAGCGTTACTCCGAGCTCGATGCGGACGTCGCGCTCGCCTGTGGCCGTCTGGCGAGGTTCGGCATCGCACCTCGCCATCTCCGAGGGTTCCGGACAGCCGCCGACCGCGAGGCGGGGCTCCTCGACCAGGTGGTCGGCCCGGCACTGAGAGCGCGGAATCCCGAGCGGCGGCGCGCCGGGCTCGAGGATCTCGAGTCCCTCGCGGAAGTTGCAGGGAGCCTCTCGCAGCTCCTCTTCATGCGCGCGCTCCGTCGGCTTGCGTCAACATGAGCCCGGTGAATCTCGCCGAGAAAGTCCGGGAGGTACCCGACTGGCCGCAGCCCGGCGTCGGCTTCAAGGACGTCACACCGCTGCTGGCCGATCCGGAGGCGCTCGCCTACGCCGTCGAGAAGCTCGCGGAGTGGGGGCGAGAGAAGAAGCCCGACCTCGTGCTCGGCGCTGAGGCTCGCGGCTTCATCCTCGGTGCCGCGATCGCAAAGGAGATCGGCTGCGGCTTCGTGCCCGCGCGGCGCCCCGGAAAGCTGCCGCCCGAGACGATCAGCGCGACCTACGCTCTCGAGTACGGCCAGAACACGCTCGAGCTGCACCCGGAGATGATCCCGAGGGGGGCACGGGTGCTCGTCCACGACGACGTGCTCGCAACGGGTGGGACGGTCGAGGCGATCGCCGGGCAACTCGTGGAGCGCCTGGGCGGTGAGGTGGTCGGCTGCTGCTTCATCATCGAGTTGACATTCCTCGAGGGGCGGAAGCGCCTCTCGAACTACGACCTCCACGCCCTTCTCGAGTACTGACGCCCACCGTGCGGCCTGCCCGGTCGGGGGTCGGGTTTGACGTCCGCCCTGCCGACTACAAACGCACTGATGTATGACGCGCTGACGGGACGGTTCACGTTCCCGTGTCCCGCACGGGGAGAGACGCGCGTCGCGCTATCGGCCTTCCGCGAGCTCGAGCGGCTCCCCGGCGCCGCACACCCGGCGCTCTTCCGCGTCCTGTTCGCCTGCGCCTGCGGGGAGGAGCACGACGGTCTGGTCACGCACGACGATCTCGACTGGGCTCCGCTCGGGCTTCAAGGCGGTAGCTTCTACAACGTCATGACCGCCCGGCTCGATCCGTGCGCGGTCGAGCTCTCCGATCTGGCCGCCCGGCGCATCCAGGCGGGGGAGTGGCCGTGGAGCTTCTTCTGTTACCCGGAAGAGCGTCCGCGACCCGTCTTTCCGTCGTCCTTCTTCCTCCTCGCGCCGGGGGACGGCTCGCTCGGGGTGGCTGTTCGCTGTCCGGCCTGTCAGCGAACTTCGGTGAACCTCGTCTCGCAGGCGCACGTCGACGTTCCGTTTCACAACGACGCGGCGGTCGGCGTCGTCGAGCACGTCTTCACGGAGGACGTCGAGCACACCCTCGACGCTTTCAGAGCCGAGCTCTACTCCAGCTCGTTCGACTCACGCCGGCTGAGCCTCTGAGGCTCTTCCGACGGCCCTCGCCGACGCCGCGCCGGGCCCGGATTCTTTCTTCGGTCAAATGGGTACCACCCCTGCGTATCGACCGAACGAGGTGATCGGAATGTATGGACTCACACGGGCGACGACGACACTGCTCTTCGCGGCGGCGGCGGGCTTGGTGATCTGGATCGCTACGCAAATCGACAACGGCCACACGGGCGGCTACTGGGCCCGGGTGGGCCTCGTCGCGGGCGCAGGCCTCCTCATGGCGATGTCGCAGGTGGTCGGCGGATGGACGAAGTGGGGGAGGCCACGACTCTCGGTCGCCGTCCTGCTCACCGCATTCGTCCCCGTGGCGATCGCATCGCTCTGGGTCGTCCTCGCCGGGGAGCCCGGTGGCGGCTGGTTCCACGACCACGTGCAGTCCTGGAGCAGCGACATTCACATAAGCGGGCTCGTGCAAGACCTTCTCTACTACATCCCGGTGCTTGCCTTCGGCAGCGGGCTCGTGTTCGGCTTTGCGTTCGACACGGCCGGGCCTGTGAGCCGTGAGCCGGTGCCGACCGGACGGGGAAGAAGAGGACTTCTTCGCGGCCGGAGACGCGCTCCGACCGCGGAGACGAGCGCTGCAGACGAGCCTCTGACTGCCGACCGCGACACCGTGATTCCGGCGGACGTGCCCGCCGATCGCGAGACGGTCCGCGGACCGCGTTAGATCAACCCCTGGCCCAGGGATCGGCGCGGGAGCCGCTCGTGCCGATACCTGGGTCATGCCGCAGCCGCCGCTGACTCCGCACGAGAGAGGCTCCGAGCTCCTGCTCGAGCACAGCTGCATCGGCCCCTCCGACGGCGAGCGAGCTCCCGCAGCGCGCCGTCTAGAGCAGGCGCTCGGCCCCGAGCTCGCGCGCCGCCTCGTCGACGCCCTCGCCGGACGCGCAGGAGAGCGGGCGGGCGGCCCGGTCTAGGGACGCTGGTCGCCGCCGAAGAGGCGGACGAGGAGAAAGAAGCCGCCGAGCGAGAGCAGTCCGAAGACGAGCGATGTGCCCTGCGCGACGCCGACTGCGAGCATGAAGCCCCAGACGTAGAGCGCCAGGACGAGCGCCCAGAGGAAAGCTCGCACGCCCGGATCGATGCTGGGAAGTCGGAGGTGCATTGCCGCCGATCCTAACGTGCCGTGATCGGGTCTCTGCTCCGATCTGGGGCAACCTTCCGGTTTCCCCAGATCCCTTCCACTGGTCCGCTTCGCGGACGAACGCTCCGCGTTGGACCAAAAAAATTCGCCGAGCCGGTTTCGCTTTCGTCCACCGTTTCCGCTGACCTTTCCCTTCCGGGTACTGCCTTCGGACTCGGTTTCGACCTACTTGCGCTCCGTGCTCGGCGCAAGTGGGAATCTACCGACTTCCGCAAGCGGGTCAAGGGGTTGGAAAAAGCCTTGGCCGCAATTTGCGGAAATTTCATTTTTCAACATTTCCACAGTCATTCTCACAACATGTGGACAAGCCTGTGGAAGCCACTCTAGAACACGAAGACGAGCAGTGCGACGAGACCCACGACGACGCAGTACACCGCAAACGGCGTCAGCTTGTTCGTCTCGAAGTAGCGCATCAGGAACCTGACGGCAAACCAGGCGGCGACGCCCGCGCAGAGAGCTCCGACGAGGGCCTGGCCGCGTACGCCGTCGCCGTTGTGGCCGAACAGGTCGGGGAGCTTGAGGAGGGCGGCAGCGCCGATGATGGGCGTGGCGAGGAGAAACGCGTAGCGCGCGGCGTCCTCGTGTGTCAGGCCGACGAAGAGCCCTCCTCCGATCGTGACTCCGGAGCGGCTGATGCCCGGGAAAAGCGCGGCGGCCTGAGCCGTGCCCACCCCGACGGCCTCGCGGAAGCCGACGGTCGCCAGCCGTTTCTCCGCCTCGGCCGAGGTCTTCGTCTCCGCCTGGCGCTCGAGGTCGCGGGCCCTCTCATCCGCGCCCGGGGCGCGGCGGCGCAGGAACTCCGCCGCGAAGAGGAGCAGCCCGTTGACGAAGAGGAAGGCTGCGGCCGCGGTCGGGCTCGCGAAGAGCGACCGCAGCTTGTGCTCGAAGAGAAGTCCGATCAGGCCCGCCGGGATCGTGCCGACCACGAGCAGCCAGGCAAGGCGCGCATCGGGGTCGCCGGGCGCGATCTGGCGATCGCGAATGCTGCGGCCGAGCCCTCGGAGGATCCGCAGCCACTCGGGGAGGAAGAAGAGGAAGAGGACGATCGCCGTGGCGAGATGCGTCGCGACGAGGAAGGCCAGAAAGTACGGCTTGTCCTGGTTGAGATCCCAGCCGAAAAGCTTCGGGAGGATCACGGCGTGGCCGAGGCTCGAGATCGGGAAGAGCTCGGTCACGCCCTGCAGGAGACCGATGACGATCGCCTGGAAGTAGGTGATCAGGTGTCCGCCGGCGGCGAGAACCACTTAGCTCGGCGGCACCGCGCGGGCCTCGCGCGGCCCGGTTCTGAACCACGCGAAGGCGAAGCAGGCGAGCCCGAGGAGGATCGCGGCGATCCCGTGCTTCACATGATGGTGGCTCGCCGGGTGTGAGACGTGCCCCGGGAAGAAGGAGGGAATGTCGTGCTCGTTGAGAGCGAGGTAGATGACGCCGACGACGACGAGCGCGATGCCCAGCAGCGTCGCGAGGCCCGCGAGGAGTCGGTCGTTCCGCATCGCCGGGACGATAACAACGCCTCGCTCGGCGGCCGCGGCGAACCGGCTGCGCCCGAAGGTCTAACCCGTCGGCGCGCGCACGAGCGCCGCATAGGGGATACCAGTGGCCACGTCGACGTAGACCGCCCGATAGAGCGTGGGGGAGGTCTGAGCGGCGTCGTGCGCGGCGAAAGTTCCATCGGCGGCCAGCGGCACCGTGGCGACAGCCACGCGCTGAGCGTTCTGTGACTCGCGGAAGAGCTGGACCAGGCCGGCCGTCGCGCCCACGACGGACCCGGTGAGCTGACCCGAGGCGTCGGCCTGGAGGGAGACCCGGACAGCGGGCCGAGCGGGGGCGTCGAACCATTCGAGCCCGCGATCGGAGGCAATGAGGATCTGGCGGTGTCCGCCGGGCGCCACCGCGTAACCCTCGAGGCGGCCGTCGAGCTCCGCGACCGCACCGGACTGGTCGGCGATGACGCCCGCGTAGGTCCGCCAGTCGCCGATCTCGAGCCAGTCGTACGCCCCGATCTCGGGCTGCCCGTCCGCGAGCACGAGCGACACGAAGATCCCGTGCTCGAGCACGGTGCTCGTCTCCTGGGTCGACGCGCTCGACGTGAGAAGAACGCCGATCGAGTCCGACGAGAGCTCGGTCCAGGCCGACCAGAGGACGCCGCCGAACGCGGCGGCGCCCACGCGGCCCGCAGGCGAGCCCAGCCGGCTCGCGAACAGGTACTGGCCGATCCAGCCGCCGCGCGCCCGAGGCTGCCAGTCGATCGCCGCGGCCGTGTAGGTCTCGACGACGTGCAGGCGACCACGGACGAGCACGGGGGCTGCGCCCGGCGCCAGCTCACTCGGTGGGAAGCCGGCCTGTGTGATCGCGCTCGACCGGAGCCTGCCGGCGCGATCGGTCACGAGCCGGAGGAAGGTCTTAGCGTTCGATCGCCGGACCGCGTAGGCGAACGCGGGACGGGCGGCGGCGTCGAGGGCGAGGCCGGCCGGGCCGATCGAGCTGCCTCTCCGCGGACGCACGACGATCCGGAGGCGGTTCGCGCTCGCGAGAGCGAGCCAGGAGCCATTTTCCGCCTGAACGAGGGCCCACGCGACTCCACGACCGTCCACGACGAGCCCGGAGAGCACTCCTCCGGAGCCCGGCGCGCGCCCGAGGGGCGTGGAAACCCAGCCGGCCGAAGTCCGCCTCGACAGGGAGACGTCGCGGCCGATCAGCGAGGCGACGTACGGCGTCCCGTCGTGCCCGACCGCGAGCGATCCCTGCGCCGCGGCGGGAGAGACGATCTCTGCGTGGGCTGCAGTGGGGAGGGAGGCTGCCAGAAGCCCCAGGAGGAAGAGCGCGATCGAGGCCAACTTGACATAACGTCGATTATCGTGCATTGGCATACACGTGCGTTCTCGCGTCGGGTGCACGTACGCCTGCGTGGTCGCGACCGATTCGTGGCGGAGAAGTTGCTGCGCGGACGCGAGTCTTTATGTGTGCGCGTGCCGGCGGTCGTAGAGCCAGCCGAACAGGCAGAGCACCGCCGCGAGAGCGAGGAACCCGCCGAAAAAGCCCCAGGCGTAAACGGCACGCCAGAGAATCAGAAAGAGGATCATCACGATGATCCCGCCAACTACGCAGACCGCGGCGATCTTGAAAAAAAAGCCGGCGCCGAGTCCTTCGTCCTCGTCCCGAGGCGTGAGGGTGCTGTTCTCTTCTCCTGCCATATGCGCCAGTATGGTGTTCAGTTCGTTTGCCGTCAAAGGTAGTGAGGGGAGATTCTGTCCGGCGTTGGTCCGCCGTCGAGCGCTGTAGATGGCCTTGCAGGATGGGCAGAAGCCCGCCGACCCACTCTTCTTCTGGCAGGCGCTGAAGCTTGCAGCGGCGGCAAAACACAGGGATGTGGGCGCTGCGACGGCGCATTTGAGACCGCCCCAGAGCCTGTATGCACTAGTCCGTCGATTTCGTGCATCCGCTCTCGAATCAGCCTAGAGGGTTGACCGGGGCACCCAGGGCTGAGAACGTGCGTGTTTGGCACCCGGCGCCCGGTGGGCAGAACTGAGGGGACGATGACGGTCGAGATCGACTCGATCCTCCAGCACGAGGAAATCCAAGGACTGCTGGAGAGCGCGGAAACGACGGGCACCGTTCGGCAGCCCGAGGTCGCCGACCTGATCGAGGCCCATCAGCTCGATGCTCTGGAGGTCGATGCGCTCTTCAACGAGCTCGAGCGCCGGGGGATCGAGCTCTCGGAGGAACCCGAGCGAGACAAAGAGAAGGGGGCTCCCCCGGTCCCGCTCCAGCTGTCGTACGAGACCACGACCGACGCCCTGCAGCTGTTCCTGCGGGAGGCCGGCCGCCATGCCCTGCTCACCGCCGCCCAGGAGGTTGGGCTCGCAAAGAGGATCGAGCGGGGCGACATGTCCGCCAAGACTCACATGATCCAGTCGAACCTGCGGCTGGTCGTCTCGATTGCGAAGAACTACCGCAATCAGGGGCTGCCCTTCCTCGACCTGATCCAGGAGGGAACGCTCGGCCTCATCCGCGCGGTCGAGAAGTTCGACTGGCGCCGCGGCTACAAGTTCTCGACGTACGCGACCTGGTGGATCCGCCAGGCCGTCGCGCGGGCGCTCGCCGACAAGGCCCGGACGATCAGGATGCCCGTCCACATCGTCGAACGCCTGCAGAAGATGAATCGCGCCGAGCGGACCCTCTGGACCCAGCTCGGACGAGAGCCGACGCTCGAGGAGATCGCGGAGGAGGCGAGCCTCCCGCTCCAGCAGGCGCTCGAAGTCAAGGCGGCAGCGCGCGCCTCCGCCTCCCTCGACCAGCCGGTCGGCGAGCAGGAGGACGCCGTGTTCGGCGACTTCGTCGCCGGCGACGATCCTCTGCCCGAGGAGGAGGTCGAGGTCTCGCTCCGTTCGCAGGCCCTCTCGGCGGCGCTGCTCTCGCTGCAGGAGCGTGAACGGGAGGTGCTGGTGCTCCGGTACGGCCTCGACGACGCCGAGCCCAAGACACTCGAGGAGATCGGGAAGCGGCTCGGTCTCACCAGGGAGAGGGTCCGGCAGATCGAGCTCGAGTCGCTCAGGCGCCTGGCGACCCTGCGCGAGATGCAGTACATCGCGACGTAGCCAACCCGAGCGCACTCCCGTCGAAGAGCGAAGCCGCTTGCGGGCCGAGTCTCCTCTCGACGAGCCGCGCCGCCTCGTCGAGGTGCGCAGGACGCGTCGCGCGATGGCCGTCGGAGGCGACGACCTTGGCGAGGCCGCGTTCGACCAGCTCCCAGGCGAGCTGCTCGGACTCGTGCCCGTGCCGCCCGAGCAGCGAGGTGGCGTTGACCTGGAGCGTCCAGCCGCGCTCCGCCAGCTTGTCTGCGAGATTCGGATCACCGAGCACGGACTCCGCCCTCTCGGGATGCGCGATCACGGGACGGAGGCCGGATGCCTCGATGTGCTCTGCAACCGCAAGCAGGAGCCCGGCCGGGCCAGTGAACGGCACTTCCACCAACACCCGGTCGGTTCCCTCGAGGACGTAGCGCGCGGGATCCTCCTCGAGCAATGGGCGTGCAGGAGTGAGCTCGTAGCCCAGACGGAGCTCCAGGCCGGCTCGCCGCTTCATCTGATCGAAGGCGGCCTTCACTTCGGAGCGCCGCTCCTCGCTGAGCGTGAAGTTGGTCCAGACGTGCGGCGTGGCGAAGAGGATCGCCGTTCCGTGCGCGGCGGCGCTGTGGCAGAGCGCGAGGCCCTCGTCGATCGAGCCCGCGCCGTCGTCACCCGACGGGACGACGTGAGAGTGGCAGTCGACGAATCGGCCCACCGGCCCACCGTAGCGACAGCGGCTCGGGCCGCCGAAACGCCTAGGTCCGGAGGTAGAGCTCGAGGTGTGGCGCGACGGCCCGAAGCTCGCGCAAGGCGCGTGACTCGAGTTGCCGTACGCGCTCCCGAGTGATCCCCAGCTCTCCGCCGACCTCTTCGAGCGTCTTCGGCGGGTCGCCGTCGAGCCCGAAGCGAAGCATCAGGACGCGCTGCATGCGCGGGTTCAACCGAAGGAGTGCCTCGGCCAGCTCGGCGTGGCGCAGCTTCTGGGAGGTGGTCTCATCCGGCCGTTCGGAATGGATGTCCTCGATCAGATCGGCGTACATGCTCTCGCCGTCCCCGACCGGCGTCTCGAGGCTGACGGGATCCTCGACGAGGTCGAGGAGCTCCTGTACGCGCTTCTCGGGGAAGCCGCTCTCCTGCGCCAGCTCTTCCTGAGTCGGCTCGCGGTTGAGCTTCTGGGCGAGCTCGCGGCGCGCGCGCATCAACCGGCGGACCTGGTCGGCGACGTGAACCGGGAGCCTGATCGTCCGCCCCTGGTCTGCGAGCGCGCGGGTCACCGCCTGTCGGATCCACCAGGTGGCGTACGTCGACAGCTTGTACCCGAGCTTGTAGTCGAACTTCTCGACCGCGCGGATCAGCCCGAGATTTCCCTCCTGGATCAGGTCGAGCAGGGGAACGCCGGCTTTCGTGTAGTTGCGGGTGATCGACATCACGAGCCGGAGGTTCGACTCGATGAGCTGCCTCTTCGCCTGCTCGTCTCCCGCGTCCTTTCGCCGCGCGAGCTCCCGCTCTTCGACGGGAGTCAGCAGGCGCCCGTCTCCGATCGCCCGGACGTAGAGCTTGAGCGGATCCTGCGTGGTCTCGACTCTGGCGAGAGCCGCGGCGTCCTCGCTGCCGGTCTCTTCCTCCCCCACCTCGTCCGCCTCGTTTGTCTCCGGCTCCGCCTCCGCGTCCGCCGCGTCGTGGACGAGCTCGAGGCGTGCCTCGACTGCAGGGTCGGGCGCATGGTCCCGGAGCGGCCGCTGCTCCATCATGCAGGACCTATCGGCCGCGCTGCGAGCCGCCTTGAGCGCGGCGTCAACCCTCCCGTGAGGGATGGTCGCTAACAACCGCTCCGGCCGATGCGTCTACCAAGATGAGGCGGCCGAATCGCCTCGTGCGGCAACGAGAGATCGAACCTTGTGCGGAATCGCCGGATATAGCCTCGCTTCCGATAGCCGCGTCCAGCGGACACTCGCCGCGCGGGCGCTTCTGGCCGGGATCGCCGAACGGGGAGCGGATGCAGTCGGGTACGCCTACCGGATGCCCGGCTCGACGGTCACGGTGCACAAGCAGCGGTCGGGGGCGAGCGCGCTGCTCGACCGGATCCAGCTGCCCGAGGACGCCACGAAGCTTCTGCTGCACGTCCGCGACTACACCAAGGGGCATCCTGATCTGGCCGCCAACAACCATCCCATCCGCCACGGCGCGGTGGTGGGGATCCACAACGGCATCATCCGAAACGACGACGATCTCTTCCTCCACCACGGCATCGACCGGGCCGAGCCGGGAATGACCGTCGATTCGGAGATCATCTTCGCCCTCGCCGAGCGCTCGCGCGGCCGCACGGCGCAAGCCCTCCAGCAGCTCAGCGGCTCGATGGCGGCGGCCTGGCTCGACGAGGGGCGTTCCGAGCTCCTGCTCGCCCGCGGCATGGGCCGGCCACTCTGGATCGGCACGCGGCGGAGAGAGCTCTACTTCGCCTCCACCCGCGTCGCGCTCGAGCTCGTCGAGAGCTATGCCGGGATCAAGCTCAAGAAGAGCGAGCTGTCGCTGGGAACGGTGGTCGCCGTCCATAGCGGCCGTGTGGTCGCGCGTGACGAGTTCGAGCCGGACCTCTCGTTCGAGGAGGAGCCGCTCCCCGCCGTCAGGGCTCCCCACGAGGGCCGGTTCTGCCTCGAGCGGCTGGCACAGCTGCACGCGCCCGCGTCTGCCTGACGCTAGAGACTGCCGTCGCTGTCGACGGTGAATCCGTCTTCCTCGAGGCGCTCCTTGATCAGGAACTGGAAGGTCGACCAGGCACCGCGCCGGGCCTCGAACATCCGGTACACCTGCCACTCGGTCAGCAGGGAGTCGTCACTCCGCCTCGCCGCGGCCCAGTCGGCGAACTTCGGGAGATGCCCGAGCCGGCGCGCCAGCTCGATGCCCTGTTCGACCGCGCGCTCGAGGCGCTCCTCGCCCACGGGAACGTCGAATCCGGCCTCGCGCAACGCCGCCGAGAGCGAGCCGAACGTGTGCCAGTAAAGCGACTTCGAGGGCATCGAGCCTCGACGCGCGTCCAGGTCCTTGGCCGTCGGCGTTCGCCCGAGCTCCCTCCCCAGCTCGTGGAGCAGCCCGACGAGCTCCTCGCGGGTCGCGAAACGCCGCGGCACGAGGCCCGCCTCTCGCTTTGCTGCGTTCCAGCTGCCGAAGTGCTCGATCACGGTCTGCGGATGCACAGTTGTCTCGGAATCCGCCGCGAACTCGCGCATGGTCGGTGAGCGTCCGAGGCGCTCCGCCGACGCCCGCAGCTCGCTCAGGATCTGCTCGTTCGTGTAGCGCTTGCGAATTCCGGCTTGAAATGTCGCGAGAGCCGCGGGGTCGATTTTTGCGACCGCCCGGAAAGGCGGCTTGCGGGCCATGACAAATATTTTAGAGCGTTCTGGAAAGAACGCAAATGCGGGCTTCCAGGAGGTTACGAAGCGACGGCGGACAGGCGGCCGGGCGTGATCTCACCCTCGGCCCTCTCGACCGGCAGGATGCGCTCGAGCGCGCCCACGCAGCGGGGGCAGAACTGGGTCCCGGCGAGACGGCGGACCTCGTCCAACGCGTCTGCCGCGTGACGGGCCTCACGATAAATCCGCGTCGTGAGCATCGAATCGAGCGCATCGGCCACGTGGATGATCCTCGCTCCGAGAGGGATCTCCTCCCCACGCAGCCGGGCCGGATAGCCCGCCCCGTCGAATCGCTCGTGGTGGTGCCGGATGGCCGGAACGGCGTCGTCGAGGAAGCCGAGCCGGTCGATGATCCGCGCCCCTTCCTCGGCGTGGCGCTCCATCAAGAGCCACTCGTCGCGGGTCAGGCTCGAAGGCTTCAGCAGGATCACATCGGGAATCGCGAGCTTCCCGATGTCGTGGAAGAGCGCGGCATGGCCGAGGAGATCGAGCTCCACCTCGGAGAGCCCGAGCTCTCGCCCGATGGCGAGGGCGAGCGCCTGCACCCGTCGCGAGTGGCCCGACGTGTAGGAGTCGCGCGCGTCGACGGTCGCCGAAAGCGACTCCATGGCCGCCGTCGAACGCTCGCGCAAGAGCTTGTTCGCCTGCTCGAGCGAGGCGTTCTGCGACTGAATCGTGTCTGCGGCCTCCCGGAGCTTCTGCGCGCTCTTCCGGGTGTGCTTCAGATAGGAGACCTGCGTCTTCCGCATCAGCAGCAGCGGGACTGCGAAGACGGCCAGCGCGACCGGGCCCACGGCCTCGTAGGCGAGGGCGATGACGCCTCCGATGAAGCCGTACACCACGTAGTGCGGCAGTAGCCAGGCGAACCGCTCGGCGAAGACGCTGCGCCATCGTTGGTGGCCCTGAACGGCGACGACGAGCGCCACCAGCCCCGTGTTGACGAGGAAGTAGCCGGCACCCGCGACGAGGCCCAGTCCGACGACCGCGAAACGATGCTCCGTCCCCGTTCCGAAGAAGACCGTGGCTTCGAAGATCCCTGCTGCGACCAGCGACGCCAGCGTGAGCGCGCCGATGTTGAAGAGGACGGTGTGGAGCGGTTGCCGCCGCGCGCTCCAGTCGACCGCGACGCTGGTCACGGCGACCGGGAGCGCCGCCCGCACGCCGTAGAGGGACGCCGCTGTCAGGCACCCGACCGCGCTCACGGAGAGCACGGCCGTTCCCTCGTCCGCTTCGATCGCGAGCGCCTGCCCTACTCCGACGAGCACGAGCACGATCAGGAGGCCCAGCAGGTCTCGCGACGTTCGGCCCGCGGCGAGCGCCAGAACGCCCGCATTGAAGCCAATCGCCGTGACGAGGGCGACGATGAAGGTCAGACGCCGGCTGAGGAGGAGGAACCGAGGGCCCTGCAGCGCGTGCGGTCGGGGATGCGGCCCGGTGTCGACGACGGCCCGCGCCTCCTGCGGCGGGGCAGCGCTGGGCGCCTGGGGCCCGCTCGCCGGCAAGGCGGCCAGCCGGGCGGTTCTCGCCCCCGGCCGGGGCAAGGGCTCGGACGTCGCGCTGAGCACCCGGTTCCGGCCCTGGAGCTTCGCGCGGTAGACGGCCAGATCCGCCTGGTGGATGAGCTCGTTTGCGTCGGCTCCGTCCATCGGATAGCCCGCGACTCCGATCGAGACCGTCGCGTGAATCGGCTCGCTCGAGGTCTCGATCTCGAAGCGGCGCTCGGCGACCGCGCGCCTGATCCGCTCCGCGATCTCCAACGCCTGCACGGTGGGCGTCTCGGGGAGAAGGATCGAGAACTCCTCGCCGCCGAAGCGGGCGGGCACGTCGTAGTGTCGGAGCTCGTCGCGGAACACGTCCGCGATCCCTTTCAGGACCGCGTCCCCCGCCAGGTGCCCGTAGGCGTTGTTGATGTCCCTGAGGAGGTCGAGGTCGGCCATGATCAGGGACATCGGGCGGCCGAAGCGCTCGGCGCGCGCGATCTCGTCCGTGAGCGTCGCGGCGAAATGTCGAGCGTTGAACAGGCCTGTCTTCGGGTCGACGCGCGCCTCGGCCTGCAACTGGGGAACCGCGAGCGAGCGGTGAACGAGCACGAGCGGAGCGACGGCGAACGGAATGAGCCACGGGTTCACCTCCCAGAAGGCGTACGTGACGACGCCGAGCCCGGCGAGCACGAGATCCGTCGTGAGATGCTCGAAGTCGAAGAGCGCCGTCTCCCGGAGGGTGTGCCCCCGCGCAAACCGGAGCATCAACGCCAGCACCGTGTGGTTGATCGCGACGAATGCGGCGCTTCCGACCACGCCGGCAACCGCGAGGCGCAGCGCGTGCGGGTGGATCAGGCCCCAGGCGAGAATCCCGTGTGCGAGGAACCACACGGCCATCGAGCCGATGACGTAGTTGCAGATGTTGAACGTCTGCAGGTACCAGCGGTAGCGCATTCGCAACCACTCCGGGACGTGCTGGATGATCCCCATCAAGGCCACTTGCTCGGGCGGTAGCAGGAACGCCGCGGCCACGAGGAAGACGATCGCGGTGTGGTACGCCTGGTCTCTCGGAGTCCGGACGACGAAGAGCTGCGCCACCGCTGCCGCGGAGCCGAGCACGAGAAACGCAGTCCAGCCGTGGCTTTCCTGCAAGCGGCCAATGAAGGGCAACGTCGCGGCGGCGGCCACGGCGGCGACCAGCCCGAAGTAGATGCGCGCGCGGGCAGGCAAGGTCTCGCTCCTCGCGGAAGGCGGAGCGCCGGGAGCCACCGGGACCGCCGGAATATCAGTGGCCGCCGCGCTCATGCCCGTGGATCGTGCGTCATTGCAGGGATTTCTCCTTCGCCGAGGCGCGCCGCAGCTGGGCGCCCACGGCGGAACGTACGGGGCCGCCGGACCGGGAGCATCCCCCGGATGGGTTTCACTCGATCGATTCCCCCGAAAGGGTGACGCGGGGGCTCGGATAGCCTCCGGATGCCGTGCGCCTTCCGCTTTCCCTCGCCGCCGAGGTCGCAGTCGCGCGCGCAGGCGGACGGCTCTCACGGCTCGCGGGCGCCGGCGGCGGCACGACCATACCCGGGAAGCTGCTGTGGAAGCTGGACGCCGGCGCGATCGACCGGCTCGCGCGAGAGCTGCCGCTCGGCTCGGCGGTCGTGTCGGCGACGAACGGGAAGACGACGACGGCCGCGATGGCCGCTTCGATTCTGGGCCCACGCCTTACGCTCGCGCACAACCGTGCCGGCGCGAACCTCGTGTCCGGTGTCGCCTCCGCCCTCCTCGATGCACGCGGCGCTCAGCTCGGGCTGTTCGAGGTCGACGAGGGTGCCCTACCCGAGGTCCTCGCCCGGGTTCAGCCCAGAGCCGTGTGCCTCGGCAACCTGTTCAGGGACCAGCTGGACCGCTACGGCGAGCTCGAGCTCGTGGCGGAGGGGTGGCGGGCGGCGCTCGAACGGCCGGCGGCGGATTCGGTGCTCGCCGTGAACGGGGACGATCCCCTGGTCGCGAACCTCGCCGGCGACCGCGCCGGAGCGATCTTCTTCGGCGTCGACGACCCCTCCTGCGCACGACCGTTCCTGCAACATGCGGCCGACTCGAAGCACTGTGTGCGGTGCGGGACACCATACGTCTACGCCGCCGCGTACATCGGGCATCTCGGCGACTACCGCTGCCCGGCCTGTGGCCACTCGCGTCCCCCGCTCGACGTTGCGGCGAGGGAGATCGAGCTACGCGGGCTCGAGCCGACGAGCTTTCGCCTCGAGACGCCCGCCGGGACGATGCCCGTGAGCCTTCGTCTGCCCGGCTTGTACAACGTCTACAACGCCCTCGCTGCGGCAGCGCTCGCGATGAGCCTGGGCTCCTCGCTCGAGGAGGTCGCCTCCGGGCTCGAGAGCTTCGAGGCCGCCTTCGGCCGCCTCGAGCGGATCGACCTCGGC
>DASUXI010000303.1:0-2453 GCA_036377995.1 Gaiellaceae bacterium
CAGGCCGGGCCAGACCGCGACTGAGCCGGGCCGCGGCCGCCTTCCGATCTGGAGATGCGCGAGGCGTGCGACATGCGGCCAGTTCCAGGCGTCCATCGCGCCCCGGATGAACCAATCCGTCCGCTGTCCGTTGGCCCGCAGTGCCCAGGCGACGTACGACGTGCAGTTGCACATGAACATTCCCCACCGGTCGACGACTTTGCGGTATCCCGCGGTCGGGCAGTCCGACGCGTAGGCGTAGCCGTAGACGACTGGAGTGCGCGGAGGCGAGGCCGCTACTGGATTCGTCGGCATGAGTCCCAGAGTGAGAACCAACGGAACCAGCACGAACATCCTCGCAGCCTGCACCGTGGTAAGTATGCCGACGGCTTCGATTTTGGCTGCGATGCAGAGGCTACTGGAGAGATCGATCGAGCGGCACGCCGTCACTCGATAGCGCGTTCCCCCTGAAGGCAGCGGCAACTGCTGCTGTGCGAGTGTGCACGCCGAGCTTCTCGTAGACGTGTTCGAGGTGCTTGCGGACGGTCTCGGCCGAGATCCCGAGGAGGGACGCCACCTCGCCATTGGTCCTGCCCTCGGCGACGCTCGCGATGACCTCGAGCTCGCGTGGCGTCAGCACCGTGGCCTCCGGCCTCGTCAGTCGCCGTCGACGTCGCGCCATGCGGAGGAACTGACGCAGGTGCGGCAGGAGAAGGTCGAGCACGGCGCGATCCCGCTCGGCGAAATCGCAATCGGCACGGTCGAACTCGAGCCGCGCATCGCTCGTGCTCGGGTCGAGATAGAGCTGCAACATGTACTCCACTCCCAACGGGCGGCACACGCATGCGTAGAGCTCGCGACGCCGGAACTCTCGAACAGGAATGAAGTCGGTGACCTTGCGCGCACCATCGGCCGGCCGCAGCGGGTCCTCATGCCTGAGTCGGCGATGGGCGGCCTGAATCTCCGGCGTCACCTTCCCAAGCGGCTCTCCTGTGTAGGCGAGAACGCGGTCTGTGCTCTGGCTTCGTTCGTGGAATGTCACGACGTCACACGGCACGAGCTCGTGAAGCGTCTCCAGCACGGCCTCCGAGAAGGCGAGCGGCCCCTCGACCTCGCCCGCCGCGTAGAGAACCTCGAGCGCGCCGCGATAGTCGGACACTGCGAGGCGGGCCATCGCAAAACCATACGACGAACGTCGTATGGCGTCGACCCGCGACGCCGCGAATCATGGGGTCATGCAAAGCGCCCTGATCGCCGCCCTCGGCGCGGGAATGCTCGCGCTCACGTCCGGTGCCGAAACTCGCTCTGCACCGCCGTCCTTCCACCTCGTCCTCGACGGCAAGCACAACGCCGCACTCCTGCACGAGGGGACCTTCGCGACATCGTCATCGTTCTGTCCATCTGGATCGGCGGCTGATGTCAGCGTCGAGGCGACGAGCGACACGGCGCTGCGCCGCTTCGAATGCGCAGACGGCAGCACCTTCAGCGCGCGCGTCGCACCGCTCCCGGCGGAGCACGGCGGCATCGGCTCGTGGCAGATCGTCGACGGAACCGGTCCGCTCGCGAATCTGCGTGGAAAGGGCACGTTCGCGAGCACGCGCCTCGCCGGTCGCCCGGACGACCCCGCGACCATCAGTTTCCGGAGCACCTGGGACGGCGTGGCGGACTTCGACGCCACCTCGCCTGTGATCGGGCTCCCGAAGACGACGGTGCGCAAGCTCAAGCGCCCGAGAGGCGCCTACACCATTCGCGTCGCGCTCTCGCTCGCGGACAACGGCGGCAGCGCCGTCACCTACGTTCTGCAGGTTGCGGACGCACGAAAGTCGTTGATCTACAAGGTCGGCACGACGGCGACGGGCGCGTTGACCGTGACACTCAGGATCAGGCCCGCGAAAGGCACACGCTCTCTCCGCTGCCAGATCGACGCGAGCGACGCCGTCGGCAACGAGGCGACACTTGTGCAGACGATCCGCCTCAAATAGCGACTGCGCGCGAAGACGACCCGGGCCTCGTTTGGACATTCCCGGGTTCGGAGAGGTTCACCTTGTGGAACCTCGCGCGTCCCGGTTGGCGAAGAACGAGACTCTCTTCCGTGGGGTCAACGAACGGATCGCCGAGATCACCGAGGAGTTCGCCAACCGCGAGCTGGTCGCCGGATTGGTCTGTGAGTGCGCTGACTCCCTGTGCCTGGAGCGGATCGGGCCGCTAACGATCGAGGAGTACGAGCGCGTCCGCGCGGACGCCAGGCGGTTCATCGTCGCCGGCGGCCACGACGCGCCGGAAGTCGAGCGCGTCGTGGACAGGAAGACGACCTACTGGATCGTGGAGAAGAGCGAGGGTGTCGCCGCCGAGGTCGTGGAGGAGCGAGATCCGAGAAGCTAGGAGAGGTCGCTGAGCGAGGGCGGCGGCCCGAGGATCTCGCACCCGTAGTCTCCGAACAGACGCACCAGCTCGTCCATCGGCGGCATGACGGC
>DASUXI010000304.1:0-4469 GCA_036377995.1 Gaiellaceae bacterium
AATCGAAGGAAGGAGCCTGCGCAACCCGGCGCGGCGCGAGTGTCCGCGCGACCTCTGAGCGCGCGCCCAGGCGGCGAGGGCCGACCAGCGCCCGTGCAGCGCGAGGTGACCGGGCAGGTGCGAGCGGATCGTCAGGACGTATTCGGCGAGCTCCCCGCTGAGGACGTTCTGGTATCCGAGCTCGCGCGCAAGCCGGTACCCCTCGGCGACCTCTGGAATCGACATGGTGTCGACAGGCCCGTCGAGGAGCGCAACCCAGTGGTCGACACCGTCGAGCGGGCGGGTGCTCGGGATGTAGGTATTCAGAGGCAGCCCGAGCCGGTCGGCGATCAGCTCGACGTAGTAGCTCTCGTCCACCGACGGATGTTCGGGGTACACGGCGCTCAACGCGCCGAGGCCGCCTCTCCCGTTTCCCGCAGAGCGTGGAGCCGCGAGAGCGGCTATGGCAGGAGAGTCGATTCCGCCGCTGAGCGAGACGACGTCGCACCCCGTCAGGGCCCGGCCGACCGCGACGTCGAGCGCGGCGAGCAGGCCTTCACTCGCCTCAACCGGGCCGAGGCGGCTGGTCTCGAGGAGATCGTCGGGATCCCAGTACCGCCGAACCGTGCGGGGACGACCCGGCGTGAAGCGGGCGATCGAACCACGGTCGAGCCGCTCGACCCCGCGTAGTGCCGTGCGCCGCTCGTCGAGCCGGCCGTAGAAGATCGCTTCGAGAGATTCGTCGTCGGGTCGGCGCTGAATGCCTGCTCCGGCGACGACCTGTTTCCCTTCGCTCGCGGCCCAGACCGAATCGCCTGCCTCGCGGAAGAGCAAGGTGCCGAAGCCGACCTGGTCGCGAAACAGAGTGAGGCCGGCCTCTTGCACCACGGCGCCCGCGAAGACGCCTCGAAGCCGTTCGAAGGCCCTCTCACCCCACGCCTCATGCGCGACGAGAAGCGTGTCGGCGGGCGTGTCTCCGGCGACGTGCGAACCATGACTTACGAGCTCGGCGTTCAGCTCCAGCCGGTTGTCGAGCGTGCCGGAGAAGACGACGCCTGCGCCGCCTTCGGCGGCGAGCCAGGTGTCGCGCCGCTCGGAGCCGTTGGCAGCGCCAATGACAGCGTGGTCGAACTGTTCGACCTCGATTCGCTCGGCACCGCGGTGCGGCGCGGCAGCGAGCATCCGGTGGGCAGCCGGAACATCGGCCCCAGGGCCAAGGACGACTGCGAATGAGCCCACGGCGGCGGGTCAGGCGGTAACGAGCCGCCGGGCGCGGAGGCTCTCCACGAACTCCGCCGCCTCGACCTCGAGCGATTCCGGCGCGCTCGCCAGTTCGCGGCGCAGCTCGCCGACGATCTCCGGGACCGTTCGCTCGCCGTCGATCAGGTTCCAGATCCGCCCACCGGTGTCGTTCACACCGTGGTACTCACCAGTCTCGAGCGACAGCAGGACACCACCCTCGCCTTCCGCGAGTGCCTGGTATGCGACGTCCGGGTTCCTGCGAACCCGTGTGTCCGACACGTTCATGCCAAGGCGAGGTGCGGTGCTGACCTAGGAGAAGCTGCTGCAGGAGTACTCGTGGAACTTGTCGGTCTTGCAGACCTGGAAGTCCCCGACCTTCGGGCCCGAACCACCCGCACGCGTGAACGTGTGCGCGGTGATCGGCCCGTAGTCGACGATCGTCGGCTTCTCGTAGGGCTTCGTCATGTCTTTTTGATCGGCCAAGATGATCCTCTTCCTCGAAGGAACAAGCCACATGATGGCCGACGTGTCGCCCTTAGGCAACTGCTCATCAGGCTAGTCGTGCGCCCTTTCCCCTGCATTTTCCCGCTTACAAACCGTTCTCGCCCCCGACGAGAACGCGAACGATCTCGAGCCGGTCGTCGACGACGACGATGTCCGCGGCCGAGCCCGGCTCGAGCGACCCGAGCTCGGGGCGGCCCGCGATTCGAGCGGGGACCCTCCCCGCCGCAGCGAGCGCCGACGCGATGGGAGCCCCGAGCGCGACGAGATTATGCACGGCCTCGATCATCGACACGGTGCTGCCGGCCAGAACCCGGTCGGCCCTGCGGGCGACGCCGTTCTCGACCTCGAAGTCGACCCCGGCCAGCCTGTAGCTGCCGTCGCCGGCACCGGCCGCCGCGATCGCGTCGGTGACCAGCGCGACTCGCCCACCGGCGGCCTGCCAGACGAGCAGGGCGGTGTCGTCGGCGAGGTGGACGCCGTCGAGAATCACCTGCACCGACACATCGCTCGCGACGAGGGCCGCGCCGGCGAGGCCCGGCTCGCGCGCGGCGAAAGGTCGCATTGCGTTGAAAATGTGGGTGACGGTCTTCGCACCGCGCTCGAACGCAGCATGCGCTTCCGCGGCGGTCGCGTCGGAATGGCCGCACGACACGGTCACGCCGCGCGCGCGCAGAAGATCGATGAGCTCGAGCGCCCCCGGCAGCTCCGGCGCGAGCGTGACGTGGCTCACGGGGCCGGCGGCGAGCAGCCGTTCCATCAGCTCCGGGTCCGGGTCGCGCCGGAATTCCGCGGGATGCGTCCCCAGGCGGCCGGGCGCGATGAACGGCCCCTCGAGATGCGCGCCGAGTATGCGCGGCCCACCTCCGTTCCGCGGGACTTCGCGAAGAGCGGCGGTCATCTCGTCCTCGGGCGACGTGATGAACGTCGGCTGATACGCGGTCACGCCGCCGGCGAGGAGCGCCTCTCCCGCACGACGATAGCCGTCCGCGTCCGCGGAGAAGAAGTCCACGCCGGCGAAACCGTTCACCTGCAGGTCGACGAAGCCCGGTGCGGCGATGCCGGCACCGCCGGGGGATGCGAGACCGACCGCGCTGACGTAGCCGTCGGCGACCTCGACGTCCCCGGGCACGAGCTCGGCGCCGACGAGCGCGGCCTCGACGCCGAGCCGCCCCGACACGCTCATAGCTGGCCGGCGACCTCGGCCCTAGCCGAGGAGGTGACTCTCGAGCCAGTCAGCGGCGAGGCGGTACGCCTTCAGCTCGTTCGGGCGCTTCGTGAACCCGTGGCCCTCGTCGTCGAATACGACGTACTCGACCTCTCGTCCGAGGTCGCGGAGCTTCTCGACCATCTGATCCGACTCGCCCTTCACGACGCGCGGATCGGTCGCGCCCTGGATGACGAGCAACGGCGTCTTGACGTCGTCGACGTACGTGATCGGCGAACGCTCCATGAGGAAGTCCACCTCGGTCTCGGGGTCGCCGACGAAGCGGGCGATGAACCTCTTCCAGGTCGGCGGCACCGCCTTCGCGAACGTGACCAGATTCGACGGCCCGAAGATGTCGACTGCGGCCGCCCACTCGTCCGGGAGCCTCGTCACGCACGTGAGCACCGCAAAACCGCCGTACGAGCCTCCGAACACGGCGATCCGCTCCGCGTCGACCCAGTCCTGCGCGTGCAGCCACTTGACGGCGTGCTCCCAGTCCCGCAGGTCGCCGCCGCCCCAGTCCCGCTGGATCAGCCGCTGGTACGACTTCCCGTACCCCGTCGAGCCGCGGATGTTCGTCGCGAGCACACCGATGCCGCGTGACAGCAGGTACTGGTAGAGCGGCTGGTAGACGGGCTTCTCCTGCGCCTCCGGGCCGCCGTGGATCGCCAGCACGACCGGCGCCTTCCCGTCGACCGCGGGCCGGTAGAGCCAGGCCGGTATCTCGCGCCCGTCGAAGGTCGGGTAGCTGACGAGCTCGATCTCGACGAGATCGTCCTCGCGCAGCCCGCCGAGCCTGCTGTCGGTGACGGGCGCCGCATGCCCCGTCCCGGTCTCCACGACCCAGGCCTCGGGCGGACGGCGCGGGCTCGAGACGATGAGCGCCGCGCGAGACCCGTCCTGCGAGAGCGCAAGCGGCGGCTCCGCACCGGTGAGGTGCGGCCTGGATCCGCCGGGAAGCTCGGGCGCGGGCAGATCGCGTCCGCTCTCGAGGTCGCGCAAGCGCAGGCGGTCGTATCCGTTGTCGTTGACGACCCACGCGAGGAGGCGTCCGTCATCGGACAGCTGCAGATCCTCGACGTCGTGCGTCGGCTCGTCGACCCACTCGTACCGCTCGGTGGACAGGTCGTAGAAGGCGATGCCCCGGAACTCGCTTCCCTCGTCCGTGACGAGATAGAAGCCGGAGCCGTCGGGCGCCCATGCCGCGGGGAAATAGAGCCCCTCCTCGTCGTGCGGGGTCAGCTCTCGGGAGCCGCTTCCGTCGAGATCGACCAGATGGACGGACGTGTCGCTGTTGTTGCGGAAGTCGATCGCGAGCAGCCTGGTCCCGTCCGGCGACCAAGGGCCCGGGTACGAAAACATGCCGACGCCGAAGACGGGACGAGTCTCTCCGCTCGCGAGGTCCCGAACCCAGCACTCCATGTCGGTCGGAGTGCGCGCGTTCGCCGCATAGGCGAAGCTCGCGCCGTCCGGCGCCCATGCGTCCATGCCGACGAAGTGCTGCACCTGGGGGGCGTCGGTGATCTGTTCGGGCCAGGAG
>DASUXI010000305.1:0-6527 GCA_036377995.1 Gaiellaceae bacterium
ATGAGCGGCGACGTGCGCGACCTCATTCGCCGCGACGTCTCGGCGGCAGAGCACGACGAGATCCGCGAGCTCTGGAAGCGACACTCGATCGCGGAAGACGAGCGCGACCTCCCCGGGCTGATCTCGACGCTCACCGAGGACTGCGTCTACGAGCTGGCGCAGAGCGGTCACCGCTGGGAGGGCCACGAGGGTGCGGCGCGGTTCTACACCGAGCTTCTGAGCGCCTTCCCGGACATCCACTTCGACCTCACGGACATCGTGATCGGGCCCCAGGGCGTTTGCGAAGAGGCGGACGTGACGGGCACACACAAGGCCGCCTGGCTCGGGTTTCCGCCATCCGGCGAGAAGCTCGCCTGGAAGGTCGTGATCTTCTTCCCCTGGGATCCCGAACGCCGGCTGTTCAGGGGCGAGAAGGTCTACACGACCGGCCTGCCGCTACCGGACGCGCCCGCGACGAACTAGGGAAGCGCAAGCCTCTGCCCGGGCACGAGGGTCGTGCCGTGCAGGTGGTTCCGCTGCTGCAGCTTCCAGATCCCCTCCCGCGGGTCGCCCGCGTAGTGACGGGTCGCGATCGACCAGAGCGTGTCCGCCGGCTTGACCACGTACACGCCCGGCTTGCCGGCGCCCCCGGAGGGCCTGGCCACGATCCCGACCGTGAGCGAGACGGCCAATAGAAGGATGAGGAGTCGAGCGAACATGTGTTCGTAGAGTAGCGAACACCTGTTCGGTCTGTCAAGGGCGCCCTACAATGGCCGCATGGTCGCCCGGGCCGGATCCGTGGCGGCGTTGCTCGTCTTCGTCGCACTCCTGGCCGTCGCCGGCTCTCCGGCTCCCGCGGCGCCTGCGCCGCTTCCCCGCGTGACCGTGTTCGGAGACTCGATCGCCGAGGCGATCGTGGATGACGGGCCCGCCAAGGCGATCCTCACGAAGGGCGTGGACGTGGACTTCGAGGTCGCACCGTGCCGCCGGATCGTGCAGGACAGCTGCCCCTACAACGGAGTGCGGCCACCCACGGTCCTCGACGTCGTCAAGACGCTCGGGCCCAGGATCGGTTCGACGGTTGTCGTCACTCTCGGCTACAACGAATTCGAGGACCAGTACGCCGGCAACATCGAGGTCGCGCTCAACGCGTTCAAGGCCGCGGGCGTCACGAAGGTCCTCTGGCTGACGCTGCGTGCTGCCCGGCATCCGTACGTGAACATGAACGATGCGCTCGTCGCGGCCGCGGCGACGCACCCGTCGCTGGTCGTCGTCGACTGGAACCTCTACTCACGCAGCCACCCGGACTGGTTCCAGAACGACGGGATCCATCTCGTGGACGCCGGCTCGAGGGGAATGGCGACGCTGCTGCGCACGACGCTGACGCAGCTCGGGATCGGCGCGCCCGAGCAGAAGGGCAAGGCGACTCCGGTTCGGATCGCGACGGCAAAGCTCCCTGACGCGACCAGGAAGAAACCGTACGCGGCGAGGCTCGCCGCAGGCGGAGGGCGGAAGCCCTATTTCTGGTCGCTTCCCCGCCCCCTCCCCGCGGGACTGCACCTGCGCTCGACCGGCTGGTTGAGCGGCGTGGCGGAAGGTCGCCCCGGACGGTTCGCCGTGACGTTGCGCGTCCGCGACTCGCGTGGCTCGACGGCGACTCGCCGCCTGACGCTGCGCATCCGCTAGCGGCGGCCGCCGCATGCTCTTCCCCACTCCCACCTTCGCGATCTTCCTGCTCGTCGTGCTGCCGCTCTCGTGGGCGCTCATGTCCCGGCAGCGCGCCTGGCGTCCCTTCATGCTGCTCGCGAGCTACGTCTTCTATGCCTGGTGGGACTGGAAGTTCGTCTTCCTGCTCGCCTCGTCGACGATCGTGAACCACGTCCTCGCGGTCGCGATCTTTCGCGCGGCCAACGCTCGCCTGCGGCGCGGCTATCTCTTCCTGGCGGTTGCCTTCGACCTCGGGCTGCTCGGCTACTTCAAGTACGCCGGCTTCTTCGTCAGCTCGGCCGAAAACTTTCTCGCCAACATCGGGATCGCCGGGGCGTCGTCGGTCGTCCACGTCGCGCTGCCGGTAGGCATCTCCTTCTACACCTTCATGGCGATCTCGTACGTGGTCGACACGTACCGCGGAGAGCTCGAGCCGGCGTCCTTCCCGCGCTTCGCGGTCTTCCTCTCCTTCTTCCCGCATCTCGTCGCAGGCCCGATCGTCCGCGCGAGCGAGCTGCTCCCGCAGCTCGAGAAGCCACGCGATCCGCGCCGGGTCGACACGACGAGGGCTTACTACCTGATCCTGACCGGCCTCTTCCTCAAGGTCGTGATCGCGAATCACCTCGCCACGCATCTCGTCGACGAAGTCTTCGCCGCGCCGAAGGAGCACTCCTCACTCGAGACGCTCGTCGCGATCTACGGCTATGCGGTCCAGATCTTCGCCGACTTCTGCGGCTACACGAACATCGCGATCGGCGTTGCGCTGCTGCTCGGGTTCGAGTTCCCGCAGAACTTCAACGCGCCGTACACGGCGGTGTCCCTGCAGGACTTCTGGCGCCGCTGGCACATGACCCTGTCGCGCTGGCTGAGGGACTACCTCTACATCCCCCTTGGAGGTAATCGCAAGGGGCGGCTCGTGACCTATCGCAACCTGCTCGTGACCATGCTGCTCGGCGGGCTCTGGCACGGGGCCGCGTGGACGTTCGTCGCCTGGGGTGGGATCCACGGCGCCGGCCTGGCGCTCGAGCGGCTTCGCGGCGACGTGCGCAAAGCCCTGGGCCGCCCGGATCCCGCGGACACGAGGTGGCGCCGCGCCGTCGGCCGGTTGGTGACCTTTCACGTCGTCTGTTTCGGCTGGATCTTCTTCCGGGCCGACTCGTTCGGCCGGGCCTGGGACGTGATCACCCAGCTCGCGACCGCATGGGGTCAGCCGTCCCCGCTCGTCACCACGTCGGTCGTGCTCGCGATTGTCGTCGGCATCGGCAGCCAGTACGTCCCGCTCGGCGCGATCGTGACTGCGCTGCGAGGGTTCCAGCGCCTGGCGCTGCCGGTCCAGGCAGCCTGCCTCGGAGTGGGACTGATGCTGGTCGAGACGCTCGGCCCTCCCGGGGTGGCCCCGTTCATCTATTTCCGGTTCTGATGAGGCTCCTCCCCGCCACTCGCGGCATCCTCCTCCTCTTCCTTGCCCTCGGCCTCGCGGCGCTCCTCGACGCGCAAGGGCTGCGCAAGGACGCCGAGAGCCGGCAGGGGGCCGGCCGCGGCATCGCGCTCGCGGCGACCCGTCCGCTGGCGCGGGTCAGCGAGTTCCTCTATCTCGACCGCCCTCGCCGCGAGCTCCAGGTCGCGATCGGGCGCGAAGGCGAGGACCGGATCGACACGCGGGTGACGTTCCGGCTGCCGCCGCCCGCGGGCCCCCTCCCCCGTAGCACGGCGATCACGACGAAGCCGGCGAAGGCACACCGCCCTCTCTTCACCTCGGCACACCCGCTCCGGGTCTGGATCGCCGGTGACTCGCTCGTCCAAGTGCCGGGAGAAGCGCTCGTGCGTGCGGCGGGCAGACACGGCCCGGTGGACATCCTCGGCGTCGAGAGCCGGCTCAGCACCGGTCTCGGGCAGCCGGCCGTCTACAACTGGTTCACGCGGATCGCCCAGGCAATCCCGCAGCTGCACCCGAAGGTCGCCGTGCTCTCGTTCGGCGCCGACGACGCACACGACTACCTCGGAGGCGTGCCGGCAGGAAAGACGGTCGGCAAGCTCGGCAGCCCGAGCTGGAACGCCGAGTATCGGCGGCGCGTCGACGGCGTGACGAGAGAGCTCAACGCGGCCGGCGTCTACGTCGTCTGGATCGGCCTGCCGATCCCAGCCGGCCCGGGGTTCCGGCGCAGCTTCCCCGTCGTGAACAACGCCCTCCGCCTCGTCGCCGCTCGGCATCCACACGGATCGGCCTACGTCGACACCTGGGACATGCTCGCGACCAAGCAGGGCAAGTACACGGACTACCTCCGCAACGCGCAGGGCGAGCTGGTCCTCATGCGCGCGCGCGACGGAGTCCACTACCTCCCGTCCGCGGGTGATCTGATCGCCCGGGCGATCCTTCGGCGCCTGAGTCGCGTCTACGACCTGCGGAGCTAGCCGAGCGTCACGAGCTCCGGCGTGATCAGCCTGCCCTTCACGGTCAGCACGATCATGGAATGCACCGGCGCGGTCCTGCGCTCTGTCGGGGAGCCCGGGTTGAGGATCCATTGCTTCTGGAACCGCTCGACCTGCGGGAGGTGCGTGTGACCGTAGACCACGGCGTCGCACTCGTCGAAGCGTGCAGCAAGCCGCGCCTCGCGTCCGTCGCGCGGACCGCCGTTGTGCACCATCCCGATGCGGACGTCCTCGACCTCGACGATTCGACGCAGCGGAAGCGAGGCCTTGAGCGCCGGCTCGTCCATGTTTCCGCAGACGGCCTCGACCGGCGGTCCGATCGCTTTCAGCCCGTCGAGGAACGCCGTGGAAACGAAATCGCCGACGTGCAGGATCAGGTCTGCCGTCGTAAGGCGGCTCACACACTCGTCGGGCAGCGCGCGCTTGCCGCGCGGGAGATGCGTATCGGAGATGACGGCGACGCGCGTCAGGACGTCGCGACGGGCTCGGCCGCCACCGCGCCCGGATCCTCGAGGAACCGCCCGGCTTTCCACACGAGCTCGCCGTCGGCGTAGACCTCGCCCTCCTCGCGGAGGTCGCAGATCATGTCCCAGTGAAGTCCCGACTCGTTGAGCCCGCCGACCTTCTTGAAGCTCGCGCCGAGGGCGAGGTGCATGGTGCCGCCGAGCTTCTCGTCGAACAGGATGTCGCGGGTGAAGCGCTCGATCTCGTAGTTGAGCCCGAACGCGAGCTCACCGAGGATCCGCGACCCTTCGTCCATGTCGAGCAG
Organism: Gaiellaceae bacterium; assembly: GCA_036377995.1. Classification (GTDB taxonomy): domain Bacteria; phylum Actinomycetota; class Thermoleophilia; order Gaiellales; family Gaiellaceae; genus 3-1-20CM-4-69-9. Next base: position 4,886 of record DASUXI010000305.1, read on the forward strand.
CGACAGGAGGTAGTCCTGGCCCATGGCGGCCTCCGCCTTGACGACGCGGCCGCCCTCGAATCGCAGGCGCACGTCCTCGACGCCGCGCCCGCGGTAGATCGCGGGGAACGTGAAGCTGACGTCGCCTTCGGTCGCGTCCTCGACGGGGCTCGTGTACACCTCGCCGTCCGGCATGTTGTGCTCCCCGGCAGCCGCAAGCCAGCGGCGGCCCTTCACGCCGAGACGCAGGTCGGTGTCCGGCCCGAGGATCCGCAGCTCGCGGACGCTGCCGAGCGTCTGCGCGTGCGCGTCGAGCTGGCGGGAGACCGCGCTCCAGTGCGCGACGGGATCCTCGCCGTCTCGAACGTGGCACGCGCCGTAGACGAAGTCCTCGTACTCGGCGAGTGACATGTCGGCGTCCTGTGCATGGCCGTCGGTGGGGAAGCGCGTCCCGACCCACTTCGCCTCGCCCTTGTCCACTCGCTCGTAGAACCGCTCGACGAGCACGCGCCGGGCTCCCAGCTGCCTCGTCAGGCGTTGCGGGTCGGTCTGGCCGAGCGACCGCGTGTTGCGGTCGCCCCAGATCGTGACGACGGCGTCGACCTGCTCGACCTCGAGCCGATCCAGCTCCGAGACGAAGGTGAGCTGCTCCTCGGAGGACTCGCTCACGGAGATCACCTCGAGCCCCTCGAGCTGGATCCGTGGCCGCGGGTGCGCTCCCGCGCGGAGCGCGGCCCGGTAGAGCTCCGTCACGAGCGGGGCGGCGACCGTGCCGCCGTCGATCCGGACGGTCTCACCGGGCTGGAGCTGCAGTGAGTAGTTGACGAGCAGGTCCGCGAGCTTGGCGACTCGGGCGTCAGTCATCTCGATCCTTATATCGCATGTGCACGTTGGCCAAGAGTGCCCGAACCGGACGTGCCTCTAACGGCGGAACGCCCGGCTGAACGTCGTCACGCGGTCCGGGTTCGTCTCCGCGTGCAGCTTCACCGTGACGCGGTACGAGCCCCGTCCGAGCCGTGGCAGCTTGAAGAGGAGGTCCCGCGCCGCCTCGCCCAGTCCGGATGCACCGGTCAGCCTGCGCGCGCTCGACCGGTGCGTGATCTTCACCTCGTACGTGAACCCCTCGTCCGCGCGGACGAGGAAGGAGCGCGGCAGCTTCCCGAAGGTCGCGGTCGCGCCGACGACACGCTCGGTGTGCTGCCACGCCTTCTCGGTCCCCTGGCACTGCGTGTTCGCGTCGATCGCGGCTTTCACCGCGGCGAAGGAGGCGCGACGGCTCCCGTCGGGGAGGAGGAGGCCGCTCTGCCAGGCGGGGAGCGCCGTCTCGTCGACGGCATGGAAGAAGTTCAGGAGCGCGACGTTCGGATCGCAGGACATCATCGCGACCAGCTGCGCGTACCAGGCGGCCTGCGTCGCCTCGTCCACCACGGGGACGTTCTCGGCGCCCGAGTAGAGGCCGGCCTTGTCGGGCGGAATGCCGACCTGGTAGCCGACCTCGTCTATGTAGATCCGCACGAACGGCCCACCCGACTGCCCGGCCTCCCGGATGAGCGGTTGACCGGTGCCGTGGAACGCGTCCCACCACGCCTGCTTGAAACGGTCGAGGTTGACGCAGCCGACCTTCGGCCAGACGTACCCGACGGCCGGCGAGTCGGTGTTGACG
>DASUXI010000306.1:0-11700 GCA_036377995.1 Gaiellaceae bacterium
ACGGTCATTGTCGACCGAGGCGTTCTCGAGGGCGAACCCGTCCGCGCCGTCAGCTGGCTCGAGCCCGAGCACGAATGGGACAGCGGCTTCGCGCTGTTCAGGGGACCGCCAGACTCAGACGCCGAGACCGCGCTCGTCTGCCTCCACTGTCTGATCGACGAACACCCGGAGATCGGCCGCGGCCTCGAGCTCGCACGCGAACACGGCGAAGCGACTAGGAACGGCAACACGTGGAGCGTCCGCGGCTAGGCGGGAGCAGGACGCTTCTGCTGTCGCAGAATCAGACGTGCGCTCTGCATCCTCTCCTCCGGTGTGATCACCTCCCACAGACCCCATACGTCGGCAACGACATCGTCGGGAACCCGGATGAGCATCTCGGCAACTGACTCCCCGCGTAGGTCGGGCAAGAGGTGCTAGTAGAACGCAACTGCTACCGAGTTGCTCAGGTCGCCGGAGCGTTGGCGATAACACCAGAGGGCGAAGTCGTAGATCCGGTCGAGCAGACGCTGATCGCCATCGTCGTGTGCCCGTTTTGCCAGCGGCACGAGCTCGAACCAGAGCGCGTAGATCGAGAAGATCTCGCGCTTATCGTTCAGTTCGCGACGGAGCTCAGGGAGGGCTTCGAGTGCCTTCCGTCGCCAAACGGCCACGGCAAATTTCTACACCTGGGCGTTGTCGTCGGCGTGCGACCCGCACGAGACGGGTTGAGTCCCCATAAGCAGTGTCGACCTCCGCAAGGAGACCGTTCGGGTCCGAAGTGGCACTTTCCGATGATCCCGCCAAGCAGTCCTCCAAGGAGGATGCCGGCGAACGAGAGCAGGCAGCCAACCGCCAATCGGTCGAACCAAGTCATGGCTTCTCACGCGCCGCCTCCCTTGGCCGTCCCGTCATGACGGCAGTCTGACCCAGGGTTCACCGGCTCACACATGGCCGGGCGGGGTCAGACGGGGACCGAAAATTCGACGGACAAGGTAACGACGCCCTGCGGCATCAGTAGAAGCTGGCACCCCGAAGCGTTGGTTCCGCCGATGCGAGGCGGTCATGGGGGTGATACCCCACTACTTAAAGGGGGTGAACCAGCATGAAAGGAGCGGCACCCAAATCGGAAGGCGCAACGAGGCGAGTCCGGGTTGCTGCAGCCCTTCTGATTAGCGGGCTGGTCGCAGGGCCGATGGCGACGCACATCTACTGGCTGCTGGGCGGTGCCTGGGGTCTCGGGGGTACAGACTCGTCGACGGGGATCCGCCTCGTGGCCGCCATGGTTGTCCTGCTGATCGTCGCCGCGGTGTTGGTTGTCCTGGCGCGGGTCGGGTTGTGGCAGCAGAGGTTCGTGTCCGACCGCGTGATTCGGTTTCTCGCCTGGGGGCTTGCGGGGTTCTACCTGGTTCATGGGCTGTTGAGCTTCGCCGAGGGCTGGGCCGCCGGGACCGTGGACGAATGGTGGCTGTACGGCCCGGGCGGGCTCGTGATCGGACTGCTCGCGCTTGCCGTCGCAGGCTCGGGCGGAGCCCGACCGCACTTGCACCGGCCGCACCGAACGCTGCCGTCGCACTGAAAGGGCGCGGCGGGACCGAGACCTCTCCGCCGCGCTTTTTCACTTCTCGGGGCGCACCCACCCCGCCACGGGCGCCACACAGGAATGCGTCCCGAATCGTCCGTTTCGGCCACCAGGCGACCCGCTCCCAGCGCGGTACGTTCACCGGGTCGGCAAGGGTCGCGGGGCTCGAACGCCCAGCAGCCTGGGATGATCGCGCTCGAGAATCGGTTGGTGGCGGCTGCCTAGCGGAGCGCGCGTCGCGCTTGCGTCCGAGAGGATTGTGGCAAGTCCTCTATCCGTACGCCGCTGATCCGGCCGATCTCGCGCAACTCTTTCTCGAATCGCTCTCCGAGTAGTTCGGGCCCTTCCGTGCTCGGAAGCGGGGCTTGCTTGATCCGGTAGAGAGGGATTTGCATTCGCCGGAACTTGCTCTCCGAGGCGGCGTCCCTCGGCACGCGAACGAGGAAGTCGAAGCTCTTTGCCGGGGTGAAGTGATGGCCCTCCTGGCCTGGAGCGGGATCGGGAGGGGGGAACGAGCGCATCACGCCTGCGTCGGGTATCGATCCGGATGCGACTCGCTTCCCGCCGACGATCACCTCGTAGGCGAGGTCTCCGTGAAGCGGTTCGTGCGCGATCAGCGGGCCGTCGACGGGGACGATGTCTTGCACGGACATCTCGCCGTTCTCGACGTGCACTCGCAGTCGAACGTACCCCTCCTGCTCCGACTTCTTCGGTCTTCGCTCCTCAGGCTCAATCTGCTCGGGGCGCTCGCCTCGCTGACGTCCGGAACTGGTCTCCTTTGGGACCGGAGACATTCGGCTGGTGCCGCGTTTCGGAATCGCTGGCTCTTGTGGCATCAGGAGGACCTTGCCTGAGATTCGGCGAGGCCGCACCGGTCGGTCGGTCATTTCCGGGCGACGGGGGTCTTCGACGATTGCCTCAGCGTCGCGCTCTCCCGACATCTCCAGGCGTGGATCTTCAATCATCGTCGCCCTCCTACCAGTTCCGTCCGTAGCGGTAGTTGTGGATCCAGCGATAGTAGAGCCGCTGCAGCGACAAGTTCGGCGTAGCTTTGATCATCCCGAACCAGTCGTGGTTGTGGACAAACAGGTCACGACGACCGCCAACGCCCTCGAAATCGCAGGGTTCGAAGCGGTCGACGGCGCCGAGGTTCCATTCACCGACCCAGTCGACCGCCCAGCTGGCATTGAGTGAGTTGCCGTTCGAGATCATCGTGCCGAGGTACTCCGAGTACCAATCCTGGTAGTTGTAGACGAACAGATCGGCTTTGCCGTTGTGGTCGATGTCGGCGATCCAGTGCTGGTCATGTCGGCGCATCTGCCAGCCGGGAACGTTTCCGTCGTAACGCTTGGTCATCGCCAGGTGGTTGCCTTGGGAGTGCAGCATCCCGAGGTAGGTGATGGCCCAGTCGTCGCCGTTGAAGACGTAGAGGTCGGCTTTGCCGTTGCCGTCAAAATCGCCGACGTAATGGCGGTCGTTGGGACGCATCTGCCACCCGGGCATGGTGCCGTCGTAGCGGTGTGACATCTCCAGTGAGGTGCCCTTTGAGCTCAGCATCCCGAGATAGGGGATCGACCAGTCGCCGCCGTTGAAGACCCACAAGTCTTCTTTGCCATTGCCTTGGAAGTCACCGACGAAGTGCTGGTCTCCCGGGCGCATCTGCCAGCTAGGCATGACCGCGTCGTAGCGCTGCACGAGTGAGAAGGACGTACCCGAGGACCGGAGCATGCCGACGTAGGGGATCGCCCAGTTGTCGCCGTTGAAGACGAACAGGTCCTTCTTGCCGTCGCCGTTGAAGTCGGCGACGTAGAAACGGTCGTCTCGCTGGAACTGCCAGCCGGGCATCGAGTCGTCGAACCGCGCGATCAACTTCAGCCCTCCCGCGCCGTTGTCGGCGAGCAGGCCGAGGTATTCGATCGCCCAATTCGTGCTGTTGTAGACCACGACTTCGTCTTTGCCGTCGCCGTTGAAGTCGCCGATGTAGAACTGATCGTCCGGTTGAAACTGCCAGGACCCCGGAACGCGCTCGACGGCGCTGAAGCTGATGTCGAGCTGCGAGCCGTTGGAGCGGTAAATCAGCACCGAGTTGCTGCTGTGGATGAGGACGTCGTCTTTGCCGTCTCCGTTGAAGTCGCCCGCGTAGCACTTGAGGAACGTGTGCTGCGCAAACTGGTCCATCTTTCGTTTCATCTCGGTGTAACAGACCGGACAATAGGGGGGAGCGTTCGACCGCATGCGGCAATTGATCACTGGCCGATAGATCCCAAGCGAGACGGTGCCGCCGCCTTCGAACAGGCCGACGTCTTGGTCATCACTCCAGCCGGCTGGGCGCGGACCGGCGGTGTAGCCGGCGCAAGCCCCGGTGCCGGTCGGAAGCGGTGTCGCCGGGTTGACGAAGTTGCCCCACTTGAGCGTGGCGCGATTGGTGTTGATCGTCAGGTCGACCGCCCCTGGTTCGCCGCCCATATAGGCGGCAGGTGAGGCGCAGTATTCGTCGGCGAGGCCGCCGGCTCCGTGGCCGAACTCGTGTGCCATGACCGTCCAATCGACGCCTAGCGGCACGATTTGGAAGCCGCCACCGCCGCAACCGCCGTACCGCGGATCATTGAGGATGATCAAGACGAGGTTGTAGTCCGGTACCCACGTGTTCAACGCGTTCTGTACGAGCGTGCTCGTGTTGGCGCCGTTCTCGAGCCAGCAATGCGCCCAGGAACCACTGAAGATGTAGCCGAGTGCCGTGTCGCGAAGCGTGGTACTGACGATCGTGTCGTCGCTCGCGTCGGTCGGAGTGCCGTGCTCGTCGTACACGCGGACGCTGACCGGTGACTCATTCGAGATCAGGTTGACGCGGAAGATGTTGAACGCCTGCGCGTCTTCATAGAAGTAGTCGTGGCCGAAGACGCCGTCGATCAGGAGCTCCTGGACCTTGTTGTTGTATTTCGTTTGATCCGCTCCGTCGGCAAAGCCATCGCCGAGGACGGCGATGTTCTTCTTCGTTCCCGGCGGGCCTGCGGCGAGGATCTGCGTCACGCTGTCAGGCATCGCGCAACTTTCCGCTGATCCGCGGCCCCCGGCAAGTTTGCGCGTGGTCGCAGATCTCATCCCCTGGCCTTGGGGGGCGGGCTGCCGCAGCAACGATCTGGTGGTATAGGACGATCAACGTCCAACTCCATACGTTGCTTGCCGGCGACGTTACTCCCCTTCCCACGCCAGGTCAATCACACCGAGCCTGAGGGTGCGGATAACTCGGTTCAGCCTGTTGGGGCGGGTGTCGGCAGGATCGCGGCGCTGCCACCTCCAATGCCAGCCGGCGCCGCTCCTCACACGGCATCGCGGCAACATCGAGGGGGTCGGTGGCCGGCTGCTCATCGGGCTAGAGGAACCGATGCAGCGGCTTCTCGGCCTGCTCGTGACGCACAGCGGTGGGATGATCGTGCGCATGTCGTCGGTGCAGCAGCGGGTTGCTCTTGTGACCGGCAGCTCGCGTGGACTCGGTAGCGCCATCGCACTGCGACTGGCCCAGGACGGGCTGGCTGTGGCTGTCAATAGTGTGCGCGATGACGCGCAGGCGCTGGCGGTGGTCGACGCGATCCAGGACGCGGGCGGGCTTGCTGCCGCTTTCGCGGCTGACGTTACCGAGGAGATGCAGGTTGCCGAGCTCGTCGCTGCGGTGGCCGATCGTCTTGGTCCAGTCGACGTGCTAGTCCTCAACGCCACCGGGCCGCAGCCAGAGGCGCCGCTGCCCGACGTGTCGTGGCGGGACCACCTCGCACAGCTCGAGTTCTTCGTCAAGAGTCCAGTGCTTCTCGGGCGGGCGGTGCTCCCCGGGATGCAGGCGCGGCGCTGGGGGCGCATTATCCAGATCGACTCCGAAGTCGTCGACCGGATACCGGTGGGCAGGTCCGCGTATGTGACGGCGAAGAGCGCGCAGATCGGTCTCACCCGCAGCTGGGCGCGCGAGCTCGCCCCTCTTGGCATCACCGTGAATACGGTCGCGCCGGGCTTCGTCCCGGTCGAGCGTCACGCGGACGTCCCGCCAGAGATCAGAAGCGCATACGTCTCCTCCGTGCCGGCTGGTCGTATGGGCACCCCCGAGGACATCGCCCACGCGGTGAGCTTCTTCGCCTCGGAGGCAGCCAGCTTCGTCACGGGCCAGCGGCTCATCGTCGACGGCGGTCGCGGTCTTGGCTGATCGCAGACGCCGGAACACATTCTCGTCGGCTGCGTGTGTCCCTCATTCCTGGAGGGGCCTCCAGACTCCCAGGCGCTTCACCGGTAACTGCCAATGATCTCGTTTGCTTTGGCGGCGTTCGGCGCGACGGCTGGGCGGGTCAGTGCGGCAGGGCGGCGTCCGTGAGAGCGATGAGGGCGCCGGCGGTGCCGGATAGGAGGAGTGTGAGGACGGCGCCTCGCCGTAGTGCGAGGAGGAGGATAGTTGCGCCGGCGAGGATTGCGTATTGCCAGGTCTCGGTGAGGGCGCGTGTGAGCGGGATGGCGGTGCCGAGGATGGCGCCGATCGCGGCGGGGCCTGCGCCGTTGAGGAATGCCTTGGCGTTCGTGTTGTCGCGGAGGCGTTGGAAGTGGTGGGCGCCGAGAAGGATGAAGGCGAAGGAGGGGGAGAAGGCGATGAGGGCGGCGAGGAGGCCGCCGGCCAAGCCGGCGGCGGCGTAGCCGACGACTGCGACGGTTTGGACGACGGGGCCGGGGGTGACTTGCCCGAGCGCGACCGCGTTCAGGAATTGGCCGCCGCTCATCCAGTGGTAGTGGTTGACGGCGTCGGCTTGCATGAGTGGAACGATCACGAAGCCGCCGCCGTAGGAGAGCGCGCCGACTTTTAGGGCGACCCAGATGAGCGCGAGCAGGCCACCACTGCCGCCGACGACCGCGGCGAGGAGCGGCAGCGGTACGACTGCGTTCGTGCTGCTGCGGCTGTTTCGGTTGCGGTGCTTGGTCGCGATCTCGAGTAGGCCGCAGGCGAGCAGGACGAGCACGAGCCAAGGGCCGATCGTGGCGGCGGCGGCCGCACCGGCCGCGAGGTAAACGGCCCATCGGCTCTGGCTAGCGGCGCGGCGCCAGCTGTCGGGGATCAGGCTCGAGCCGGCTTGGATGGCAACGGCGGCGACGGCTGCGCCGGCGCCGGCGCCTGCTCCTTTGATCCAGCGGGGCGGGGAGCCGGCGAGGAAGAGGGCGGCGAGGGCGAGGATCAGGAGCAGACCGGGGGCGATGAAGCAGGCGCCGCCGAGGAGCGCGCCAGTGCGGCCGCGCAGTCGCCAGGCACAGAAGATCGCGAGCTGGGTCGAGGCGGGGCCGGGGAGCAGGTTGCAGGCGGCGATCGCGTCCTCGAACTCGCGCGCCTCGAGCCAGTTGCGCCGCTCGACGCAGAGCTGGCGCAGCAGGGCGATGTGCGCCGGCGGGCCGCCGAAGCCGATGCAGCCGATCCGGCCCCACTCGCGCGCGATCGTGGTCAGGCTGGGCTGGTCGGTGCCGTCGTCGTCGGCGTGCTCGGCGGTCGGCGGCATCGGCGGCCGGACGCTCAGCGGGCGGGCTGGAAGAGCTCGATCGGGTTGCCGGAGGGATCGTCGACCAGGATCTGTTGGCCGCCGGGGCCGCTGATGATCTCGTTGCGGAAGCGGACGCCGGCGGCGCGGAGCCGCTCGACCTCGGCGGCGATGTTGTCGACCACGAAGTGGATGCGGTTCCAGCCGCCTGGCTCGGGCTTGCGTCCGTCGGGCATCGGCCGGCCGGCGGAACTGGTCGGGCCGGCAAGCAGCAGCCGCAGCCTGCCTCGCAGCACCTCGGCAAATGCCGGGGACGCGTTATGACCGAGCTGGAAGTCGAAGTTGTTGACGTAGAAGTCGATTGCCTGGTCGACCTCGTCGACCATGTAGCGGACGCTGACGGTCTCGTCGTTCATGAGCGGACTCCCTCCTGTTGGCTCATCTGATGGAGCAGGTAGCGGATGCGCATCTCCAGCTCGGTGGCGGTACGCTCGAAGGCGGGGTAGGTGTCGCGGTCGCTGCCGGGCTCGGCGGCGGGGTCGGGGATGCTCCAGTGGATCGTCGGCGGCTGGCCGGGGAACTCGGGGCAGATCTCGCGGACGCGGTCGCAGAGGCTGATCACGTAGTCCAGGCGCTCCCGGCGGAAGGTGTCGAGGTGCTTGGGTCGCTGCTGGGAGATGTCGATGCCGCGCTTGCTCATTGCCCGGATCGCGTTTGGGTGCAGCGGCTTCGGCCGGCTGCCGGCGCTGAACGGTTCTACCGCTCCGCCGATGCGCTCGCGCATGAGTGCTTCCGCCATCTGTGAGCGCGAGCTGTTGCCGGTGCAGAGAAACAAGACTCGCAGTCGTCGCGACCGCCGCGGAGCCTCAGGGTCGCTGCGTCCCAGGGTGAGCGCGGGATGGATGGCAGCGCCCGCGCTCGCGAGCAACTCGGCGCAGCGGTCGAGGTCGAGGCTGTAGTAGCTGTCGCGACCGTCGAACGAGCTGCGCCGAGTCGAAACGAGATCCGCAGCCCGTAACTGGCGCAAGTGGTAGGAGACGAGCGGCTGCGGCTGGCCGAGCGAGCTGCTGAGCTCGCGGACGCGGCGGTCGCTGCGCGCGAGCTCGCTGATCAGCTGCCAGCGCAGCGGATGCCCGGCGAGCTGAAACACGACCGGTGGCCGCTGCATACGAACCGACGCCACGGAGCAAGAGATTACATCAATACAGTTTTATTGACACCGACGCAGGGCCTACCGCACGTGCGTAGCGGGAGCCGCAGTTGTCCGCCCGACCGTAAGGCGTCCGCTGCCCTCGCTCGGCAAACGGTGCGCGCGGCTCGACCGTCGCGCGGCATCAGGCTCAGAACCAGCCGCGGCGTTTGAAGAAGGCGAGCAGGAGGGTGAGCGCGACGAGTTCGGTGCCGAGGCCGAATGCGACGAAGGTCTCCCAGCCCCCGATGTGGCGGACCATCCAGCCGAAGTTCTGGCCGAAGAAGCCGGTCAGCCAGGAGAGCGGCAGGAAGATCGTCGCGATGATCGTCAGTTGCTTCATGACGCCGTTCAGTCGGTTGGAGACGGTCGAGAGGTAGACGTCCATCGAGCTGGTCAGCAGATCGCGGTAGCTGTCGATCAGGTCGCTGATCCGGATCAGGTGGTCGTAGACGTCGCGGAAGTAGCGTTCGTCATCCGCTGTCATCGCCGGCAGCGCCTCGATTCCGGCAACGAGGCGGGCGAACATGTCCCGTTCGGGGGTGACCGCCTTGCGCAGCCCGACGAGCAGGCGTTTCATGCCGAAGATCTCTTGGAGCTGCGCGTCGGTGGCGTTCAGGAAGGTCTGGTTCGCGAGCTCGTCGATGCGGTCGTCGAAGTCGGCGAGGATCGGGAAGAAGCTGTCGACCAGCGCTTCGACGATCTGATAGAGCAGTCGCGACGGCTGCTCGATCGGCTGCCCGCGCTTGGCGAAGCGGTCGCGCACCTCCTTGAAGGCGGGGGCCTCGTCACGGTGGACGGTGACGAGGTAGCGCTCGCTGTAGAAGCAGTGCACCTCGACCAGTCGGTCTTCGTCGGTGGAGGCGCCGTAGAGGACAAGGAAGGCGAAGTCGTCGTAGGTGTCGATCTTGGCGCGCTGCCCGAAGTGCTCGGAGTCCTCGATCGCGAGCGGGTGGAACTTGAAGACGTCGCGCAGTACCTGGAAGTCCTCTGCGTCGGGCTGGTCGAGGTCGAGCCAGAAGAAGCTGCCTTCGGCGACCAGCTGGCCGATTTTCTCGTGGCTGAACTCGACGGGGCCGGTGCCCTGGTGGTGGATGACGTGGCAGGAGCGCGCCGCCCCGGCCCTGTCCTTTGCTGTGCTGCCTCCGGTTTCCACCGTGGGCGACTACCCGTCAGGGTCGGCCGCGAAGCCGCTGTCGCCGTCTGCGGCTCGCAGCGAGTCGGCGCTTGACCGCGTCGAGCTGCCGTTGCGACTGTGCATGCACGGCGAGCTGCGCGGCGAAGAAGGTGGCGAAGGCGAGCGGCAGCGCGGCCGGGCCGAGCGGCCGCAGCAGGATGCCGGCGGCGGCCGCGACTGCCGCGGGCGCGAGGATCATGCGGCCGACTGCGCGCAAGCTCACACTGCGAGCGTAGAGCACGACCCCGACGGCAGCATCGACGGGATCGGGAGCCTCCGAAGATATTGAAGCGGCGTCCAAGTGGAGGTGTGATCAGTTCGAGGTCGTCGTCGACGGGGCTTGCCTTTGCGGTTCCTCTCATGGTCATCGCGATCTGGACCGAACTGCCATCGCGACGATCTACACACACGCAAATTAGTTTTCGCGTTCGGGCGGATGATGCAGCACCCTCGTCACCGATATGGAAGGCTTCCGTCGTGTCGCGGCCGGCGCGAGGCTCGCCGCATGGCCGAGGGAGGGTAGGTGGCGGAGACGGACAAGCCGAACATTCTTGTGATCTGGGGCGACGACATCGGGATCACGAACTTGAGCTGCTACAGCGACGGTCTGATGGGGTACCGCACTCCGAACATCGATCGAATCGCCGACGAGGGGATGCGCTTTACCGACTCCTACGGGGAGCAGAGCTGCACCGCTGGCCGGTCATCGTTCATCACCGGCCAGAGTGTCTTCCGTACCGGGCTGAGCAAGGTAGGCATGCCGGGCGCCGACGTCGGGCTGCAGGCCGAGGATCCGACGATCGCCGAGTTGCTGAAGCCGCTCGGCTATGCGACGGGGCAGTTTGGCAAGAACCATCTCGGTGACCTGAACAAGTACCTGCCCACGGCTCATGGCTTCGACGAGTTCCTCGGGAACCTCTACCACCTGAACGCTGAGGAGGAGCCGGAGCTGCCGAACTACCCGCCGGCGGACGACTTCCCAAACTTCCGCGAGCGGTTCGCGCCGCGCGGCGTTATCCATTCCTGGGCGACCGACGAGTACGACGACACCGAGGACGCACGCTTCGGCCCGGTGGGCAAACAGCGAATCGAGGACACCGGCCCGCTGACAAGGAAGCGGATGGAGACGATCGACGACGAGACGATCGCGGCCGCCAAGGACTTCATCAAGCGGCAGCACGCCGACGGCGTGCCGTTCTTCGTCTGGATGAACACGACGCACATGCACTGGCGCACTCATACGAAGCCTGAGAGCCTCGGGCAGGCGGGGCGCTGGCAATCGCCCTACCACGACACGATGATCGACCACGACAAACACGTCGGCGAGTTGCTCGACCTCCTCGACGAGCTCGGGCTCTCCGAGAACACGATCGTCATCTACTCGACCGACAACGGGCCGCATATGAACACGTGGCCGGACGCCGGCATGACGCCGTTCCGCAGCGAGAAGAACACGAATTGGGAAGGCGCGTTCCGAGTTCCCGAACTGATCCGGTGGCCCGGCAAGATCCCTGCAGGGACCGTGTCGAACGAGATCGTCCAACATCACGACTGGCTGCCGACGTTCCTCGCGGCCGCGGGCGAGCCGGGCATCGTCGAAAAACTGAAGGCAGGTCACACGGTCGGCGACATGACGTACAAGGTGCACATCGACGGCTACAACCTCGTGCCCTACCTGACGGGAGAGGTGGACAAGAGCCCTCGTCCGGGGATGGTCTACTTCTCCGACGACGGCGACGTGCTCGCGCTCCGTTTCGACAACTGGAAGGTCGTCTTCATGGAGCAGCGAGTCCAGGGCACCTTGCAGATCTGGTTCGAGCCGTTCGTGCCGCTGCGCGTGCCCAAGCTCTTCAACCTGCGGACGGATCCGTTCGAGCGCGCCGACGTCACGTCGAATACCTACTGGGAGTGGTTCTTCGACAACGACTACCTCGCCCTCGCGGCGACCGCCCTCGTGACGCAGTTCCTGGCGACGTTCGAGGAGTTCCCGCCCCGCCAGAAGGCGGCGAGCTTCACAATCGACCAAGTGGTCGCGAAGCTGGAGGCGGCGCTCAGCAGCGGGCACTGACCCATAGGCGCGAAGATCCGGCGATGAGCACGGACAGCGCGCCCGCTGCTGAGTCTTCCGAGACGATGACATGGGTGCCCGGCGGCACCTTCCGGATGGGATCGGATGTCCACTATCCCGAGGAAGCCCCCGCGCACGCTGTGGCGGTCGACGGGTTCTGGATCGACCGCTACCAGACCACGAACCGCCAGTTCGCTGCGTTCGTTGCCG
>DASUXI010000307.1:0-27553 GCA_036377995.1 Gaiellaceae bacterium
ACCCTGTCGGTGTTCCAGCTCCTGTGAGCCGCGAGCTCTACGAGCGGGCGGTCGCGATCTCGTCCCGTGCGTACGCGCCGTACTCGGAGTATCTCGTCGGAGCGGCGGTGCTCACGAACGACGGCAAGGTCTTCGAGGGCGTCAACGTCGAGAACGCCGCGTATCCGCTGGGCGTCTGCGCGGAGAAGTCCGCCCTCGTGAAGGCGGTGAGCGAGGGGTACCGGCCGGGCGACTTCGCGGCGATCGGGATCACCGCGTCCCCGTGCGGCGGCTGCCGCCAGTGGCTGCACGAGTTTCGGATCGGCGAGGTGACGTTCCTCAACCCGACCGGTGAGCTCGTCACCTACTCGGCGGCGGATCTGCTTCCCGACACGTGGGACCTGCCGGCTTGAAGTCGGGCGTCGTCGCGGTCGCAGGCCGGCCGAACGTGGGCAAGTCCACGCTCGTCAACGCGCTGTGCGGAGACAAGGTCGCGATTGTCTCCGACAAGCCGCAGACGACGAGACGGCGGATCTTCGGGATCGTGAACGTCGACGGCGCGCAGCTCGTGCTCGCCGACCTCCCGGGCTTCCAGCGTCCGCTCGATCCGCTGACGACGCGCATGCAGCGGACGGTGGACGGCGCCTTCGAGGACGTCGATGGTGTGCTCTTCGTCCTCTCGGCGCGCGAGCGGATCGGCTCGGGCGACCGATACATCGCCAGGCGCCTCTTCGAGCTGGGCGTTCCCATCGTGATCGCGCTCAACAAGGTCGACCGCCTCAAGGCGGGCCACGTCGCGACACAGATGGAGACCGCGTCGAGGCTCGGTGATTTTCACGCGCTCCACCCGGTCAGCGCCAAGACCGGCGACGGGGTCGAAGCCCTGCGCGACGAGCTCCTCGCTCTCTTGCCGGAGGGGCCGGCCTACTTTCCCGAAGAGCAGCGAACGGATCTCCCTCTGGCCGCACAGGTCGGGGAGCTCGTGCGTGAGCAGGCGCTCCGCATGACGAAGGAGGAGCTGCCTCATGCGATCACGGTCGAGGTCGATGAGATCGGCGAGCGCGTGATCCGGGCGGACGTCCTCGTCGAGACGGAGTCGCAGAAGCAGATCGTGATCGGCAAGGGGGGCTCGATGGTGCGCGAGATCGGCCGCCGCGCGCGCCCCGAGATCGAGCGCATCCTCGGGCACCCGGTTTACCTCGAGCTCCGCGTGAAGGTCAAGCCTCGCTGGCGCCGCGACGAGACCCTGCTCGAGCGCCTCGGCATGTAGCTTCGAGAGAAAGCTGCATATTTCGCGCGGCTACACTCCTCGCATGGCGCAGGCACCCGTGCTGCCGCGTGGATTCGAGCTTCCGCTCGAGCCGAGACTGCCCCGGATCGGCTCGGTCGACGCGGTCGCGCTCGAGGAGCGCGCTGCGTCGCTCGCGCGCCGCTCGATCAAGCGAGATGCGAAGGTTTTCGCGCTCGAGCTCGCCGTCCGCATGATCGACCTGACGACGCTCGAGGGCCAGGACACTCCGGGGAAGATCGCAGCGCTGGCCTCGAAGGCGATCCGGCCTGATCCCAGAGATCTCGGCGTTCCCTCGGTCGCCGCCGTCTGCGTCTACCCGAATCTCGTGCCGACCGCCGTCGCCCGCGTCGAGGGGTCGAGCGTGAAGGTCGCGTCCGTCGCGACCGCGTTCCCGTCGGGGCAGTCCCCCATCGAGGAGAAGCTCGACGAGGTGAAGTGGGTCGTGGACCAGGGCGCCGACGAGGTGGACATGGTGATCGACCGCGGCGCATTCCTCTCCGGCCGCTACGCCAAGGTCTACGACGAGATCGTGCGCGTGAAGGAAGCGTGCGGCGGCGCGCACCTCAAGGTGATCCTCGAGGTCGCCGAGCTCGGGACCTACGACAACGTCCGCCGCGCTTCTCTGCTCGCAATGGCCGCCGGAGCCGACTTCATCAAGACGTCCACGGGGAAGCTCCCCGGAGCCGCGACGCTGCCCGTGACCCTGTGCATGCTCGAGGCGATCCGCGACGTCCACCACGAGACCGGCCGGATGGTCGGCATGAAGCCGGCCGGCGGCATCCGGCAGGCGAAGCAGGCCGTCCAGTACCTCGTCCAGCTATACGAGACCCTCGGGCCCGAGTGGCTGACGCCCGACCTCTACCGGCTCGGCGCCTCGTCGCTCCTGAACGACGTGCTGATGCAGCTCCGGAAGGAGAAGACGGGCGCGTACCAAAGCCCCGATTACTTCACCCTTGACTGACCTCGAGCGAAAACAGGATCGCGCCCCGGTCCCGAAGGAATGGACCTACGCGCCTGCACCGGAGGCGCGCGACGTCGTCTCGCTCCGCGAGCGCTACGGCCACTTCATCGGCGGCGAATGGGTCGAGCCCGCCGAGACGTACACGACGATTTCCCCGGCGAGCGAGGAGAGCCTCGCCGAGGTGGGACAGGCGACGCAGGCCGAGGTCTCGGCCGCGGTCGCTGCAGGACGCGAGGCGTTCGGGAACGGCTGGTCGGAGGTCTCGCCCGCCGAGCGCGCCAAGTATCTGTTCCGCATCGCCCGGATCCTCCAGGAGCGCGCGCGCGAGTTCGCCGTGCTCGAGTCGCTCAACGGCGGCAAGCCGATCAAGGAGTCGCGCGACGTCGACGTCCCCCTCGCCGCGGCCCACTTCTTCTACTACGCGGGCTGGGCCGACAAGCTCGAGTATGCGTTCCCGAACCGCCGCCCGCAGCCCGTCGGCCTGGCCGGCCAGATCATCCCGTGGAACTTCCCGCTCCTGATGTTGGCGTGGAAGATCGCGCCGGCGCTCGCGGCCGGCAACACCGTCGTGCTGAAGCCGGCCGAGACGACCCCGCTCTCCGCCTTGCACTTTTGCGACATCCTGCGGCAGGCCGAGCTGCCGCCAGGCGTGGTCAACATCGTCACCGGCGACGGCAGCACCGGCGCCGCGATCGTGAAGGCGGAGGTCGACAAGGTCGCCTTCACGGGCTCCACCGAGGTGGGCAAGGGGATCCAGCGCGAGCTGGCGGGGAGCGGCAAGCGCCTCACCCTCGAGCTCGGAGGCAAGGCCGCGAACATCATCTTCGACGACGCGGCGCTCGACCAGGCGGTCGAGGGGATCGTCAACGGCATCTACTTCAACCAGGGCCATGTCTGTTGCGCGGGCTCGCGCCTGCTCGTGCAGGAGTCCATCTACGAGCCGGTGGTGGAGAAGCTCAAGCGGCGTCTGACGACGCTTCGCGTCGGCGATCCGCTCGACAAGAACACCGACGTCGGCGCGATCAACTCCAGGCAGCAGCTCGAGAAGATCACCGAGCTCGTCGCCTCGGGCGAGGAAGAGGGCGCCGAGATCTACCAGCCGCCGTGCCGATTGCCCGAGAAGGGCTACTGGTTCGTCCCGACCGTGTTCACAAACGTGGCGCAGAGCTACCGCATCGCGCAGGAGGAGATCTTCGGCCCGGTGCTCTCGATCCTCACCTTCCGGACGCCCGAGGAGGCGGTCGAGAAGGCGAACAACACTCCGTACGGCCTCAGCGCGGGCGTCTGGACCGAGAAGGGCTCTCGCATCCTCTGGATGGCGGAGCGGCTGCGCGCCGGGGTGGTGTGGGCGAACACCTACAACCGCTTCGACCCGGCGTCGCCCTTCGGCGGCTACAAGGAGTCCGGCTTCGGCCGCGAGGGTGGACGGCACGGCCTCGAGCCGTATCTGCGGTTCGACGGAGGCGCGCGCTCGCATGGGTAGCAGGCTCCCCGTCAGGAAGACCTACAAGCTGTACATCGGCGGCCAGTTCCCGCGCTCGGAGTCGGGCCGGAGCTACGAGGCCGAGGGCCAGAACGTCGCGCGCGCATCGCGCAAGGACGCCCGGGACGCGGTCCGCGCCGCCCGCGCGGGCCTCCCGAAGTGGTCCGGGATGACGGCGTACAACCGCGGCCAGGTCCTCTACCGCATCGCCGAGATGATCGAGGCCCGGGCGGCCGACTTCGCGGAGGTCGCGACCGGGCGCGAAGAGGTCGAGCAGGCCGTCGATCGCATCGTCTGGTACGCGGGCTGGGCGGACAAGCTCGCCCAGGTACTTGGCTCCTCGAATCCCGTCGCCGGGCCGTACTTCAACTTCACCGTCCCTGAGCCGACCGGCGTCGTCGCCGTGATCGCTCCCGACGAGCCGCCTCTGCTCGGTCTCGTCTCGCGAGTCTTCCCTGCCCTCACCGGCGGCAACACCGTCGTCGCGGTCGCGTCCGAGACCCATCCGCTCGCCGCGATCGAGCTGGCCGAGGCGCTCGCGACCTCTGACGTCCCGGCGGGGGCGGTCAACCTCCTCACGGGGCACAGATCGGAGCTCGCTCCCTGGCTCGCCTCGCACATGGACGTGAACGCCATCGACCTCACCGGTTCCGACGGCGACTCGCCCGAGCTCGAGCGAGCCGCCGCGGAGAACGTGAAGCGCGTCGTCCGCGGAGGGCCGGAAGACCAGAGCCCCTGGGAGATCGCATCGTTCCTCGAGCTCAAGACCGTCTGGCATCCGGTCGGCCAGTAGTAGGTTCAGTCCGTGAGGAGCGAGCGCCGGTTCAGCCAGGCCATCTCGGAGGGTGACGGGATCTCCGTAATCGCCGATGTCGAGGACGCCGACTCAGCTCGACGCGCCGCGGCGGACGGCGCCGAGGCGGTCGCCGTTCGGGGTCAGATGGACGACCTCCGGAGCGTGACGGAGCTGCCCGTCCTGTGGCGCGCGCCGGGCCCGCCGTCCGCAGCCGCGCTGGCCGGAGCCGATGCGTGGCTCGTCACCGTCGAGGATGCCGACGAGGACGGCGACTGGCTGGTGCGCCGGCATGCCGAGGCGATCGAGCTCGGGCTCGACTGCGTCGTCGAGGTTCGAAACGAAGAGGAGCTCGAGCTGGCGCTCGAGCACCTCGACCCGGAGATCCTTCTCCTCGCGTCGGGCGGAGAGGACAGCGACGGTCACCGTCACGCGCTCGAGCTGCTTCCGGACGTGCCCGCCGGCAAGCTGGCCGTCGCCGACGTGCCGGTGTCGAGCCGAGAGGAGATCGACGAGCTCGAGCGAGCGGGAGTCGATGCCGTAATCGTCGGAGCGCGAGACGTCGCCGAGCTCGTCGGTGACGCACCGCCCCACACGCTCTAGACGCGCCCGCAGGGCGCTCGAGCGCTGGGCCGGCACCAAGTGGGGCGGCGGGGGCACCGCGCTCGTTGCGCTGCTCGCTGTCGCTGCCACGATCCGGGTCGTCGGCATCCAGTACGGCCTGCCGTTCGGAAACCTGCTCAACCCCGACGAGCAGTCGATCGTGCCTCGGGCCTGGAAGATCGTCCACGGCGGCGGCGGAGACCCCCACTGGTTCGACTACCCGTCGCTGTTGATGTACGTCAACGCGCCGTTCCAGGCGTGGCAAGACCATCCGTCCTTCCTCACGGCCCGCATCGTCGGCATCGTCCTCGGCCTGGCCGGGATCGCAGCAGCGTGGTGGCTCGGGCGACGCGCGTTCGGCACACCGAGCGCGGGCATCGTCGCCGCGGCGATGGTCGCGGCCTGCACCATCCACGTCGCCTATTCGCGAGCCGCGGTGACCGACGTCCCGCTCACGCTCGCGGTCGCCGTCGCCCTCGCGTTGATGGTTCGGGGACAGCTCGAGCTCGCCGGAATCGCGGTCGGCCTCGCGATCGGCTTCAAGTACCCCGGTGTCTTCCTGGTCGTGCCGCTCGTCGTCGCCGGCTGGCAGCGCTGGTCGAGGCTCGCGGTCTCGTTGTTGCTCGCGGCGACTGCATTCTTCGCGTCGAGCCCGTTCACGCTCGTGCACCGCCATCAGGCCTGGCACGATCTCTTCCGTGTTCAACGCCTGGCGCGCGACGGCTGGCTCGGGTTCGAGCACGATCACATCGCGCCGATCGCGTTCGTCGACCGGCTCTGGGGAGGTCTCGGACCGGCACTGATCATCGGCGTGCTCGGCCTCGTCGTGGCGCTCGTCCGCCGCACACGAGTCGACCTGATCCTGTCGCTCTTCGTGGTCGTCTACTTCGCCGACCTGATGACGCTCGATGCCCATTTCGACCGCTACGTCCTGCCGCTCGTCCCACCGCTGGGCGCGCTCGCGGGCCGGTTCCGCGCCCTCGCGCCGGTCACGCTGCTGCTGCTCGTCGTGCCGCTGACGTGGTCGATCCGGGACACGAAGAAGCTGACGCGGACCGACACGCGCGTGATCGCGCACCAATGGGTGGTGTCCCACGTGCCGGCCGGAACGAAGGTCGCGGCCGATCCTTCGACGCCGGCGTTCCCGACGCTTCGCGTTCTGCAGCTCGCCCTGCCCGGGCCGAAGCGGCCGTTCGATCCGAACCGCAGCATCCCCCGCCTGCGGCGGCAGGGCATCCGGACGGTGATCGTCACCGGCTCGGTGACGGACCGGGTACTGGCCGCGCGATCCAACTACCCGCGGGAGGCACACTTCTACGACACCCTGGCCGGGCGCGCGAAGCGGATCTACTACCTGCAGCCCGGCGACGGCCGCGCCGGTCCCTGGGTCGCCGTCTACCGCATCGGCTGACGTGGCCGCCCCCGCGGAGGTCAGCCGAAGAAGGCCTGCGCCACGGCCCACCACTCGTCCGGGACCGTCTTCAGCTGGGCCGTCGCGTCCGCGAGCGGCACGTCCACGATCGTGTCTCCGTGAAGCGCTGCCATGCGGCCGAACCGGCCTTCGGCCACGAGCTCGGCGGCCTTGAGCCCATAGCGGGTCGCGAGCACGCGGTCGCGCGGGGTGGGCGATCCGCCGCGCTGCACATGGCCGAGCACGGTGACCCGCGTCTCGTACCCGGTCCGCTTCTCGATCTCGCGCGCGAGCGTCGCCCCGACGCCGCGCTCGGACAGACGTATGTGCCCGAACTCGTCGACCTCTCCCTCGTCCTCGAGCCCCTCGAGCTCGTAGCCCTCGGACACGACCACGATCGAGAAGTCCTTGCCGCGCTCGTGCCGCCGGCGGAGCTCCTTGCACGCGTCCTCGATGGAGACCGGTTGCTCGGGGATGAAGATCATGTCCGCGCCGCCGGCGATGCCGCTCATCACTCCGATCCAGCCGGTGTGGCGCCCCATCACCTCGACCACCATCACGCGGTTGTGCGACTCGGCGGTCGTGTGCAGGCGGTCGATCGCCTCGGTCGCGATCCAGACGGCGGTGTCAAAGCCGAACGTGTAGTCCGTTGCCGACAGGTCGTTGTCGATCGTCTTCGGGACGCCCACGACCGGGAAGTCGTGCTCGGCGTGGAGTCGCGCGGCGACGCCGAGGGTGTCCTCGCCTCCGATCGCCACGAGCGCGTCGAACTCTTCTTCCCGGAAGTGCGCGAGAACCTTGTCGACGCCGCCCTCGATCTTGTACGGGTTCGTGCGCGTCGTGCCGATGATCGTGCCGCCGCGGGGGAGGAGCCCCGAGATCTCGCGCGGCCCGAGCGGCTCGAACAGCCCCTCGACGAGGCCTTTCCAGCCCTCGCGCACGCCGACCACGTCGCCGCCGCTCGTCATCACGCGCCGGCCGACCGCGCGGATGACCGCATTGAGGCCCGGGCAGTCGCCGCCGCCGGTGAGGATCCCGACCTTCACGACGCGATCGTAGAGGACCACGGAGGGGGCTACGATGGTCGCTGCGCCGAAGTGGCGGAACTGGCAGACGCGCCGGACTCAAAATCCGGTGCCTGAAAGGGCGTGTGGGTTCGAGTCCCACCTTCGGCATCGGGCCCTGACAGGGCCCTCCCGACGACCGTCAGAGGATCTTCGACAGGAACCGCTGCGTCCGCTCGTGCTCGGGCGCGTCGAAGAACCGCTGCGGCGGTGCCTGCTCGATGATCAGGCCGTCGTCCATCATCACGACCCGATCCGCGACCTCGCGCGCGAAGCCCATCTCGTGGGTGACGACGATCATCGTCGTCCCCATCTCGAAGGCGAGTTTCTTCATCACGTCCAGGACCTCGCCGATCACCTCGGGGTCGAGCGCGCTCGTCGGCTCGTCGAAGAGCATCAGCGTGGGGTTCATCGCCAGCGCACGGGCGATCGCGACCCGCTGCTGCTGCCCGCCGGAGAGCTTGCCCGGATAGGTGTCGAGCTTGTCGCCGAGCCCGACCCGCTCGAGGAGGGACTTCCCCTGGCCGATCGCCTCGCGCTTCGGGATGTGTCGGACGTGCATGGGCGCCTCGATCACGTTCTCGATCGCCGTCTTGTGCGGGAAGAGGTTGAAGCGCTGGAAGACGATGCCGATCTCGGCCCGCTGCTTCGCGATGCTGCTCTCGTTGTCCTCGACGAGCTTTCCGTTGTGCTCCCGGTAGCCGATCAGGTGGCCGTTGACCTCGATCCGCCCCCCGTCGATCTTCTCGAGGTGGTTGATGCAGCGGATGAAGGTCGTCTTCCCGGACCCCGACGGCCCGATGACACAGACGACCTCGCGTTGGTGGACGTCGAGCGAGACTCCCTTCAGCACCTCCAGCCGGCCGAACCGCTTGACGACGCCCTCGGCGGACATCACCGGTCCGTCGGAGGTCACTGCGAGCCCCTGATCCTCAGCGCGGTGGGCTCCCAAGCGGCCGCGACCCGCTCCCGGAAGCTGAGCTCGTCGCCTCGCTCGCTGGCGGTCAGCTTCCGCTCGATCTGAGCCTGGATGAGGCTCCAGATCGTGGTCAGGACGAGGTACCAGAAGGCGACCGCAAGGAAGTACTCGACAGGCTTGAACGACGTCGAGTAGCGGATCTCGGCGTCCCCGAACAGCTCCGTCACTCCGATGAAGAAGATGAGCGACGAGTTCTTCATCATGCCGTTGAACTCGTTGCCGAGCGGCGGAACGATGAAGCGGGTCGCCTGGGGCAGGACGATGCGGCGCATCGCCAGCCGGTAAGGCATGCCGAGCGACTTGGCCGCCTCCATCTGGCCCCTGTCGACGGCGTCGATGCCCGCCCGGATGATCTCGCGCATGTAGGCGCCCTCGTTGATTCCGAGCGCGACGATCCCGGCGAACGCGGCTCCGTCCATCTGGAAGACGACGAAATCGACGGTGCGCGGGATAAGCGTGAAGCCGAACAGCAGGTTCGCCCCGAAGTAGACGAAGAAGATCTGGACGATCAGCGGCGTGCCGCGGAAGATGAGCACGTAGAGGCCGGAGAGCCAGCGGAGCGGGGGAAACCTCGACATCCGCATGAGCGCCGTCACCAGGCCGATGGCGACGCCGAGAACCTGCGCGAAAACCGAGATGTAGATCGTCCTCCAGAGGGCGAGGACGAAGACGTGGTCAGGGTGGAAGATCCTCTGCCAAATTATGTGCCAGTCGATTGCGGCGAGCATCGATCACGGCTGTAGCTTGGCCACTGCCTTGCCGAGCTTCCACCGCGTCAGGATGGTGTCGATCGTCCCGTCCGCATACATCGCCTTGACCCCCTGACGGACGGCCGCCTGCAGCTCCGTGTCGGACTTGCGGATCGCCATCCCGATCGAGATCGGGTTGATGGGGGTGCCACCGATCTCGAACGACTTCGGATCCAGCTCGATGTAGTAGGCGACGACGGGCGCGTCGCCGAAGTACGCGTCGACCTTGCCGGTCTTGAGCGCGGCCGCAGCGTCGGTGTCCTTCGGGAAGGTGACGACCTTGATCGCCTTCTTGCCCTCCGCCTGAAGCTTCTTGCTCTGGGCGTCGAGGAAGTCCTTGTTCGTAGTGCCCGTCTCGACCGACGCCGACTTGCCGGCGAGACTGGCGATGCCGGTGATGTGCGCCGGGTTGCCGGCCCTGACCATGAACGACTGCCCCACCTTGAGGTAGTCGACGAAAGCGACCTGCTTCTTGCGTGCAGGGGTGTCGTTCATCCCGGAGATGATCAGGTCGCACTTCTTCGCGAGCAGAGCGGCGATGATCCCGTCGAAACCGGTGTTGTCGAACCGGGCCGTGACGCCCATCTTCTTCGCGATGTACTTGCCGATGTCGATGTCCGAGCCCTCCGGCGTCGTCGTTCCCGGCTTGTAGGACTCCTCGGGCGGATAGGTGATGTCGCTGCAGAACACGAGCTTGCCCGCGCTCTTGATGTTCGCGGGCGGAGTGATCGAGGCGGGCGCGGCCGCTGTCGTCGTGTACGCGTTGGACGATTTCGAGCTCCCTCCACAGCCTGCGGCTGTGAGCAGCAGCGCGAGGAGCACGGGCACGAAAAGGAGGGAAGCGCGGGACCGCATTGGGCGTCCTTTCTCGGGCGAAACTGGGGAACCATGCATCGTAGACCCCCCGGAGTGCGCGGGCTAGGTTGACCCGCTCGCGACCCGAAGGGGGAAATAGGGAGGAGCGAGCAGGAAGCCGATCCGAGGCGGCCGATCGGACCAGCCGCGGACCATCGTCAGGCCGGCGCCGACGCCGTGCGTCGGGACGAACCCGAGTTGGCGGGCGGCGGCGTGATCCCTGCAGCCGGCGACGATGACGCGGCCCAGGCGGCGGAGCGCCGGCCGGCACGCGTCCCAGTCGGCGAACGGGAGCAGCGGATGACACGACCGCCCGCTTCGATACGCGTCGACCGCGCGCGGATCCGCGCGCACGCCGCGCTCCGCCTCCGCGAGAGCCTCGTCGTCCGGGCCGGCGCGCGTCGCCGCGAAGAAGGCCCGGTACGGCTGTTGTGTGGGATGGCTGAAGTAGCGGTGGAAGCGATTCAGGAGCATGGCGCTCCCGCCCTCCACGAGCGGGAACGAGTCGCGCCACAGGCGCAGGGCGAGGCCGAGCCCGAGGTAGGCGCCGAGCAGCGGGTTCGGCCGCTCACGCGGCAGGTAGGGAGTCGTGCGCGGAACTCCGATGCAGATCGCGTCGAGCGGCCGGTCGAGCGCCGCTCCTCGCAGCTCGATTCCGCGCAACAGCGCCTCCGTGTGTGCGATCGACGGGGGCCCGGCGAACACTGCCGCGGCGAACCGCTCGAGCGAGAGCGAGCGAAGGACGTACGCTCGCAGCGCTCCCGGCAGTGCTCGGAATGCGTGCCTGAGAGGAGAGTGCGTGATGCGCTCGAGCGCGGCCTGCTCGTAGGGGTAGCCGGCGATCGCTCCTCCGATTCGGGGGTGGTTCAGGACCAGGGACGCCCCGACCACGGGAACCCTCCTCATCAGCGACCGTTCGAGCTCCAGGGCGATTCGCCAGCCCTGGGCACCTGACGTCTCGAGGAGCGACTCCGCGCCGGATGCACGGAGCGCCTCCGGCCCGGCGGCGGCGACGAGGGCGCCGGGACCGCCGTGGAGGACGGTCTCGGCCGCCGTGATCACGACGACGACATCCGTCCGGACCAGGGCAGGGTGGACGCGAAGCGGCACGGGCCCGGCCGACCCGACCTCGACGAGATCGGGGCTCTCGGCGTCGTGAACCTCGACGTGCCCGTGGAAGCGGCGCGCGAAGTCGGGCGAGAAGAGGCGCTCGAGCTGTTCGCCGCCCGGCCTCCGGGCCAGTCCCCCGGCGACCAGCAGCGTCTGGAAGCCGCTCGGGATCCCGAGGCGCTCGAGCTCTGCCACCGTCGCCGCGACCGCACCCTGCCGTGGATCCCTCTCGGCGCCCGGCAGCGGGAGGTGGGTCGGCTCGACCACGACGGTCGCCCGCGCGCCTCTTGTCACGAGGGCCTCGAGGGGCTCTCCGGCGAGCGGAAAGCGGAGCGCGTCGCGCACCGCGGCGCCGACGTCCGCCACGGCTGCTGCCGGAGGGGGCGGCTGCAGCACGACGCCGTCGTCCTCGGCGGTCACGACGACGAGTTGCGAGCCGGACAGCATAGGGACACGCACGGCGCCGGACGATAGACGACATGCACGCCGGTGCCAGACTGAAGTCAGGCACCGGATTACCATGGCTCGATGCCCAAGACTCTGACCGGGGCCGAGCTCGAGCTGGACGACGGCCCCGCGCGTGACTCCGAGCTCTTCCTCGTCGACGGCAACAACCTCGCGTACCGCGCTTTCTTCGCGCTGCCCGAGGAGCTCGCGACGACCGAGGGCTTCCCCACGAACGCGCTCCTCGGCTTCACCAACATGCTCTTCAAGCTGCTGTCGGACTACAGGCCGAAGGGCGTTGCAGTCGCCTGGGACACGCGGCCGGTCGAGCGGCTCGAGGTCGCGGAGACATACAAGGCGGACCGGCGGCCGACGCCGGGCCTTCTGTCCGAGCAGTTCCCCTACTTCCGCCCGATCGTGGAGGCCTTCGGCTACCGGAATCTCGAGTTCGAGGGCTGGGAGGCAGACGACGTGATCGCGACGCTCGCGACCCAGGCCGACCGGGCCGGGATCAAAACGACCATCGTCTCCACCGACCGCGACGCGTTCCAGCTCGTGTCGGACAACGTCAGCCTGATGATGACTCCGCGCGGAGTCTCCGACGTGCAGGTCTACACGCCGGAGCGGGTCGAGGCGCGCTACGGGATCAAGCCCGACCAGATCCCCGACTTCATCGGTCTGAAGGGCGACACGTCGGACAACATCCCCGGCGTCCCTGGCATCGGGGACAAGACCGCCGGCCAGCTGATTGCCCAGTACGGATCGCTTGAGGAAGTGGTCGACCACGCCGACGCGCTCTCGCCCGCCCGGCGCAAGAACATCTCCGAGCATGCGGAGCAGGCGTCACGCTCGAAGCAGCTCGCGACCATGCGCCGCGACCTCGAGCTCGAGTGCAACCCGGCCGAGCTCGTCCTGCTCCCGCCGGACCGCTCGAAGCTGCGGGAGATGTTCCGGCGCTTCGAGTTCCGGAACCTGCTCGGCCGCGTAGACATTCTCGACGAGGCCGTCCCTGCTCAGCCGATGCGCATGGAGGGGACCGAGGTCGAGTGGCGCCTCGGCGAGCTGCCCGAGGTCCGTGGCCGTGCCTCGCTGGCGATTCGAGACGGGCGGTTTGCCCTGGCGCGAGCAGGGGAGGGCGTGCTCGTCGGCGACTGGACGCCGGCCCTCGAGCGCAGGCTCGACGCCGCAGAGCTGATCGCACACGATTTCAAGGCACTGCCGCGGCTGACGATGGAGCCGGCCGAGGACACGATGCTGCTCGCGTACCTGATCGAGCCGGGCCGGGCGGGCTACGAGCTCGACGACCTCGCGCAGGAGTACGGCGTCGAGCCGATTCCGACACCCGCGACCGACGAGGACACCGCGGCGCTGGTGCGGCACGCCGAGATCCCGCGCCGGCTCGCACCCACGATGCTCGAGCGTGTCCGCGAGCGCGGGGCCGAGGAGCTGTACCGGTCGATCGAGCTCCCGCTGACCGCCGTCCTCGCCGCGATGGAGGACGCGGGCGTAAAGATCGACACGTACCGGATGGGGGAGATCACCGCGCGGCTCGCCGACCGCGTGGAGGAGCTCGAGGCCAGGGCGTACGAGCTGGCCGGCGAGGAATTCGTGCTCGGGTCGACGCAGCAGGTCGCCCACATCCTGTTCGAGAAGCTCGGGCTGACGCCCGGGCGCAAGGGCAAGACCGGCTACTCGACCGACACGCGGGTCCTCCGCTCCATCCGGAGCGAGCATCCGATCGTCGGCGTGATCGAGGAGTGGCGCGAGTACTCGAAGCTGCTGAACACCTACCTGGGCCCGCTGCCGTCGCTGATCTCGGAGCTGGACGGCCGCCTCCACACCCACTTCAACCAGACGGTGGCGTCGACCGGGCGCCTCTCGACGTCGAATCCGAACCTTCAGGCGATCCCGATCCGGACGGAGCTCGGCAAGGAGATCCGGTCGGCCTTCGTCCCGGAGACCGGCCACCGGCTCCTCTCCGCGGACTATTCCCAGATCGAGCTGAGGATCCTCGCCCACGTCTCCGGCGAGCCGAAGCTCCGCGAGGCGTTCGAGCGCGGAGACGACATCCACACGGCGACCGCGGTCGAGGTGCTCGGCAAGGAGCCGGCACAGTTGACGTCGGGTGATCGTTCGATCGCGAAGATGATCAACTTCGGGATCGTCTACGGGATCTCCGCTTTCGGCCTCTCCGAGAACCTCGAGATTCCGCGCGAGCAGGCACAGGAGTACATCGACGCGTATCTCGCGCGCTTCCCGCTCGTCCAGGACTTCATCCAGCGGACGATCGAGCAGGCGAAGCGAGACGGCTACGCGACGAGCCTGCTCGGACGGCGGCGGCCCACTCCCGAGATCCGCGCGTCAAACCGTGCGACGCGTTCCCTCGGCGAACGTCTCGCCGTCAACTTCGTCATGCAGGGGTCGAACGCCGACATCATCAAGAAGGCGATGATCGCCATCCACCGGCGGCTCCGCGACGAGGGCCGGGGAGCGCGGCTCGTCCTCCAGGTCCATGACGAGCTCCTGCTCGAAGTCCCGGAGGCCGAGCTCGGCGTGATCAAGACGCTCGTCCGCGACGAGATGTGCGGCGCGTATCCCCTCGATCCGCCTCTGGCGGTAGAGATCGGGGTCGGCGACGACTGGAGCGAAGCGAAGAGCTGACGCGCCCTCGTTGAGACCGGGTATCGAAGGCGATACGATCGCCGCGGCCTGGCAGGCCACCCACAGAGGTCAACGAACGAGGGGAGACTGATGAGACGGCTGGCCGTCGCCGCAGCGGCACTCGTTGCGGCCCTGCTCATGGTTCCGGCGCTCGCTTCGGCGGCGAACGGGCCCAAGGACAAGGACACGCTTGTCCAGCTGCTCGCGATCAACGACTTCCACGGCAACCTGCAGCCGCCGACGGGCTCGAGCGGCCGCATCGCGGTCGGGCCGGGAGTGAACGTCGACGCGGGCGGCGTGGAGTATCTGGCGACCTGGATCAAGCAACTGCGCGAGAGGAACTCCAACACGATCACGGTGGGCGCAGGCGACCTGATCGGCGCCAGTCCGCTGATCTCCGGCCTGTTCCACGACGAGCCGACAATCGAGGCGATGAACGCTCTGGGCCTCGACGTCAGTGGAGTCGGGAACCACGAATTCGACGAAGGCGTGCAGGAGCTCCTGCGCATGCAGAACGGCGGCTGCCACCCGGTCGACGGCTGTCAGGACGGTGACCCGTTCGGCGGCGCGCTCTTCCGCTACCTCGCCGCGAACGTGTTCTACGCCGGCACGAACGACACGATCATGCCGCCGTACAAGGTGGTAAAGGTCGACAACGCGAAGATCGCGTTCCTCGGGCTCACCCTCGAGGGGACGCCCCAGATCGTGACGCCCGCGGGCGTCGCGGGCCTCGAGTTCCGTCCCGAGGTGCAGACGATCAACAACCTGGTGCACGTGCTCCGCAACGAGCAGGGCGTCCGCGCCTTCGTCGTCCTGATCCATCAGGGCGGCTTCCAGAACGGGCCGTTCCCGCTCGGCTTCATGGACGTCAATCGTTGTGACGGCTTCGCCGGCGACATCAAGCCGATCGTCGAGGCGCTCGATCCGCAGGTCGACGTCGTCGTGAGCGCGCACACACACCAGCCGTACGTCTGCAAGTTCAACGGCATCCTGACCACGAGCGCGTCTTCGTTCGGCCGCCTGATCACGGACATCGACCTCCGGATCGACCACCAGACGAAGGACGTCGTGTCGGCCACGGCCAACAACGTGATCGTCACGCGCAACGTCGCGAAGGACGCCGCCGAGACGGCGATCGTCAACAAGTACGACGCTCTGTCGGCGCCGCTCGCGAACCGACTTGTCGGATCGCAGACGGCGACGATCACGAGGACGACGAACTTCGCACAGGAGACCCCGCTGGGAGACGTCATCGCCGATGCGCAGCTCGCGTCGACGTCGCCTACGGACTTCGGGGGCGCGGTGGTCGCGTTCATGAACCCCGGTGGCATCAGAGCCGACCTGGTCTGCAGCATCGCGTGCAGCCCGGCGAGCCCCGCGCCGGTCACCTACAACCAGCTCTTCACGGTTCAGCCGTTCAACAACGTCATGACGGTGAAGACCATGACCGGGGACATGATCAAGCGGCTCCTCGAGCAGCAGTTCACGGTGATCGCCCCGAGCATCCGGCTCCTACAGGTGTCGAAAGGGTTCACCTACACGTATGACATGACGCAGCCGGCAGGCAGCCGAGTCCTGGCGGGCACGATCAGGATCAACGGCACGCCCGTCGACCCGCTCGCCTCCTATCGCGTCGCGATGAACAACTTCCTCGCGACCGGCGGCGACGGGTTCACCGTCTTCAACGAGGGCACGAACCCGCTCGGGGGAGAGATCGACCTCGATGCGCTCGTGACCTACTTCACGAAGAACTCCCCGATCTCGCCCGGACCGCAGGACCGGGTCACGAGAATCGGCTAGGAACCGACCGTCGGAGGGGCTGGGCGCTCGTGCGTCCGGCCCCCTCGACCTCGGTGCCGAGCCCGGGCGAGGGGCCATTTCAAGCCCCTGGCTATACTGATCGGCCGCTCATGGCAACCGAGCAGACAGAGCAGAGAGTCGCAGGCGACGGCGTCTGGACCACCGGTCCGGACGGCGAGTTGATCCCGGATTACGACTCCACCTTCCCGACCATCAACGAGGGCGAAGTCGTCCACGGGAAGGTCGTCCGCGTAGACAAGGACGAGGTGCTCGTCGATATCGGCTACAAGTCGGAAGGAGTGATCCCGGTCGCCGAGCTCTCGATCCGGCGCTCGGTGAATCCCGCCGACGAGGTCTCGGTCGGAGACGAGATCGACGCGCTCGTCATGACGAAGGAAGACGCCGAGGGCCGGCTGCTCCTGTCCAAGAAGCGCGCCCGGTTCGAGATGGCGTGGAAGGCGATCGAGCAGGCGGCAGAGTCGGGAGACCCGGTCACCGGCCGGGTGATCGAGGTCGTCAAGGGCGGCCTCATCCTCGACCTCGGAGTACGCGGGTTCCTGCCCGCGTCCCTCGTCGACATCCGCCGTGTGCAAGACCTCGACGAGTTCATGGGCAAGGAGCTCCGCTGCAAGGTGATCGAGCTGAACCGCTCGCGGAACAACGTCGTCCTCTCCCGTCGCGCCGTCCTCGAGGACGAGCGCAAGGAGATGCGGCAGGCGATTCTCGACCGGCTCAATCCGGGCGACGTGGTCGAGGGGCAGATCTCGAACATCGTCGATTTCGGAGCGTTCGTCGACCTCGACGGCATGGACGGGCTCATCCACATCTCGGAGCTCTCGTGGTCGCACGTCAACCACCCGTCCGAGGTGCTCGAGATCGGGCAGACCGTGAAGGTCAAGGTGCTCGACATCGACCGCGAGCGCCAGCGAATCTCGCTCGGCCTCAAGCAAACCCAGTCGGATCCGTGGCAGCAGGTGCTCGAGCAGTACAAGGAGGGCGACGTCGTCGAGGGCAAGGTGACCAAGGTCGTCACGTTCGGCGCCTTCGTCGAGATCCTTCCGGGCGTCGAGGGGCTCGTGCACATCTCCGAGCTCGCGCAGCACCACGTCGAGAACCCACGCGAGGTTGTGAGCCAGGGCGACACGGTGCCCGTGCTCATCCTCGAGGTCGACGCCGAGCGCCGGCGCCTCTCGCTCTCGCTCAAGCGCGTCGACGCCGACCGTCGCGCGGAGAACGAGCCGCCGCTCGAGGGTACGCCGCATCTCGATCTCTCGGAGGACGTCTTCAGCGACGCATCCGCCGCGCCGGAGCTTCCGGCCGAGGAAGCCGCCGAGCCGGAGACGACGGCGGAGACGGCCGCTGTCGACGAAACCGCACCCGCCGAGCACGCTCCAGACGAGCACTAGCCCGGTCTCGGTCGCCATCACGGGCGGGATCGGTGCCGGCAAGAGCGCGGCGCTCGCCGCCTTCGCGCGTCACGGCGCCGCGACGGCATCCGCCGACGAGCTCGTCCACCGGATCCTCCGTGAGGACGACGTCGTCCTGCACGAGCTCGCCGACAGGTTCGGTCCCGTAGTGATCGCTCCCGACGGGGGCGCTGACCGCGCCGCGATCGGTCGCATCGTCTTCGCCGACCCGGCCGAGCTCCGTTGGCTCGAGCAGCTGTTGCACCCGCGCGTGATCCAGGCCCAGACCGCGTGGCGAGAGGAGGTCGCGGCCCGGCCAGACCCGCCGCATGTGCTCGTGACGGAGGTGCCCTTGCTCTATGAGACCGGCGGTGACGAGCGGTTCGACGTCGTCGTCGTCATCACCGCGTCCCCGGAGGTCAGGGCGGCACGGCGCCCCCTCGGCGACGACCGCGAAGACCGTCTTCTCCCCGAGGAGGAGAAGGTGCGGCGAGCCGACTACGCCTATGTCAACGACGGCACGCTCGAGGAGCTCGACGCCTTCGTCGCGGACGTCATGCGCCGCCTGTCGGGATGAGAGGGCGGCTCCTCGGCGTCGTCGTGCTCGCCTGCGGCGCACTGGCGGCGTTCGCCGTGCTCCAGGGATCGAAGCCGGGATGGTGGGAGCGCCTCTGGTATCCCCTCGAGTACCAGCAGATCGTCAGGGGGCACGCGCGGAACTACGACCTGGATCCCGCGCTGCTCGCGGCCGTCATCTACCAGGAGTCGAAGTTCAAGGCCGGAGCACGCTCGCGGTCGGGCGCGATCGGGCTCATGCAGCTGCTGCCCGACACGGCGAAGGGGATCGCGCTCCATACCGGAGGCTCGAAGTTCCGGGTCTCCGATCTCTACGACCCCGAGATCAACATCCGCTACGGCGCCTGGTATCTCCGGCATCTCCTGAACAAGTACGGCGAGGAGCGGACCGCGCTGGCGGCCTACAACGCAGGCCAGAACAACGTCGACCGCTGGCGCAGGGAAGGGGTCGGCATTCAGTTCTCCGAGACACGCCACTACGTCGAGCGCGTGGAGGAGCTGAAGGGGATCTACCGGCGCGCCTACGGGGCCGAGTTGGGCAACTGATCGACGGGCGGCGCCGCCGGACAGCCGGTCGGGGTGCCCGGCCGGTTGTCGAAGGTGAACCGCTGCCACGCGTCGGACGAGTTGCCGAGCTCGTCGCTGACCGTGACGGTGACCGTGTAGACGCCGTTGCCATACCTGCGGGTGTCGAGATCCGGGGCGAGGTTGTAGACGAAGCTCCCCGGCATGAAGAACTGGCGGTTCGAGAACCTCGGCGCGTTCTGGAAGCTTCCACGCGCATAGATGTGCCAGAATCTTCGTCGCGAGGGTAGCGTCGAGCGGAAGTCCGCGACGACCGCGTTGCGTACGAGCGGACGCGCGCCGAGCTTGGCAAACGACCAGGTGACGCGGGCGGGTGAGACGGGGAATCCTGCGAACAGGCCGACGACCGCGAGCGGCGTGATGTCGTGCGCGACGGCGACCAGGGAGACCTTCCCGCAGACCTTGCCCGGGTCGAACGCGACGAGCGACCGGGCCGGGCGCATGCTGATCGCATCCACTTCGGGAACCGTCCGGTCCTCGTAGGGCGCGATCCCCCCGCGCGCGAGCGGGTTCCAGACCTTCGTCCCGCGGATCTCGGTCAAGTGAACGTGTCCGTAGGCCGGGAGGATGTAGCCCATCAGCGTCCTCTGCGCGACGACGTGCTGGCCGTTCACGACGATGGGGACGATGTGGAAGTACTGGAACGTCCGGTCGTCGCCCGTCCGGACCGCGACAGCGTCACCGGAGATCACCGTCGCCGTCCCAGAGACGACCGGGTACACGGCCGTGTCGCCCGGCGCGGCGATGTCGATGCCATTGTGGAACTGGAAGATGCCCGGGCCCCTGAGGCCGTCGGTCAGCATGGTGTTCCAAAAACGGGTGCGGGGATCGCCGAAGTACGCCCGAATCGGGTGCTGCCTGTCGAACGGCTTGATCGGCCAGGGGTACGCCCAGGCAGACGCGGTCGTGGCCAGCGTCGCGGATGCTGCGACGAGTATGAAGGCGAGTCGAAAGCGCACGGCTCGGTCGGCGGGGGAGGCCTCAGGTTAGCCCTTCTGGCGGCCGGCGTTGCTCGGTTCCAGGGCCGTGATCGTCGCGTAACCCGTGAGATAGATCCGCAGCCCGTCCGTGACGACCGGGGTGTACTCGCCGTCGGGATAGGTCCAGACCAGTTTTCCCGAGCTCGCGTCGACCGCGTACGTCCGCCTCGCCGCGGGATTCGATTCGTAGGTGGAGCACGACCCGCACGTCGAGAAGAAGACGAGGTTCCCGACGACCGTCGCAGTTCCGGAAACGGGGCCTTGCCCCTTGAACGACCACAACGGCTTCCCGGTAGTCGCCTCGAGTGCATACAGCCGATGGTCGTAGGAGCCGACGAAGACCCTGCTTCCCGCTACGGCGGCGGACGCGTAGACGAACGAGGGCAGCCGGCGTGACCACCGCAACTGGCCAGTCCGCGAATCGAGCGCCATGACGAACCCGTCCGTGGCACCGACGAACAGGAGTCCGTGGGCGAGGGAAGGGGTCGCGTAGAGGTGTCCTCCCGCGGGTGAGCGGGCGCGCCAGGCAAGCTTTCCCGACGCCGCCTCGAGCGCGTAGACGTAGCCGTCATAGGACCCGATGAAGATCCTCGTGCCTGCCGCGCTGGCTCCTCCCTTGACCGCGGCGCCGGTCCGGAAGCGCCAGCGCACGTGCCCGTTGTCGAGGTCGAGCGCATAGACGTATCCGTCGCGGTCGCCGACGATCACGAGGCCGCCGACGACGAGCGGGGACGATTCGATCGGTGCGGCGAGGAAGCGCCAGCGAAGTCGACCGTCGCTCCGATCGACGGCGACGACCTCGCCCTGTCCGCGATCGCAGGGCGGGGGCCCCATCGCGGCGAAGATGACCTCCGTTCCGGCGACCGCGGGCGAGGCGGCCACGCAATGTCCGAGGAGCCGCTGCCAGAGGAGATGCCCGGTGCGCGTAGAGAGCGCAACTGCGCGCCCCCGGTCGGTCGCGAAGAAGAGTTGCTCGCCGACGATGACCGGGGGAAACTCGATGAAGCTCGAGTCGCCGTACACGGACCACAGTCGCCGGTACGGAGGGCGCAGAGTCTTCGGTGCTCGGTGGTCGCGAGCGTTGGAGCCGCCGTATGTTGGCCAGGCGCGCGCCCCGAGGGAGGAACTGGATGTGAGGGAGGAACTGGATGTGCTCTCGAGCAGTTCGCCCGTCGACGAGGGGCTCGCCCGTTCTTGCCCGTGGGACAGGAGCAACGCGGCTCCGATGCCGGCCAAGAGCGCCAGCGTCGCTGCGGCGATTGCGATGAGTCGTCGCATCGTCTAGCCCTTCAGCCAACTCTCGCGGTTGTGGACCTGGAAGATCTGCGTCGCCGAGCTGTGGTTGCCTGCGGTGTCCCAGGCGGTGGCAACAAGCCGGTACACGCCGTCCGGGAGCGTCCGTGTGTCGAACGGCGTCTGCGTGAGCTTGAACAGGTAGACGCCCGGGTTGTACCAGTACCGATGCACGCCCATCTGCACCATGTTCATGTGGCTGCCGCGCGCGTATGTCTGCCACATGTTGCTCGAGGGAAGGCGGCGCGTGACGTCGAACGCGATCGTCTCCGGTCGTACGATCTTGCAGTTCGGGAAAGCGTCGATCCTGAATGTCAGTTTCGCGGGAGTGACCGGCAGGCCGGCCCACTGGCCGGGGACCGGGAGCGCATGCGTGTCCGTAGCCGAGACGACGATCTGCACTCGCCCGTGCACGTACTCCGGCAGCAGCTCGGGCCCGGTGTCACTCGAGCGGAAGCTGATCTCGCCGACACGTGGAGTCGTCCCGTCCGAATAAGGGCCGAGATGTCCGGGTGACAGCGGGTTGACGGCCTTGCCGTCGCTCAGCTCTGTCAGGTGCACGTGCTTCGAGGCGCGCATGATGTGGCCCAGGACATCGGTCTGCGCCTGTACATGGTCGCCGACGTGGACGGCCGAGTTGATGTGCCAGTACTGGAAGGCAACTCCTCCGTCGGAGTCGACCTCGATCCAGTCCCGGGTCACGATCCGCACGACGCCCGACCGAACCGCGTAGACCGGTGTTCCGTCGGGTGCCGAGATGTCTACGCCCTGGTGGTAGGAGAAGGCGCCGCCACTGGTCAGGAGGTTTCGCAGAGTGGGGTGCCCGGTGAACACGGTTCTCGGGTCGCCAAAGCTGCCGCGAACCGGATGCTGCCGGTCGAACGGCTTCACCGGCCAGCCGTACGAGAATGCTTGGGAGGCGGTCTGCCTCGAGGGGGCCGCCGTGGAGTCCTGTGGCGGGAGCGTCGTCCGGCCGGCCAGGGCCCCGGCGGAGATCGCCGCTGCAAGGACGAGCGTCGCGCCGATGCGGCGCCGTGCGCCGCTGCTGTTATGTCGGTTCGTCTTCATGGTCCGAGCGTCGTGCTCGGCGCCAACCGGTCCCTCATGCCGCGCAAACGGCGCGCTAACGACCGTCACCGGCCGCAACGACTCCGTCCGCGATTTCCCCGATCACCGCTCGGTGCCTTCGCCGATGGCGTCGATTTCGCCCCCGGCCATGCTTAGTGCGTGGGGCGTCCGATGGCGGTCCCCGACGCAAAGAAGGGCGATGCCTGACTATCGGATTCTTGGGCCGCTCGAGGTCTCTGACGAGACCGGTCCGCTGCTGCTCGGCGGTAGGAAGCAACGTGCGGTACTGGCGCTGCTCCTCCTGGAGGCCGGCCGGGTCGTCTCGACCGATCGCCTGATCGATGCGCTCTGGGGCGAGCATCCTCCGCGGACCGCGCCGACCTCACTCCAGAACTTCGTCTCACATCTGCGGAAGACGCTCGGCCCGGACGTCCTGCAGACGAAGCCGCCCGGATACCGCGTCCAGGTCGAGCCCGGAGAGCTAGATCTCGACCGCTTCCGTGCTCTCGTCGAGAGCGCGCGCAGCGGAGAGCCGCAGCGCCGGGCGGAGACGCTGCGGCAGGCGCTGTCGTTGTGGCGGGGCCCGCCACTGGCCGACTTCTCCTACGACGCATTTGCGCAACCGCACATCGTCCACCTCGAGGAGGCCCGGCTCTCCGCTCTGGAGGATCGGGTGCAGGCAGAGCTCGAGGAAGGTCGTCATCGCGAGCTCGTCGGAGAGCTCGAGAACCTCGTGGACGAACATCCCCTACGGGAGCGCCTCCGAGGGCAGTACATGCTCGCTCTCTATCGCTCCGGACGGCAAGCCGAGGCTCTGCAGGCGTTTCACGAAGGGCGTCGGATCCTCGTGGACCAACTCGGAATCGAGCCGAGCGGAGAGCTCAAGGAGCTTCATGGGGCGATCCTTCGCCAGGAAGGGGTCGTTCGGCCGCCGGGACGTGAGCCACCGCTCGAGGATCACTTCGAGCAGGTCGTTCGCGCGTTGTTCGACGGACGCCTCGTCGCGGTTCTCGGCACCGACGTCGCCGAGGTCACGAGGAGGCTGGCACAGCGCTTCGACTACTCGGAGCCTGCCCAGAGCCTTCCGCAGGTGGCGCAGTACGTGGCCGTGATGAAGGGCTCGGGCCCGCTGTACGACGAGCTGCACGCCCTGCTCGAACCGGTCTCGCAACCTACGCCGGTCCACCGTTTCTTCGCTTCTCTGCCCCCTGGGCTCCGTGCGCGTGGCCTGCCCCACCAACTCCTGGTGACGACGAGCTACGACCTCGCCCTGGAGGCGGCGTTTCTCGAAGCGGGCGAGGAATTCGACATCGTCACGTACGTCGCCGCTGGCCCGAACCGCGGCAAGTTCTGCCATCTCGGGCCTGACGGCGTCGGCCGCGTGATCGATGTGCCGAACACGTATGCGACCGAGCTGTCACTCGAGGACCGAACGGTGATCCTCAAGCTGCACGGTCAGGTCGAGCGAGGCCCGGAACGACGCTGGGAGAGCTTCGTGGTGACGGAGGACGACTACATCGACTATCTCGCCAGGACCGACGTCGCCGGCGCGGTTCCCGTGGCACTCGCGGCGAAGCTCCTTCGCAGTCACTTCCTCTTCCTCGGCTACACGATGGCGGACTGGAACCTGCGGGTGATCCTGAACCGTCTCTGGAGCGACCAGCCGCTCAGCTATCGGTCCTGGGCGGTTCAGCCTCGGGCCAAGCCGCTCGAGCGCGAGTTCTGGCGCCGGCGAGACGTCGAGGTGCAGGAACAACCTCTGGACGAGTACGTGGAGATCCTGTCCCGCTATGCAGCGGCCGCCCCCGCGGAGGTGCACGCGTGAGCACGTTGCTCGCCCCGGCGCTCGCAGCGCCACTCTCCCCGTACAAGGGCCTCGCGCCGTATGAGGAATCGGACCTCGACGCGTTCCTGTTCTTCGGGCGAGAGCAAGAGACCGAGGTGATTGCCGCAAATCTGATGGCCTCTCGGATGACCGTGCTCTACGGGCCGAGCGGTGTGGGCAAGTCGTCCGTCCTCCGCGCCGGCGTCGCCCACCGTCTTCGACGGGATGAGGAAGCCGAGGTCATTGTGTTCTCGTCCTGGACGGACGATCCGGTCGCATCCTTGATCGCGGCCCTTGGCGGAGACGGAGGCTCCCTCGCCGATGCGCTCGCCGACGCCGCAGAGCGCGCCAGCGGTGAGCTCTACCTCATCCTCGATCAGTTCGAGGAATGCTTTCTCTACCACCGCGACGGCGGCGCCTTTGCCAGGCAACTCGCCGACGTGGTGGCGCGGCCCGGGCTGCGGGTCAACGTTTTGATTGCAGTCCGCGAGGAAGCGCTTGCCCGGCTCGACACGCTCAAGGCCTTGATCCCGAATCTGCTCGCCAATCGCCTCCGTCTCGAGCGGCTGACACGGTCGGCAGGCGCCGCGGCGATCGTCCGTCCGGTTCTTCGTTACAACGAGCTCGTCGGGCCCGACGAGCAGGTCCACCTGGAGCTCGAGCTGGAGGACCGG
This sequence comes from Gaiellaceae bacterium, assembly GCA_036377995.1. GTDB lineage: Bacteria > Actinomycetota > Thermoleophilia > Gaiellales > Gaiellaceae > 3-1-20CM-4-69-9. The sequence continues at coordinate 24,591 of DASUXI010000307.1, forward strand.
ATCCTCGAGCAGGTCGCCGCCGGCCGGGTCGAACTGGGCGCGGCGGGCCGCGGGGTCGCGGTCGACTCCGAGGAGGGCCGCATCGAAGCGCCCTATCTCCAACTCGTGCTCAGCCGGCTCTGGGACGTAGAGAGAGGAAGCGGTTCGAGGACTCTGAGGCTCGCGACGCTCCGGGAACTGGGCGGAGCCGAGCACATCGTCCAGGACCACCTCGAACGGGCGATGGCCGAACTCTCGGCGGAGGACAAGGTCGCGGCCGCGGCGATGTACAACTTCCTGGTCACGCCCTCGGGGACGAAGATCGCCCACGACGCCTCCGACCTCGCCGGATACGCGGGCATCGCCGAGACCGAGGCTGTGCGCGTTCTCGGACAACTCTCGAGAGCGCGGATCGTCCGAGGAACCTCGGGGAACGGACCGGCATCCCGGTACGAGATCTTCCACGACGTTCTCGCCGCTGCCGTGCTTGCGTGGCGCCGCCGATTCCAGGCGGACAGCCGGCTCGCGGAAGAGCGTGTCCGACACGACCGCAGGCAGCGGCAGCTTCTGATCGTCTTCGGCGCCGCTCTACTCGCTCTCGCAATAGTGGCCGGGATTGCCGTCTACGCCCTTGCACAGCGCAGCGAGGCACAACACCAAACCGCGGTCGCCCAGGCAGAGCAGGCCGAGGCGGAGCAATCCGCAAAGGCCGCGGAGACGGCGAGGGCCGAGGCGCAACTCGAGGCGCAGCGCGCAGAGGAGCAGGAGGTGAGAGCGGCCGGTGCGGCCGCGGCGGAACGCAGTGCCCGCGAGAGGGCAACCGCGGAAGCGCACCGCGCGCAAGTTGCAGAAGCAAGTGCGAAGACGGAGGCGCAGCACGCAACAGAGCACGCCGCCGTCGCCCGCACCCAGACAAAAAGGGCACTGCTGGCAGAAGCTCGAGCCAAGCGCCAAAGGAATCTTGTCCGCGCCAAGGAGCTCGAGGCGAACGCGCGTGCACTTCTCTCGGAAGATCCCGAGCGGAGCGTCCGGGGATCTTTGGCGGCGATCACGGCTTACGGTCTCGCGCGGGAGGCGCCGGACACAGCGCTGGAAGACACCCTACGGGAGGGGCTGCTGGCCCTTCGCCTGACGGCCGTGCTTCCCGGAGGCGGCCCGGTACACGTAACGCGCTTTAGCCCTGATGGCTCCCTCGTGCTCACCGCAGGCAAAGGCGGCGCACGTCTGTACGACATCACTCAGACCCTGGAACGGTCGGAGCGGAACCTCGATCGGCTCGAGTACGACCGGAGTCACCACTTTCGCGTCATGCGGCTCAGGCCCTCGGCCGACCTCGCCGACGCGGCTTTCAGTCCCGACGGACAGTTGGTCGCAGGCGCCGGCGACGGGAAGGATCGAGCGTTGCACGTCTGGGATGCGCGCACCGGGCTCCAGCTCTATGCGCTCAGGCACGAGGGAGCGGTCTTGGCTGTGGACTTCTCGCCGGACGGTCGCCTCCTCGCGACCGGGAGTGCCGACGGCACTGCCAGGCTCTGGAGCGTCGCCGGCGGGCTGCCGCTGGCCTCGTTCACTCACCCCCGGGGCGCCGGCGGGAGCGATGACGTCCGCCGGGTTTCGTTCAGCCCGGACGGAAGCCGACTGCTCACTGTGGCCGGGGACCGTTTTGCCCGCGTCTTCGACGTGGACCGGCATGTGCTGATCCACGCGCTCAACAATCAGACCCAGGTGTATTCCGCCCGGTTCAGCCACGACGGCGCATTCGTTGCCACAGGTGGCGCGAGCGAGCTCGTCCAGATCTGGAACGCGTCTTCGGGTGCACCCTCGGGACCGCCGCTCCGCGGAACCGGTCGGGTCAACGACCTCGCCTTCAGCCCGGATGACAATTTGCTCGCGACCGCGGGAGGCAACGACACGGTCGCTCGCGTGTGGAACCTCGAGGAGCGTAGCTCCGCCGCGATCGTGACGACGCACAAGAGCGGGGTGACATCCGTCACCATCAGCCCCGACGGACGCTCGGTCGTCACTACGGGCCGTGATGGGAAGGCATACATCACTCGGGCCGAGGGTGGCAGCACACAGGGCCTGCTCGTCGGGCATCGGGACCCCGTCAACGGGGCAGCATTCAGTCCTGACGGGAAGACGATCGCGACTGCGAGCGACGACGGGACCGTACGGCTCTGGGATGCTGGCGTCGACCTCACGGGGCCGTTCCCGCCCGCGACGGCGCGAGAGATCGGAAACCACGGCCGGCCGGTCAACGATGTCGGCTTCAGCCCCGATGGGCGGCGTGTTGTCAGTGCGGGCGCCGACGGGACGGCTCGGCTTTGGGGCCCTCGAGCGAAGGTGCTGACGCTGCGGCACGAAGGTCCGGTCAATACGGCATCGTTCGCGCCCGACGGCAAGACGGTCATCACGGGCAGTGACGACGGGACCGCCCGGGTCTGGCGCGCGTCGGACGGTCGGCTTCTCTCACGGCTCGACCACGGCGCGCCGGTCGAAGTCGCCCGGCTCAGTCCCAATGGTCGAATCGCCGTGACGGCCGGCCGGGACACGTCGGTGAGACTCTGGAATGCGCGCACGGGTGACCTTCTCGAGCGGCTGGAACAGCATGGGTACGTCAACGACGCGAGATTCAGCCCAGGCGGCCGGCTCCTCGTCACCGCCGGTGCCGACGGCACCGCGGCCATCTGGCGTGTGTCCGACGGTCGGCAGACGGCGGTCCTCAAGGGTCACAGTGGAGCAGTCCTTGCCGCAGCCTTCTCGCCCCGTGGCAATCGGGTGGTCACCGCGTCGGCGGACTCCACCGCGCATGTCTGGAACGTGCAATCAGGATTGAGCGAGCACGAATTGGTCGGGCATACCGCTGCGGTCACCGCCTTCGCCTTCAATCCCGACGGGTCTTACGTCGCAACCTCCAGCGCCGACTCGGACGTGCGTGTGTGGCAGGTGCGCTCAGGCAGGGAGATCGCCGTGTTGAGGATCCA
>DASUXI010000308.1:0-2928 GCA_036377995.1 Gaiellaceae bacterium
GCAGGGTGCCGGTGAAGTTCCCGACCAGGACGCCGAGCGGTCCCTTGTCGAACACGACGACGAGCAGCACGGTGGCGGCGATCGTGATCGCGACGTTGGCGAGCGTCGCGACGACGTACGCGCTCGAGCGCTGCTCGACCCGGAAGAGCGACGTCAGCTGCTCGTAGTTGAGTGCGGCCCACAGGCCGATGAAGGCGGCGATGACAAGATCGCCGTGGCTGCGCTGACCGAAGAGGAGCCATGAGATCGGCCGCGAGAACACGGCGCCGGCGACGAGCACGGCGGTCGAGGCCGCCATCACGTACCAGAACGCGGTGCGGATCACGACCAGCCGACGCGCGTGCTCGGTCGAGTCGAAGTAGAAGCGGAAGAAGGCGCTCTTCATCGCCTGTGCGACGAGGGCGGTCAGCACGGCGGAGAGCGCTACGAGGGTCTCGATGAGGCCGTAGTCGCCGGGCGACAGGTAGCGCGTGTACAGCGGCAGGAGCAGCACACCGAGGATGCGCGCGACGATCGAGCCGAGGCCGTATACCGCCGAGTGGCGCAAGAGCTCCTTGATCCGCTCGAACATCAGCTCCTGCTTCTCCTCACAGGATCGACTCGTAGATCTCGATGAACCGGTCGGCGACCTTGTCCAGGTCGTGCACGCGCTCGACGTACACGCGCCCTTCCGCGCCCAGCCGTTTGCGCAGCTCGAACGACTCGACGAGCGGGCGGAGCTTCTCCACGAGATCGTCCTTCGTCGCGGGGACAATCGGCACCTTCACGCCGAAGGCCTCCTCCGTCTGCCGGACCGCCGTCTCGTCGAGGTGCGTGACGACGGGTTTTCCGTACGCCATCGACTCGATCGTGAAGACGCCGTGCCAGAGGTAGTGCATCTGGTCGACGACGATGTCCGCGCGCTTGAACCGCTCCACGGCCTCGTCGTGAGGGACGCCGTGAACGACGTCGAGGTCGACGGGCAGCTGCTCGCAGGCGGCGATCACGTGCTTCGTCCCCTTCTTCTCGAGATCCGATGGCGCGTGCACGACGAGCGGCCGCTCGCGCTCGACGGCCGGCACCGGCTCGTACTCGCGCAGGTCGAGCCCCGGCGGGACGACGATGCCGTCGGGGACCCAGCGCGTGGCGGCGTATGAGCCGACGATGCAGGCGTCGAAGCGCTTGCGGTACTCGAGCTCCTCCGGGCGCTTCCCGCGGATGTCGTCGCCGAGGAAGTGCATGACCGACTTCTTCCGCGTCGCGCGCATGATCGGCACGTTCAGTGACTTGGGGACGAGTGTCTTCCCGAAGTAGAAGTGGAACAGGTCGGTCTCGGGCAGGTACTTGGCGAGCGCGCGCCACTGGACGACCTGCTGCCGGAGGAGTCCCTTGCGCGGCAGGTCGAGGTCGATGTCGTACTCGTCCGGCCGCCACTTCTGGGGCCAGAAGACGAGCAGCCGCGCGTCGACGCCCTTGCGCCGGAGGGCGTTGACGTGCGCCCAGCCGGTGCCGGCGAGGTTGACCGGGAGGTGGAGAACCCGAGCGTCCACGGCCCAAGGGTACGATCCGCGGCCGTGCCGGCCGGGCTGAAACGACGTCTCTACCGCGCGTCGCGCAGCGCGCGCCACCCCGGCCGCCTGCTCGAGGCCCGCTCGATCAGGAACGAGGTGGCGCGCTTCCTCGGCGGTCCCCGCGTGCTCGCCGCCTACGAGCGGGAGATGAGCCGGAGCGGACTGCCGGAGCATCTCCTCGACAAGGGGCGCGAGCACCGGGCGGCGGTCGTGCAGCGCGGCGAGGGTCACTCGCTCGGGGCGATCGGCTACACGGAGGGGACGTATCTCTACGCCGTCATGCGCAAGCTACGTCCGGAGATCGCCGTCGAGACGGGAGTCGCGAACGGGTTCTCGACCGCCTTCGCGCTGCTCGCGCTCCGGGAGAACGGCGTCGGGCATCTCCACTCCGTCGACATGCCCAGGGAGGCAGGCCGCGACTACGAGCCGGGGACGTTCTACGAGGGCGAGGGACGGGCCGGCATCCCTCCGGGCTCGGAGCCCGGCTGGCTCATCCCACCGGAGCTGAAGGAGCACTGGACGCTGATCCTCGGACGGAGCCAGGACGCGCTGCCGCCGCTGCTCGAGCGCCTCGGCGCGATCGACTCGTTCATGCACGACAGCGAGCACTCCTTCGACTGCATGTGGTTCGAGTTCAACGCGGCCTGGCCTTGCCTCAAGCCGGGTGGGGTCCTCCTCTCGGACGACGTGAACTCCACGGAGGCGTTCGCCCGCTTCGCTGCGCAGGAGGGCAGGCAGCCGGTGCGGCTCGCCCGCGGCATGGCCCTGCTGGAGAAGTGAACTTGACAAGTTAGTGAGTAGTAGCTAAGAATCCGCGAATGGTCGTCACCGAACGGAAGACCGCCGAGGCCCGCCGGGAGGAAGTCCTCGAGGCGGCGATGGCGGAATTCGCCGCTCACGGTCTCTACGGCGGCTCCACAGAGGCGATCGCGCGGGCAGTCGGAATCTCCCAGCCGTATGTCTTCCGTCTCTTCGGGACGAAGAAGGAGCTCTTCATGGCTACCACCGAGCGGTGCCTCCGCGGCACGCTCGAGATGATGCGGACGGCCGCCGCGGGCCTGAAGGGCGAGGCAGTGCTGGAGGCGATCGGCGAGGCGTACAGGCAGCGGCTGGCGAACCCGACCTATCTCCACGCCCAGATGCAGGCCTACGCAGCCTCTGGCGACCCCGAGATCCGGGAGGTCGTCCGCAAGGGATACGGCGAGATGGTCGAGTACGTCGAGCGGGCCTCGGGTCTGCCCCCGGACCGCGTCGCCCACTTCTTCGCGAAGGGGATGCTGCTCAACGTCGTCGCGTCGATGGATCTGCTCCAGGCCGACGCCGGCTGGGCGAAACGCCTCATCGAGGGCTGCAGCAGGGACGTCTAAGCGTCTTTTTT
>DASUXI010000309.1:0-8533 GCA_036377995.1 Gaiellaceae bacterium
TGATCAGTCTGTGGCGGCCTCGAGCCTGTCCGCGAGGAGTCGTGTCATCGGCCATGCGCCGTCTGACGTGTTCGACATCACCGTGTGCGTGATCTGCCGCTCGGGGTCGTGGACGCTGCAGAACGAGACACCTGCGTCATACCCCTCGAGCAGGACGAGGCCGCTCGTCTCGCGGAGCCAGAAGCCAAGGCCGTAGCGTCTCGAGAGCCGCGGCACACTGCTGCGGGGGGCGACCATGCGGGCCACCCATTCCGTTGACACGATCCGGCCCGCGAAGAGCCCGGTCCAGAACGAGGTGAAGTCGGCAAGGGTGGAGTAGATCCCCCCGTCGCCGCTGCCGCGAACCGGCAGGTGGAACACGTTCGTCCTCGACACCCCGTCGACGGGGAGATAGCCGAGCGCGGCGCGGCCGGGAAGCTCGTCGGAGCGCAGGAACATCGTGTCGGTCATCCCCGCCGGCTCGCACACACGCCGACCGACGAGCTCGTGGAAGGAAACGCCGGCGGCTCGCTCGGCGATGAGCGCAAGCACGACGTAGCCGCTGTTGTTGTAGGCAAAGCGCCCGCCGGGCGCGAACTTGGCGGGGCGCCCGTCGAGCACGGCGATGTATTCCTCCGTGGTCGCGAGCTCCTGCGCAGGGACGCGCAGCACATAGTCGGCGATGTCGTGCTTCTCCTCTTCGTCGAAGTAGTCGCCGATCCCGGATCGGTGGGAAAGAAGATGCTCGATCGTGACGTCGTCGCCGATCAGCGGGAGATCCGGGCCGAGCACCGAACGGGCCGGTGTGGAGAGCTCGAGGCTGCGGTCCTCGATCAGGCCGACGACGACCAGTGCCGTCAGGCCCTTCGTGCCGCTCGCGATCGCGAACTGCGTGTCGACCGTGTTCGGGATGTCGTGAGCCCGGTCCGCGAGCCCGTAGGCCGAGGCCAGGACGATCTCCCCCGCGCGGTCTACGCGAACGGCTCCCGAGAACCCGCGGGCACCGGCGAGGGCGTCGACGGCACGGACAAGAGGCTCCATGGCCCCGGACGCTAGCGTCTTGGTTGCTACTTCCTGGTGATCGCCCCCTGGCCGCTGATGCTCGTCTTTACGTTCGCGGGGTTGCCGCTGTAGAGGATCGTCCCGGTGCCGGGTACCGAGGCGTCCAGCTTGCTCGTCGCGTGGACGACGATGCGGCCCGACCCCGACAGGACGGCGTGCACGTCGCGGGCGACGAGTTGTTCGAGCTGGGCATCCCCGGACCCCCCGAGTGAGACGTCCAGCCGATTCGCGGTGCCGCCGGCGCGCAAGAGGCCGTTTCCCGCGAGCGTCACGGTCAGGCTCTGCGCACGGATGTTGTCGGCGGTGACGGTGCCGCTGCCGCTGAGCTTCAATGCATCGACCGCGGGTACCCGGATCTCGACACTCATCGGGCTCGCGGTCGTGAAGCTGCCTCGAGTGCCGACGACGAGTCTGCCGTCACGCACCTTGGTGGTGACGTGGCCGAGTAGGTTGTCGTCCCCGTGGACGACGACCAGCTGCTTGCCGCCGACGAGAATGGTGACGTTGTTGGTCCCGGCTAGCTCGACGCTGCTGAACGCAGAGACCGTTCGGGTCTGAGCGGCCGCCACACCCGAGCCCTGAGTCGCCGTCGACTTCGACGAGCTCTGAAAGACGTCGTAGTGCAAGAGCAGCGTGACGCCGACGGCGACCAGCGCGATGACTGCGGAGACGGCGACAAGCACGAGCAGGCGGTGGCCATGCGCTCGTCGGCGGTGGAGAGGTGTCGGGGCTATCGTCATGGTTCCTCCCTTCTCCTGTTCGTGCGGCTTTGTGCGCACGTACACCTGCCTCCCGAGAGGACGCCTCGAGAATCTCGTGCTCGAGCGCCGGGCGCATCCGGTCACTCACTGAATCTGCTGCGGGAAGACCGCGGCCGGTTCCACGCCGTAGACAAGCGCGACGACGAACGAGCGTACGGAGCGGCGAAGATGTGCCATGAGCGAGTTGCTCGAGCGTGCGGAGGAGTTGACTTCGCTCGGGGATACGCTCGGGAGGGTGCGTTCCTCCGGAGCCGGTGCGCTCGTACTCGTTTCCGGCGAGGCAGGCATCGGCAAGACCTCGCTTCTGCGCACGTTCTGCGAGCAGAACGCCGAGATCGCAACCTTGTGGGGCGGTTGCGATCCGCTGTTCACGCCGCGACCGCTCGCACCGTTCCTGGAGCTCGCCGACTCCGCTGGAGGGCGGCTGGCGACGCGGGTTGCCGACGGAGCCACACCTACTAACGTGGTGTCCGCGCTCCTGGAGGAGATCCGCCGCCGCGCTCCTGTGCTGCTGGTGGTCGAGGACACGCACTGGGCGGACGAGGCGACACTCGATGTGGTTCGTATGCTGGCGCGCCGACTCGCGTCCTTGCCGGTGCTCTTCGTCCTGACCTACCGAGATGACGGGCTCGAGCGAACGCACCCGCTGCGGGTCTTGCTGGGAGAGTTGCCCACGCGTCCTCGCCCTGTGCGTCTGGCTCTGTCCCCGCTCTCGGTCGACGCGGTCGCAGCGCTCGCAGATTCGGCCGGAGTCGACGCCGCTGCGCTCGCTCACCAGACAGGCGGGAATCCGTTCTTCGTGACCGAGGTGCTGGCGGGTCACGGCGCCGAACTTCCGGGGACCGTGCTCGACGCCGTCCTCGCGAGGGCCGCCAGGCTCGGAGTGGCGGCCAGAGAGCTACTGGACGCCGTGTCGATCGTTCCGCCCCGCGCTGAGCTCTGGCTTCTGGAATCCGTCGTGCAGAACTTCCCCGACTCGCTCGAGGAGTGCCTTGCGTCGGGGATGCTGAGGATCGAGGGTGCGGGGGTCGCGTTTCGCCACGAGATCGCGCGGGTCGCGGTGGAGGCGGCCTTGCCGCCGTACGAGCGCCTGGCGCTGCACCGCTCGGCCCTGGCCGCGCTGGTAGGTGCGGCCGGGCGGCGGCCGGACCCGGCGCGGCTCGCGCACCACGCGGAGGGAGCCGGCGACCGTGAGGCCGTGCTCCGCTATGCGCCCGAAGCGGGCGAGCGGGCGGCTGCGCTCGGTGCGCACCGGGAGGCGGCGAAGCAATTCGCGCGGGCACTGGCCGAGGCGGAGTCACTCACACCGGAGCGGAGGGCCGAGCTCTACGAGCGTCGCTCCTACGAGTGCTACCTGACCGATCAGATCCCCGAGGCAATCGAGGCTCGGCAACGGGTGCTCGTCGAGCATCGCGGGCGAGGAGATCGTCTCCGTGAGGGCGACGCACACAGGTGGCTCTCGCGGCTCCGCTGGTTCCTTGGCGACAACGAGGCGGCAGAGCTGGAGGCGAGACAGGCGCTCGACCTGCTGGAGCCCCTGCCGCCCGGTCCGGAGCTCGCGATGGCGTACAGCAACCTTGCGCAGCTGCGAATGCTCGCCCGCGAGCGGGAGGAGGCCATTGCGTGGGGTGGCAAGGCGATCGAGCTTGCGGAGATGCTCGGTGAGGACGAGATCCTCGTGCACGCGCTGACCAACGTCGGTACGGCCGAGTACCAGGACGGCTCCGAGGACGGACGAGAGATGCTCGAACGCAGCCTCGAGCTGGCCCTTGCCGGTGGGCTCGAGGAGCATGCTGCGCGCGCGTACACGAACCTGAGCACTCAGGCCCTCGACCTGCGTGACTACAGACGTGCCGATGCCACTCTCGCGAGCGGCATCGCCTTCTGCCGTGACCACGATCTCGACTCGTGGCTGCTCTACATGACCGGCTACCTTGCGCGATCGCAACTCGAGCAGGGCGATTGGGGCTCGGCGGCAGACGCGGCCGCATCGGTGCTGCGGCACCCGAGAGCCGCGGCGCCGAGCCGGGTCACGCCCCTGGCCGTGCTCGGCCGCCTCCGCGCACGGCGCGGCGACCCGGGGGCGTGGGAGCTCCTCGACGAGGCGCTCCGTCGCGCCCGCGGGACTTCCGAGCTTCAGCGACTCGCTCCGACGGCAGTAGCCCGCGCAGAGGCCCGCTGGCTTGCCGGAGAGAACGAGCTCGTCGCAGGCGAGACCGAGGAGACACTCATGCTCGCGCTGAAACAGCGCGACAGCTGGGCGGCCGGTGAGCTGGCGACGTGGCGACGGCGTGCAGAGCTCGACGAACCCATCCGGGCAGACACCCTCGCCGAGCCCTGGGCACTCGAGCTCGCCGGCGACGCGGAGGGTGCAGCCGCTCGCTGGACCTCGCTCGGTTGTCCCTACGAAGCGGCGCTCGCTCTAGCCGCCGCCGATCGAGACGAGCCTCTTCGGCGCAGCTTGAGCGAGCTTCAGCGCCTCGGCGCGTCACGCGCTTCCGCACGCATTGCACGAATGCTTCGGAGCCACGGCGTTCGGGATCTGCGCGCCGGACCGCGCCGGTCGACGCGGGAAAATCCCGGTGGGCTCACCGGCCGCGAAATCGAGGTGCTCGAGCTCTTGTGCGAAGGGCTCCGGAACCGGGAGATCGCCGCTCGGTTATTCGTATCGGAGAAGACGGTCGACCATCACGTGTCGGCGATCCTGCGCAAGCTCTCGGTCTCGACACGAGGCCAGGCTGTGGCCGAGGCAGCGCGACTCGGAATCGGCAGAAGATAGGGAGTGCTCCCGATGTCGGAGGCGCGTCCGCCGCCTAGCGTGAGGGTCGAAGAGCACCCGGAACGAAGGAGGACAGTCATGAACCTCTACGCAATCCTCCGCCGCAGCGGCTGGCGCTCGCCGGAAGAGCTGCAGGAGGCGGCCGCCCGCTCGACGCGCGTCGGCGACGACGACATGCCGGACGAAGTCCGCTGGATTCGCAGCTACGTGCTGGACGAGGGCGCCGGCTCGCTCGGCACCGTCTGCATCTACGAGGCGGACAGCCCCGAAGCGATCCGAAAGCACGCTTCCCTGGCCGACCTGCCCGTGGACGAGATCATCCCGGTCGCCGACACCGTCGTCGTCCGCCCGGACCCTGAGCCGGCATTCGCCTAGCAAGCCCTTCAAAACAGCCTGCTGGAGTCGCGTGGCCGGAGCCTCTCCGGCCCGGCCACGTTCGACCAAACCGGGGCCGGCCGAACGCCGTAGTTACTCCTTTGGGGTCCCGTCTCAGACCAAGGAGGGGTGGAATGAGAGGACAGAGGACGTATCGCGCCGGCTCCGTCCTGACGGCGCTTCTACTGCTCGGCCTGGCTCTGGTGCTAGGCGTGTCGTCGGCCCGGGGAGACGTTCCGGGGACGTACACCGTGACGAAGCTGAACTCCGACCTGCCCGGCCTGGCTCACACGGATCCCGACCTTCAAAACGGGTGGGGGATCGCGGAGCCGGCAACGGGCCCATGGTGGGTTGCCGACAATGGCACCGACAAGTCCACGCTCTACAACGCCGACGGCTCGAAGCGAAGTCTTGTCGTCGACATCGTCAACGGCGCTCCGACCGGGATCGTCTTCAACAACACCTCGGCGTTCTCCGTCAGCGCGAACGGTAAGTCAGGTGCTCCGCTCTTCATCTTCGCCAGCGAGAGCGGCACGATCAGCGGCTGGAGCCCGAACGTCGACCCGACCCACTCGGTCGTCGGAACGCTGACGCCGGGCGCCGTCTACAAGGGCCTCGCGCTTGCGAGCAGGAGCGGCCAGCCGCAGCTGTACGCGACTGACTTCGTCGGCGGCAAGGTGGACGTCTTCAACTCGACCTGGGGTGCCGGCACCGCGACCGGAGGCTTCCTCGATCCAAACCTCCCGTCCGGCTATGCGCCGTTCGGGATCGCCGCGGTCGGCGGGAACCTCATCGTGACCTTCGCGAAGCAGCAGCCCGGCAGCAACGACGAGCTCCACCATCAGGGCTTCGGCGTCGTCGACGAGTTCGACACCGACGGGAACCTGATCTCGCGGATCGCGACGCACGGCCAGCTCAACGCGCCGTGGGGCATTGTCCGCGCGCCGTCGGGCTTCGGGCCGTTCAGCGGTGACCTGCTCGTCGGCAACTTCGGCGACGGGCACATCAACGCCTACGCCCGGCAGAACGACGGGTCCTGGGAACGAGCGGGTGGTCTGCGTGACGCGACCGGTCGCGCGATCACGATCGACGGCCTCTGGGGCATCGGCTTCGGCAACAACGGCGCCGCAGGCCCCTCGACGACGCTCTACTTCGCAGCCGGGCCGAACGACGAGAACAACGGCCTGTTCGGATCCATTACGGCTAACTGAGGACGGCCTTCCAGGCCTCGCGAGCCCGGCCCGTGTGACGGACCGGGCTCGCCGTCTGCTCAGCGGAGATCCGCGAGGCGCTGCTCGAGGAACCGCCTCTCGGGCTCGGAGTGGACGAGCTCGAGTGCGCGCTCGTAAGCGGCGCGCGCGTCGTCCAGGCGATCGAGGCGGCGCAAGAGCTCGCCGCGCGTCGCGTGGAGATAGTGATAGTCGTCGAGGTCGAGGCGGCCGATCAGGGCCAGCGCGTCCTCGACCTCGCCGGCCTCGGCGATCGCGACGGCCCGGTTGAGCTCCACGACCGGTGAGCCGGTGACCAGCGCGAGCCGTCCGTACAAGGCGGCCAGTTGCGGCCAGTCCGGAGGGTCCTCGACGTGCAAGGCCGCAATCGCCGCCTGCAGCACGTAGGGGCCTTCACCGCCGAGAGCCAGCGCGCGCTTCAGCCCGGCCCGACCGTCTGCGAGCTGCCCGGCATCCCAGAGGGATCGATCTTGGTCCGGGAGGAGAACGACCGTCCCGTCGGCAACCCGGGCGTCTCGCCGCGCGTCGTTGAGGAGCATCAAGGCCAGCAAGCCGTGCGCCTCGGGCTCTTCGGGCATCAGACCGGCGAGGGCTCGCCCGAGGCGGATCGCTTCGGAAGCGAGCTCGCCTCGTCCGCCGTAGCCCTCGTTGAAGATCAGATAGACGACCGCGAGCACCGCGGCCAGGCGGTCGGGGAGCAGATGCGCGGGCGGTACCCGGAACGGGATCCCCGCGGCTTTGATCTTCCGCTTCGCGCGCACGAGCCGCTTCGCCATGGTCTCGCCCGGGATCAGGAAAGCGCGCGCGATCTCGTCCGTGCTCATCCCTCCGAGCGTCCGGAGGGTCAGCGCGACCTGGGCATCGAGCGCGAGGGCCGGATGGCAGCACGTGAAGACGAGCTCGAGCCGCTCGTCCGGGATCGTCGTCTCGTCCACTTCGTCCTCCACGGGCTCCGGCACGGCGAGCAGGCGCGTCTTCGCCGCGAGCGTGCGATCGCGGCGGATGCGGTCGATCGCCCGGTTGCGCGCGGTGGTCACGAGCCACGCGCGGGCGTTGGAGGGCTGCCCCTCGCGGGGCCAGTGCTCGGAGGCGATCGTGAACGCCTCCTGGGTGGCCTCCTCGGCGAGGTCGAAGTCGCCGAGGAAGCCGATCAGCGCCGCGAGGACGCGGCCCCATTCTTCGCGGAAGACCTGCTCGAGTGTGATCAGTACTCCATGACCGGACGGACCTCGACTGCGCCGCCCATGCTGGCAGCCGGGATTCGCGCCGCAAGCTCGATCGCCGCATCGAGATCGTCCGCGTCGAAGATGAGATAGCCGCCGAGCGCCTCCTTGACGGCAACGAACGGGCCGTCCGTGGTCAGGGTCTTTCCGTTCTCGACGCGGACGGTCGTGGCCATCTCTGGCGGCTGCATCTGGACGCCGGGGTTGACGCCGGGGGTCTCGTTGATTCCTTTGTACGCCGCGTAGATCGCGTTCTTCTCGTCCTCGGACAGGCGGTCCCACTCCTCGGGGGCATACGGCGTGGGTGTGTCACCTTGCTGGATGAGCAATAGGTACTTCATCTCTCTTCCTCCTATCGTGGTTGGTCGAGGTGGAGACGAACGGCGGGACGACGAAAGGACAGCTCCTCACATACGATCGCGGCGGTGGCGTACGACGAGGATCTCGCGGATCGGATACGCGAACTGCTCACCGGCGAGCCCGATCTCACGGAGACGAAGATGTTCGGCGGCCTCGCCTTCCTCATCGGCGGGAACATGGCGGTCGCGGCGAGCGGCCAGGGCGGAGCGCTCGTCCGCGCCGATCCGGCCGAGTCGGACACGCTCGTCGCGACCACGGACGCACGCCTCTTCGAGATGCGGGGCCGGTCGATGAAGGGATGGCTGCGGGTCGAGCCCGAGCATCTCCGCACCAAGCGCCAGCTCGCCAAGTGGGTCGAGGTCGGCGCCACGCACGCCCGCTCCTTGCCCAAGAAGCGATAGCCCGAGCCGGACGTCCCGTGACAGGCCGGCCGGCGGGGCGTAGGGTTGCCTCAATCGAACAGGGAGGCTCTGATGGCGCTCGCACGCGTTGTGACCTTCGAGGGGGTCAGCAAGGACCGGATGGACGAGATGAATCGCGAGATGAACGAAGGGCAGCCGCCCGAGGGCTTCCCCTCCGCTGAGCTCGTCATCCTTCATGACCCGGACGCCGAGAAGTCGCTTGCCATCGTTTTCTTCGAGAACGAGGATGACTACAAGAAGGGCGACGAGATCTTGAGCGCGATGCCGGCCGGCGACACTCCGGGGCAGCGCACGTCGGTGACGAAGTTCAACGTCGCCACGCGCATGACGTCCTGACGCCTCG
>DASUXI010000310.1:0-5046 GCA_036377995.1 Gaiellaceae bacterium
TGCCGTGATCGACGCGAGCAGGATGCGAGGGCCTGTGCCGTTGACGGTTCAGTTCAGCGGAGCCCGCTCAACCGATCCGGAGGGGCAACCGCTGACCTACTCGTGGGATCTCGACGGCGACGGCCTCTTCGGCGACTCGACAGTCGTCGCGCCCCTCTTCACCTACACGACTCCCGGCACCGTGACCGTCAAGCTGCGGGTCACGGATCCATACGGCCTGTCCTCCACGGCTTCGGTCCAGATCAGGCCGCGGTAGCCTGGCCCGCGTGGGCGCTCGCAACCCCGAAGACGTGGCAGCGTACGACACGTTGCTGGCCGAAGTCACTGTCGGAGAGCCGCAGCAGCTCGAAGGGCAGATCGAGATCCGGGATTACGACCCCGGGTGGCCGCGCCTGTACGCCCGCGAGGAGGAGAGGATCCGCGGCATCCTCGGCGAGCGGGTGATCAGGATGGAGCACGCCGGCTCGACGTCGGTTCCCGGGCTTCCGGCCAAGCCGCTGATCGACATCGTCCTCGAGGTTCCAGACTCCTCCGACGAGCCGGCGTATGCCGCAGACCTCGAGGCCGCCGGGTACCCGCTGCGGATTCGCGAGCCCGACTGGTTCGAGCATCGCGTCTTCAAGGGACCGGACACGAACGTGAACCTGCACGTCTTCTCGGCAGGCTGCGGCGAGACGGATCGAATGCTCCTACTCCGTGACTGGCTGCGGGCGAACGAATCGGACCGGGAGCTCTACGCGGCCGCAAAAAGGGAACTGGCCGCGCGCGACTGGACCTACGTGCAGCAGTACGCGGATGCGAAAACGGCAGTCGTCTCCGAAATCCTCGGGCGCGCCGAGGGGGCACGCGCAGAACGCGGCGGTTTCGATGCGGGAGATGCCGGGTAGCACAACTGGGCTCGTCGGTCACTCAGACCGAACCATCACACTCACACCGAACCACCGACTGTCAAGGAGTTGGAGACATGCCATTGCTATGGATCATCGTGCTTGTCCTCGTCGTGCTCGCGGTCGCCGGCGGCGCGGCCATCAACAGCTTCCTCTGGCTGTTGCTCATCGTCGCTCTCATCGTCGCCGTGTTCGCGATGATGTCGGCGCGCCGGGTCTAGCGTCAGCGACCCGCGCCCTGGAGGCGGGCCTCTGCCACGGCCTCGCCGGCTGCATGCGCCGTGGCGTGGCCCGTTACCGCGGCGAGAAAGTCGTCGCGGAGAAGCGCGTACAGGCGTGAGTCGACGCAGGCGGTGATCGTCGCCGTACGGGGCACGTCGCGGAGGAGGGCGATCTCCCCGAAGTACTCGGAGCTACCGGCGACGCTGTGCAGGCCGCTCGCGTCGACGTCGAGCTCGCCCTGTTCCACGATGTAGAAGCGATCGCCCTCGTCGCCGGCACGCACGACAACCTCGCCGGCGGCGACGGACACCGGCACGAGGCTCGCCGCCACGCGTTCCTTCACCGCGAGGGAGAGGGGGGCGAACATCGGGACGCCCGACACCAGGTCGAGCTCGGGGCCGGGAGCGACCCCCGTGTCGAGGCGCACGAGTCGCCGGTAGGCGGCGAGCGTCAGGAGCGGGAGGATCGAGCCGACGACGGCGAACGCCGGCCGCGGGCCGATTGCGGTGACGAGCGGCGGCGCTGCGATCGAGCCGACGGCGACACCTCCCATGGCGAGGCCCCAGACGATTCCCAGCACGCGGGTCAGGACTTCATCCGGGACGACACGCTGCAGGAGCGTGAACACCGTGACGTCGACGACGCTGTTCGCCGCCCCGACGATCGCAAGGAGGAAGAGGGCGGCGGCGAGATAGGGGTGCGGAGCGATCAGCATGATCGGGAGGCCCCAGAAGATCAGCGCGAGCCCGAAGGGCGCGGCGAGCCGGCTCCCCTTGAGGGTCATCGCCGCCATCGCCCCGATCAGCCCGCCGACACCGATGGCTGCCGTCAGGTATCCGACCTCGGAGCCCCCGCCGTGAAAGACGCGGAACGCGGCGACGACGATCAGGACGTTGAGGGCGCCACGGACGAACGTCTGTGCGGTGGTGAGCCCCACGATCAGCCGCGCCCCGGGAGTCCGGGCGATCGCCTCGAACCCGCCGACGACGAGCTCCCGTGCCCGGCCGGGGCCGGCCCCCGCGTTGAGCTCGACGCGGCTCTCCACCCTCACCCGCGCAAACAGTGCCGCCGCAACGAGGAGCGCGACCGCTCCCACGGCGAACACCGATGCGACGTTCGCCAGCGAGACGAGCACGCCGGCGGCCAACGGACCTATCAGCGTGCCGATGCTTTCGATCGTCGAGGTCGCGCCGTTTGCCGCGATGAGCTCGGCCGGCGTTCGCGCGAGCGAGGGCAGGAGCGCCTGCAGTGCTGGCCGGATCAGGGTGGACGAGATCCCGAGCAGGCTCGCGAAGACGAAGACGGCGACCTTGGCGCCTGAGGACGCCGCGGCGGCCGAGCCACCCAGGGCGACACAGCCGAGCACGGCCATCGCGACGAGAAAGCGCTCACGTCTGAAGCGGTCCCCGAACGCTGCGGCGAACGGAGCGATGATGCCGGCGGGTAGCAGCCGTACGAGCCCGGCGACTCCCACCGACGCCGCTCCTCCATGCTGGTAGGCGAACACGCCGAGCGCGACGAAGTGCGCCCATTCGGCCGCAATTGCCGCTCCCCAGGCGAGCTCGGCCCGCCGGACGTTCTCGTTCCGCACAGCGGTGCGCAACGCCGAGACGACATGCCGCGGATGGATCACTCGAGAGGATTGAAGCCGGTCGGCCGACGGCGCTCAAGGGGCGTTGCGCCGAGAATCGGCGGTCAGGTGTCGAGCAGGATCCCGACGTCGGCCCCGCCGTCGGGCCTGTTGGCCGCGACGGCGCGCCCGTCGTGGGCCTCGGCGATCGTCTCGACGATGGCGAGGCCGAGGCCGCTCCCGTCGGGCCCGCCTGCCTTGCGCCCTCGGCTGAAGCGCTCGAAGGCGAGGCCGAGGAACCCGGGCGGGAAGCCGGCGCCGCGGTCGAGCACATGGAGCTCGGCGGAGCCGTTGCGCCGATCGGCCCTGAGCGTGACCGGCCCGGCGCCGTGGCGGAGCGCATTGTCGACCATGTTGCCGAGCGCCTGCTCGAGCAGGGTCCGGTCGGCGGCGACCACGAGCGGCTCGGCCGGGTCGATCAAGAGCTCGCGCCGCTGGGCTTGCGCTTCGGTCCGAAACCGGCCGGCCACGGTCGACAGGAGATCGGAGACGTCGATCTGCTCGCGCCGGAGCGGCACTCGTCCCTGCTCTGCCCGCGCGAGCAGGAGGAGGTCGTCTGCGAGACGAGCGAGTCGCTCGGTGTCGGCGGCGGCTGCGCGGATTGCAGCCTCGAGCTCTTCCCTCGAGCGCGCGTGTCTCAATGCCAGCTCCAGCTCCGTCTTGAGGAGCGCCAGCGGCGTCCTCAGCTCGTGGCTCGCATCGGCGACAAAACGGCGCTCCCGCGCGAGCCCGTCGCCGATTCGCGCGAGCATCTCGTTCAGCGTCTGCCCGAGCCGAGCGACCTCGTCGCTCGTGTCGGGCACCGGCAGGCGGTCGTCGAGGGATGACGCGGAGATGTCGGCCGCACGCCGCCTCATCTCCTCGATCGGCCGGAGCGCGGCGCCGGCGAGCGCGAACGCAGCCATCGAAGCAAGCACCAGCGCGAGCGGGCCGCCGACCAGGAAGGCGTTGAGCAAGCTCCTCAGCGTGTCGTTGCGATTCTCCTGTGTTGCTCCCACCACCAGCACGAGGCGCTGGTCGGCGCGCACCACGGGGAGCGCAAGCGCGCGACTGGCTTCGCGCAGGCCCGGGAGCGGGCGCACGTGGACGAACACGGCCCGCGCGCGTGCTCTTGTCAGCTGGACGGGCGTGAGGACCGGAGTCGACCCGAGTGGGTGGGTCGAGTCGAGCACCGCGCCGTTGGGGCCGATCAGCTCGGCGAACGACTCACCTCGCTCGACGAGGGTGCCACCGGTCGATTGGAGCGATCCGTTCCTGCGCACGAGGGCCGAGACGTCCTGCGCGCGTGAACGGAGCTGCTGGTCGAGAGAGCGGTTCAGGTCGGAGGCGACATGGGCATAGACGAGCCAGCCCGCGATCACGAGGACGACGCTCATCGCGAGCGCGAACAACAGCGTGATCCTCAGTCGAATCGGGAGGCGGCTCACGACCTTTCACGCAGCCGGTAGCCGACGCCGCGAACGGTTTCGATCGTGTCGGTGCCGAACGGACGGTCGACCTTCTCGCGTAGGTAGCGGATGTACACGTCGACGACGTTGGAGCGGTTCTCGTACGCGAAGTCCCACGCGTGCTCGAGGAGCTGCAGTCGCGACAGCACCTGGCCCGGCCGGCGCATGAACGTCTCGAGGAGCGCGAACTCCTTCGGAGAGAGCGCAATCTCGGTGTCACTTCGCCACGCTCGACGAGCGGCGGGATCGAGACGGAGGTCGGCGACGACGACCTCGGTCGGGCGTTCGACGGCGCCGCGCCGGGCGAGCGCCCGCAAACGGGCGAGCAGCTCCGCGAAGGAGAACGGCTTCGTCAGGTAGTCGTCGGCGCCGACGTCGAGGCCGGCTACCCGGTCGCCGACATTGTCCCGCGCGGTGAGCATGAGCACCGGGGCCCACACGTCGTCGCTTCGCAACTGGCGGCAGGTCTCGAAGCCGTCGATCCCGGGCAGCATGACGTCGAGGACGATGGCGTCGTAGGGGTGCGCTCGCGCGAGGACGAGAGCCTCCTCGCCGCTCGAGGTGACGTCGGCCGAATGGCCTTCCTCGACGAGCCCGCGACGAACGAGGCCGGCCATCTTCAGCTCGTCCTCGACGATCAGCACCCGCATCCGGACGACAGAGTGCCGAATGAAGATGAAAGAAAGATGAGAGCTCAGCGGAGAAGAGCGGCGAGGGCGGGCGCGCCGGCTTCGAGGACCGGCTCGCCGTGCGAGACCAGCACGCGCTCGACCGGCAGGTCCAGGAGGGGCCGAAGCGAGGCGCGCAGGTCCTCGTGCGTCTTCGAGCCGAGCCAGCGCTCCGGGCAGAGGCGGAAGGC
>DASUXI010000311.1:0-3306 GCA_036377995.1 Gaiellaceae bacterium
AGACCGCGTCGCGATCGCGAACGACCCGACCTATCCGATGTTCGACATCGCGGCCCGGGTCGCCGGCGCGGACGTCTCCGACGTCGAGCCGGCCCTGACGATCTGCTGCAGGCCGAACAATCCGACAGGTGAGCTCGGGGACCTGCCGGACGCGCGCCCGCTCCTCATCGACGAGGCGTACTACGAGTACTCCGGCGTGTCGGCGGTCGACCTGATCGACGACGGCGTCGTCGTCCTCCGAACGTTCTCGAAGGCCTTCGGCCTCGCCGGCGCCCGCGTCGGCTACGCCCTTGTCGGCCTCGATGTTGCCGCGGAGTTGAACCGGCGCCAGCACCCGGCTCCGCTGTCCACCCTCTCGGCGGCGCTCGCGCTCGCCGGGCTCGCCTCACCGCCGGACGTCGGGCCGATCCTCGAGGAACGTGAGCGCTTCGCCGCCGCGCTCAGGGCACTCGGCTACCAGCCGCGGCCGTCGCGCGCGAACTTCCTGTACGTCCCGGTCGACGATCCGGGGGCTCTGGCGGACGCCCTTCTTCGCCGCGGCCTGGCGGTGCGGCCGGTGCGAGGCGGCATCCGGATCACCATCCGGACCGAGCAGGACGACGACCGCCTGCTCGACTCGCTTCAGTCGTCGTAGATTGCGTTCCCGGTCTCGGGATCGAAGAAGTGGAGACGGGTCGTGTCGACCATGAGGTCGATCGGCCGTGCCTCGGCGGCGCGGGTCTCGCGGTCGAGGCGCGCGACCCAGACGTTGCCCTTCGACTCGGTCGTCGCCGCTGCGACCTCGACGGCATCCTCGCCCACGGCTGCCTTGACGTCCTCGCCCCGGACGGGCCTGCCACCGATGTCGAAATGGGCAAAGACCTCGGAGCCCATGTCCTCGCGGATGTCGACGACGGACGACAACTTTGCGCCCTCGGCTGCTCCGCCGGCGAGCTCCGCGTCCTCGATGTCCTCGGGGCGGATGCCGAGGATCAGCCGCTTGCCTTCGAAGCGCGTCAGGGCCGGTCGGGCGCCGAGGACCTCTTTGGGGACGGCGAGCGTCCGCTCTCCGAGGTCGGCGACGCAGCCGCCGTTCGACCGGCGCAGGTCGATGCCGACGAGGTTCATCGCCGGCGAGCCAATGAACTCGGCGACGAAGAGGTTCCGCGGCCGGTCGTAGAGCTCCTGCGGCTTCGAGAGCTGTTGGAGGACGCCCTCGCGCATGATCGCCACGCGGTCGCCGAGCGTCATCGCCTCCACCTGGTCGTGTGTGACGTAGATCGTCGTCACGTCGAGCTCGCGTTGGAGCCGCGCGATCTCGGCGCGCATCTCCACCCGCAACTTGGCGTCGAGGTTCGAGAGGGGCTCGTCCATGAGGAAGGCGCGCGGCTCGCGCACGATCGCCCGCCCCATGGCGACGCGCTGTCGCTGCCCGCCCGACAGCGTGCGCGGCTTCTTCGGGAGCACGTCGGCCAGCCCGAGCGTCCTGGCCGCGCGCTCGACCCGGTCACGCCGCCCGTCCTTCTTCATGCCTCGGAGCTTGAGGCCGAAGGCGATGTTGTCGAACGCGCTCATGTGAGGGTAGAGCGCGTAGTTCTGGAAGATCATCGCGATGTCGCGATCCTTCGGCGGTAGCCGGTTCACGACCTCGCCGCCGATGATCACCCGCCCCTCCGTGATCGTCTCGAGACCGGCCACCATTCGCAGTGCGCTCGTCTTGCCGCAACCGCTCGGGCCGACGAGGACGATGAACTCACCGTCCTCGATCTCGAGGTCGAGCTCCGACACCGCCCGGGTCCCGTCCCCGTAGACCTTCGTCAGTTTCTCGAGGGTGATCTCGGCCATCGGCGAAATCGCCGGGACTCTATTACGATCGGGTCAGGGTGGAGGCACTCGCCGGGCCACGGCCGCGCGGGAGGCGCTGGACGAACCTGTTCGAGCGCCCGGGCGTCCTTGCGTCCGTCCTCATCTCGCCGGCGGTCATCTTCGTGCTCGTCCTTGTCGGCGGCCCGCTGGTCCTCGCTATCTGGTTGAGCTTCACGAACGCCACGACGGGATTGCACGGGAAGTGGGTCGGGCTCGCAAACTTCCGGCACGAATGGGGGAACCCGGCGTTCCAGCACGCCGTGTGGCACACCTTCCTGTTCACGGTCATCTCCCAGGCGATCGTCCTCGTCGGCGCCGGCCTGATCGCCCACGCCTTGATGAAGAACTTCCGGGGGAAGTGGCTGCTGCGCTTTCTCATCCTGCTTCCGTGGGCCGCGCCGATCGCGCTGAGCCTGATGGCGTGGAAGTGGATGTTCGACACCAGCTACTCGATCTTCAACTGGACCCTCATCCACTTCCACCTGGTGGACAAGGTCTCGCCCCCGCAGTACCTCGCCACCTCGAAGCTCGCGATCGGATCGGTGATCGCGGTGCACGCGTGGCGGATCCTCCCGTTCGCGGTCGTCATCTTCCTCGCCGGGCTCGCCTCAATACCCAAGGAGGTGGACGACGCAGCGGCGATCGACGGGGCGACCGGCCTCCGCAAGTTCTGGTCGGTGACACTGCCGCTGCAGTTGCCGATCGCGACCGTGGCGCTTCTCTTCGGGATCGTCTTCACCGCGACCGACATGGCCGTCGTCTACATCCTCACGCAGGGAGGGCCGCCTCCGTCGTTCAGCACCGAGATGGTCACGACGTGGGCCTACAAGACGGGTGTCGAGTCGGGCTCGCTGGGGCCGGGCGCTGCAATCTCGCTCTTCTTGCTGCCGGTCCTCGCCGTCGTCACCATCGCGATGCTCCTGTTCGCCCGGAAACGCGAGGTTGCCTGATGGAAGCCTTCGGCCGCGCCCTGCGCGAGAAGGGCCTCTCGTATCTCATCGTCGGCCCGTTCGCGATCGCGCTCGCGTTCCCGTTCTACGTGATGGTGATCACAGCCTTCAAGAACCAGACGGAGTTCTACGACCCCAGCGTCACCCCGTACTGGTTCGGGAAGCACAGCCCGACCTGGGCCAACGCGTCGTACCTCTTCCACCACACCGAGTACCCGACGTGGCTCGCGAACACCGCGATCGTGGGCGTTTGCGTCGTCGCCATCACGCTCGTCCTCGCGTTGCCGGCCGGTTACGCCCTCGCGCGGCTCGCCGGGCGAGTTGGTCAGAGTCTCGGCGTCGGCATCTTCTTGACCTACCTGGTCCCGCCGACCCTGCTCTTCATCCCGTTCTTCGCGGTGATCAAGGAGGCGCACCTGACGGACTCCATCTGGTCGCTCGTGCTCGTGTACCCGTCGTTCACGGTCCCGTTCTCGACCTGGCTCCTGATGGGCTTCTTCAAGACGATCCC
>DASUXI010000312.1:0-8960 GCA_036377995.1 Gaiellaceae bacterium
GGGGTCGCCGAGGTAACTCTTGGCCAGCCCGATCGTGGCGAGCGAATGCGCCCGGAGCTCGTCGATCCCGAGCGTCTCCGCCATTGCGAGCGCATCCCTGGCCAGCGGTAGGCCTTGCGAGAGGTCGCCTCCGATCGTCCGCGTACGAGCGATGGTTGCGAGGACGCGGGCCGCTGCCAGAGACGAGGCGCGACCAGCAAGCTCCTCCGCCCGCGCCTCGTGCGCCGAGGCCTCGTCTCTTCGCCCTCGATGCCACCAGATTCGTGCGATTGCGATCTCCGCTTCTGCCGCAGTCTCACGCTCGCCTAAGGCGAGCAGCGCGTCGCGCGCCTCCTCGAGCGCGCCAAGAGCCCTCTCGTCCGCGGCCACGTAGAGTGCATCGGCGTACCGATAGAGGAGCTGTGGTAGCTCCTCGTCCTCGGGCCAGAGGGCGAGCGCATCACCGTAGTACGTGGCCGCTGCCGGGTAGGCGTTGACCGAGAAGGCGCGATCTCCCGCTGCGCGGATCGCGAGACGCGTCCGCTCCTTGAGGTCGCCCATGTCCTCGCCCGTCGCCTGCGTGAGCTCGAACGCCGATCCCCAGTGGAACGCAAGAAGCTCTGCGTGGTCTTCGGAGCGGCCAAGTGTCTCGATCCACCCCGCAATGGCCCGGTGTTTCCGCGCGCGCTCCGCGCGCGGGATCTGCCCGTAGGCGATGTCGCGCAGCAGCATGTGCGCGAAGGCCCACTCCCCCTCGCTCTCGAACGAAGACCGCCGCTGACGTGTGAGGAAGCCCTTGCGCTCGAGCGAGTGCAGGAGTGGGGTCGCGACCTGTTCGTCGCTGCGCAATGCACCGGCCCAGAAGACCTTGCCGATGACGGAGGCGTCCTGGAGTAAGGCCTTCTCCTCGGCCGAGAGAGTGTCGAGGCGTGCGGCGACGATCCCCTGCAAGGTCTCCGGGAGCGGCAGGTCGTCGGCCGAACCACGTTCGAGGTAGAGCTGCGCGAACTGCTCCGCATAGAGCGGGTTGCCCTCCGCACGCTCGAGGAGGGGCTGCTGGATCTCAGCCGGAAGCAGCGAGCGCTCGAGCAAGTGCGAGATGAGGAGGGCGGTCTTGTCGTTCGACAGTGGTGCGAGCCCGAGTGTCGAGGCGTTGAGCTTGCCGCCGCCCCAGCCGGGCCGACGCTCGAGCAGCTCGGGCCGCGCACTGCAGACGACGAGCAGCGGAACTCCGCTCAACCAGTCGACGAGCTCATCGAGGAAGTCCAGAAGACCGTCATCGGCCCAGTGCAAGTCCTCGACCACGAGCACGAGTGGCCGCTGCTCCGCTAACACCTCGAGAAAGCGACGCCAGGCCGCGAACGCCTCTCCACGGCGGTCGCCACCCAGCCCAGTCTCTGTCTCGAGACCCACGAGCGGTCGGAGATGCGACTCGACCCAACGTGCGTCCTTCTCGTCGGCGATCGCGTTGAGGACGGCTGCGCGAAGCTTGTCAGAGGCCTCCTCCTCGCTGTCTTGCTCGAGGATCCCCGCCTGCGCCTTGACGACCTCGCCGAGCGCCCAGAAGGCGACGCCGTCTCCGTAGGCGAGGCAACGACCCTGGCGCCAGGTGACGAGCTCGGGATCGGCATCGACGATCTTCGAGAGCTCGTACACGAGTCGGCTCTTCCCCAGCCCGGGCACGGCGACAAGGGTCACGAGCTGGGGGATGCGCTCGTGTCGAGCGCGCTCGAACGCGTCTCGCAATGCATCGAGCTCGCGCTCGCGTCCGACGAGCTCCGTGCGGGCATGGTGGGCGATGTCGACACCGAAGCGGGAGCGGGCGACTGTCGCCTCCCAGACCGGGATCGGCTCGGACTTCCCCTTCGCCTCGACCGGCTTGGCCGCTTCGAAATCGATTGTGTGAGCGGTCGCGCGATGCGTCGTCTCGTCCACGAGGATCCCGTTCACCGGAGCCGCGGTCTGAAGCCGGGCCGCGGTGTTGACGACGTCGCCCGATGCCATCCCCTCGCCGTCCGCCGGGCTCGCGGCAAGGGAGACGAGCGCCTCGCCGGTGGTGATTCCGACCCGTAGCTCGAGCCCTTCCTCGACCGCGAAGTTCCGGATCGCCAACGCCGCGCGCACCGCACGCTCGGGATCGTCCTCGTGCGCAATCGGCGCGCCGAAGAGCGCCATGACGGCGTCGCCAATGAACTTCTCGACCGTGCCGCCATGTCGCTCGAGCTCGGCGCGGACGCGATCATGGTACGGGCGAAGGAACGCACGCACCTCTTCCGGATCGAGCTGCTCGGCCCTCGCCGTGAACCCGACGAGGTCGCAGAAGAAGACCGTGACGACCTTCCGCGCCTCCGACAGGGAGGGCCCGGGGTGCTCGATTAGAGGCGCAGCGCAGAAGGGGCAGAAAGGGAACTCGCCGGGGAGCTCCTTGCCGCAGGAGGGGCAGTTCTGCACGGGCGGAGTCTAGGCGCGAACGCAGCTCGATCACTTCTCGGCGCTGCCGACTGAGCCACAGTTTCCGCCGAAACCGTGACTCAAAGGCCCTCGGTAGCGCCGTCGGTAGCAGCGCCCAGCTTGCCTGCATTGAGACCGGCTACGGCCTGGTCACGTACCAAGGAGGCCATAGAACGCGGATTGACGGTTTGGTACGGCTACAGCCAAGACCGATCCGTCACCGACGTCCGCCGAACAGGGAGATGTTCCTCAGCCGGCCCCGCTAGCGTTCAACGCTTGGCCACGACGAACACACGACGGGCGGCAGAGTGGGCACGAGCGGCGACCGTCGACCGCTCCGTGCGAGCAAGCAAGAAAGCAGGCATGGATGCCCGTAGGGCGAGCGTCGCGCTCGTTCGCGCCGTTTCTGATCTCGTGAGCAAGGCCGTCGATCAAGTCCTGCTTGGCGACGAACGGGTTCGCTCGGCGGCTGAGGCGAGACAGCTGCTGAGGCGAGATGAGCAGGCAGAAGCGCTCGCCGGCGAGACACAGCGGGTGGTCGCGCTTGCCGTCGTCGTCCTCCGTCGGCTCGCGCGCGGGGCGCGCGTGACGAGAGTCCCGTGGGTGTTCGTCGCCTCGACGACGCTCTCGATCGGGATCGCTGTTAGAAGCGGCGTCAAGGAGATCCAGGCGCTTTCGTCGCTCGTCGCACACAGGCTTGAGCAAGCAACGGGGGCGCCAGCCGATCCGCCGCTGGTCAAGAAACTCGCGGTCGACCTGTATCTGCATCCGCGGCGCGCGCCTAACCTGGACAACGACCGAGTGCGGATTGTTCGACTGACGCGCAAGTGGCTGCTCGGCGGCGCCTTCGGCCGCAAGACGGAGCGGCGCGCCTCACGCGCTCTCGAGGCCGCCGAACGGATCGACGCAGCAGCGCTCGCAGCCGAGTGGGACAAGCGCAGGAAGAGGGTGGCCGACCCTCGCAGCACAGAGAGACGCATCGGCCCGCCTGGTCACGCACCAGAGCTCCGTTGACGTAATCACGTCTTATCGCGCATTGGGCGAGAAGTGACCTCCTCCATGAAAGGAGGGCTCGACAGTTCGAGTCCGTTTCCCGTTGCTCTTGGTCGCCGAAGACGGCCCGCATTTCGACCAGCGGGTCACGCGTGGGTCGCACGCACTTGAGCTAGCGCGTCTCTCTACAGGCCGTTGCCGTCGTGGAGGCGGACGTCGCGGGCGAGCAGCGGGATGAGGACGCGTGCGTTGGGGGTACCCCATCCGGTGACGGGATCCCAGCCGGACGCGGCGCGGTAGCCGCTGATCGTCTTGGGCGGGAAACGCACGCTGTTGTTCCCGGCGGTGACGTCGTGGAACGCCTTGCGGTAGAGGCGGCTGCGGCCGATGCGGTAGAGGGCAGCGTTGACGAAGCCGAGGTGCCGGCCGGCGTGTTGGTCGGCGAGGGCAACGATTCCCGCCCAGAGCGGGGCGCTGGCGCTGGTGCCGCCGTGCCCGCTGATCGTGTAGCGGCCGCCGCCGTCCGCGGTGACGACCGGAAACCCGGTGTCGGGGCAAGCGTCCGCGGCGACGTCGGGCACGCCTCGGCCGACTCCGATTCCAGGGAGGTGGTCCTGGTAGCTCGGCCGCCCGTGGACGTGGCTGAGTCCGCCGCCCGACGCCTGGAAGTGGCTGCCGGGTTCACCGCACGGTAGGCCCCATGCGCTCTCGTTGATGTAGGCGCCGTTCGTGTGGCCGGCGGTGAGAGTGGTGCCGCCCGCGGACAAGACGAGCGGATCGGAGGCGGGCAGGTTGGCTTCCCTGACCGGGGCGAAGGTGCCGCCGGTAAGGCCTTTGAACAGCTGGCAGGGCTCGCCTACGGCGCCGATGTCGCCGGAGGCAGCGACCACCGTCACATGGTGGTTGGCGGCCTTTCGCAGCGCCTCATGGAGGGTGGCCACCTCGGCCCGGGTGTCGCAGTGCTCGCCGCCGGTCTGGCCGGCGGCGCTGATCGAGATGACAGCTCCGAGCGACGTCCCAAGCCTCAAGGCAGAGACGGAGGCTGCAACCGCATTGGGGATGTTCTCGAGAGACGTTCCCTTGATCAAGACTTCGACGATCGCGGCTCTCGGGGCGATGGCGTGCACCATCTCTGTGTCGAGCACCTCTTCTCCGTTGGCCAGCCAGGGGGATGCCGACGGTGCGAGCGTGCTGACGACGCGGACTCGCGCCGCGGGCAGGTGGAACAGCTGGTCGAATCGGGCGAGGTCGCGGCGGATGTCGCTGGCGGGAAGCGGGAACTGCGGTTCGGCCAGTTCCGGTAGCACGACGGTCTCGCCGCGGCCGTCGATTCCGTGCTCGAGGAGCGGCAGGATCCCGTACGTCGCCTCGAGCTGACGCGGCCTGTAACACGTCGCCACGGCAACGCAGTTACCGGTCGCCGTGGCGGGCGTGGAACCCTCGGTTGACGGGACGGACTTTGAAGCTGTCAGGTGATCGCAGGCGCTCACCGCCGCCTGGAACTGGGAGTCGCTGACCCCGAGCCGCTGCGGGCTCGGCTTGAGCGCACGCGAGCCGATGCGCGGCGGGTCTGGGAAGCTCGGCACGCCGTGGGAGCGCATGCAGCGGGAGACGGCGAGCGCGCCGCTCTGCACGTCCGTCCGGGCGGAGGCGACACGCGCGACGCCGGGAGACCGTCCGTCGCCACAGCCGCCCGCGACCACCGAGACCGCGGCAACGGCGGCGACGGTGCTGAGGACGAGCGAGCGGCGACAACCTTCCATGGCTCCGTGACGGTAGAAGGCCCGTTACCTCGCCGCGTCGCGCACCAGCGTTGTCTTTCGCCTGCAGCCCGAGGGTGATCTTCGTCGGCTCGTCACCCTCTGGGGTGAAGCCGAAAATCGTCTGCCGGCGCGAGGCGCCACACCGCAGTAGGGGCGAGAATGGGCGCGTGCGCTCTCCGAATACCGAGCGGTTACTCGTGGCGACGCGCGGTCTGTCCTCGAGCCGCGCCGCACGAGCCGCCCTGACGTTTGTGCTCGTACTCGTAGCAGCTCTTCAGGCCGGCCTCGCTCGACCCGAAGCGGCCGCTACGAGCACGGCCATCGTTCTGAACGTGCTCGCGGTCTTGCCGCTGGTGATCGCGCCACGCTGGCCGTTTACTGCCGCGGCGGCAGCCACCGTGGTTACCGTCGGAATCGTTGTCGCACAGGGCGCCCCGCTGACCGTCGCGGGTTTCGGCGTCCTCCTTTCTTTGCTCGCGGCGCTCGTGATCCGCCGCGGTCTCCTCTTCGCCGCCCCGCTGCTTATCCCGTTCATGGTTCTCGCCACGCCGCGATTCGATTCCGGCAGATCCGGCTTCGCGAGTACCGGCCCACTGCTGTTCGCGATCGCCGCCCTCGTCGTCGGCGAGGCGATGCGTCAACGCGGCCGAGCCGTCGCAGCCCTCGATGCGACTGAGCAAGCGATGGCGGAGAGCATTCGCGCTCAGACGGTGATGGAAGAGCGGACGCGGATCGCGCGCGAGCTGCATGACATCGTGGGGCATCATCTGTCGGTGATCGCCGTCGAGAGCGAGGCTGCACGACTGACCTCGCCGGAGCTTTCATCGAACGTTGCGGGTCGCCTCGAGGCGATCGCTTCGACCGCACGGGAAGCGCTGATCGAGACCCGCCGGCTGCTAGGCGTCCTTCGCGAGGACACCGCTGGCCAGACCGACCGAGCGCCACAGCCCGGACTCGGCGAGCTCGACGAATTGATCGACACGGCACAGGCGAGCGGAACACAGATCCGGCTGATACGAGAAGGGGACATCAGGCGGTTAGCCCCGAGTGTCGCCCTGGCGGCATACCGGATCGTCCAGGAGGCGCTGACAAACGCACGACGCCACGCCGAGGGTGCAGACGTCGACGTCGAGGTCTCCTACCGCGACCACGGACTCCACCTGCGCGTCAGGGACTATGGCTCGGGCGCACTGGACGGGGAGCCGGTCGCCGGCCACGGACTGACGGGCATGCGCGAACGCGCAATCCTCGCAGGCGGCACCTTCTCCGCTGGACCGGCAGAAGGAGGCGGCTTCGAGGTGGAGGCAACGCTCCCCACCGCCGAGGCGGCCGCGTGATCAGCGCCCTCGTCGCCGACGACCAACAAGCCGTACGCGCCGGTTTCGCCGCGCTCCTCGAGACACAGACCGACATCACCGTCGTCGCGACCGCAGCGGACGGCGAGCAGGCAGTGCAGCAAACCAACGAGCATCGGCCCGACGTCGTGCTGATGGACATCCGGATGCCGGTGCTCGACGGCATCGCCGCCACCCGCCAGATCCGGGCCGCCGCGAACGACGCCGGACCGCGCGTCCTCGTCCTGACAACCTTCGACCTCGACGAATACGTCTACGAGGCGCTCCAGGTGGGCGCAAGCGGATTCCTGCTCAAGGACGCTCCTCCCGAGACCCTGTTCGAAGCGGTACGCGTCGTCGCCGCCGGCGACGCGCTTCTCGCACCGGCAGTGACGCGCCGCCTGATCGCCGAGTTCGCCCGTCTGCGCCCGCCACAGCGCAGCCGACCCGGAGAGCTCGAGGCGCTCACCCACCGCGAGACGGAGATCCTCGGCCTGGTCGCAGCCGGTCTCTCCAACCACGAGATCGCCGACCGCCTCGTCCTCAGCAACGAGACCGTCAAGACGCACGTCAGCCACGTTCTGCGCAAGCTCGGTCTCCGCGACCGAGCACAAGCCGTGGTCGCCGCCTACGAGTCCGGACTCGTCGTCCCGGGTACCTGAGGCCGCACCAGGGTCGCACGGCTCTGAGCAAGTGAGCACCTCTTGCCGCCATCGCTGATCCCCTTTTCTCCGGTGGGCTGACTCACAGTCGTAGCGAGATACGGTGCCGTTGTGGTGGCGGACTCTTCTGCGCGTCGTCTCCCCGAGCTTCGCATCGCCGACTGGCGCCCGACGAAGGACACGCTGCACCTGTATGCACAGATCGTCGGGAAGGTGCGGCTCGCGATGACGCCGCCGCGCAACCACTGGTGGCACGCCCCGCTCTACGTCGACGTGCGGGGGCTGACGACCGGCCCACTTCGCCGAGGAGACACGACGTTCGAGATCGCGTTCGACCTCGTCGACCAGGAGCTCGTCGTGCAGACGATCGGCGGGAACACCCGCTCATTCTCGATCACGGACGGGCTCTCGGTCGCCGACTTCGACGCACGTCTTCACGCTGCGCTCGCCGAGCTCGGTGTTGACGTTGCGATCCGAGAGGAGCCGTTCGGCATGCCGGTAAAGACGCCGTTTCACGAGGACACCGAGCACGCGTCGTGGGACCGCGACGCAGTCGAGCGCTTCCACCGCGCCCTCGACTGGTCCACCTCGGTGCTCGAGGAGTTCAGCGGTTGGTTCGTCGGAAAGACGAGCCCCGTCCAGCTCTTCTGGCACAGCTTCGACCTTTCGCTGACGCGCTTCTCCGGCCGTTCGGGCCTCGCGAGCGCGAGTGATCCCGTCAATCGAGAGGCGTACACGCACGAGGTGATCCTCTTCGGCTTCTGGATGGGCGACGAGCAGACGTTCCCGGACGCGTCCTACTACGCCTTCATGGTCCCGGAGCCGGCGGGCCTCCGAGACACGCCGCTCCTCGCGGGCGAGTGGACGTCGATCGGGCTTGCGGTGCTCCCCTACGAAACGGTACGCAGCGCGCACGACCCACGTGCTCTGCTGCTGGCGTTCTTCCAATCGGTCTACGAGACCGCTGCCGGCCTCGCCGGGTGGGATCTCGCCGCGTTCGCTTCGGCCTGGTGCCCGACAGCCGAGCAACTGCAGCAATTGCGGTCGTCCGCGTCCTCAGGGCACTGCTGAAGCGTCTCCGAGCGTGCTCGTTCAGAACCGGCGCATGGCGCGTCGCGCGCGAGATTCCCTCCGCTTCAGGGACTCCGCGCGTCGGTTCGCCGGCAGCAGCGGAAGCCGACGTGGCTCATCCCGGTGTCGATCATCTGTGGGCGACGCGCGGCTGGGCGATAGCGAAGGCAGTAGCTGTCTGCGCAGAGATAGGAACCGCCCTTGATCACTTTGCGGGGGATGCGGAACTGCGGTTGTGTCGGGTCGTAACTCCCTTCCACGGAGCCCCCGCGCGGGTTCGCGGGCACGCAGCACTGGGGACCCGTGTCAGGCCCGTCGCCCTCGGAGTACCAGTCGACGGTCCATTCCCAGGCGTTGCCGGCCATGTCGTAGAGCCCGTAGCCGTTGGCCGGGTAGGAGCCAACCGGTGCTCTCGAGCCGTAGCCGTCGTCGGGCCGCCACGGAAAATCGCCGTGCCAGTAGTTCGCGAGCTGCTCGTCGGGGGGTTCGGACTCGTCCCCCCACACGAAGACGGCGCTATCGAGGCCGCCGCGGGCGGCGTGCTCCCACTCGGCCTCGGTCGGAAGCGACTTCCCTGACCAGGCGGCATACGACTCGGCGTCCTCGTACGCGACGTGGACGACGGGTTCGTCCTCACGACCTTCGAGCGTGCTCGCCGGCCCATCCGGGTGCCGCCAGTACGCGCCCGGGGTCCACGTCCACCACTG
>DASUXI010000313.1:0-6281 GCA_036377995.1 Gaiellaceae bacterium
GGCGCAGCCGGTGGACGGCCTGCTGTGGACGCGGACCGACAGCGTGGCCGAGACCACCCAGGACGGCGAGACCGAGCTTCTCGCCGGCAGCGACCGCCTCGAGGAGGAGATCGGCGGGATGCGGGTTCGCATCGCCTCGAACGCGTTCTTTCAGACCAACTCCGAGATGGCCGAGCGGCTGTATGAGCTGGCCATCGAGTTCGCCCAGCCCGCCGGCACCGAGCGTGTGTTCGACCTGTACTGCGGGATCGGGACGATCGGGCTCCTCCTAGCGGGCAACGCACTGACTGTCTGGGGGATCGACGTGTCGGAGGAGTCGATTGCGTGCGCGCTGGAGAACGCGGAGCTGAACGGCATCGGCAACGTGGCCTACTTCGCCGGCAACGTCGGGCAGGCCGTCGAGGAGCTCCACGGTCGCAGCGGCGATCCCGACGTCGTCGTGGTCGACCCGCCGCGCGCCGGCCTCGCGGGCAAGGCGCTCAAGCGCCTCGGGGAGATCGGCGCGCCTCGCCTCGTCTACGTCAGCTGCAACCCGACGACACTGGCAGGAGACGTCAAGCGACTGCGAGCCGACTACGGCTACGAGCTGAGGCGCGTGAAACCCGTGGACATGTTCCCTCACACACCTCACGTCGAGGCCGTCTCCCTGCTCGAGCGCTCGTGAGGAGGATCGTCTTCGCGTGTGCTCTCGCGGCCTGCCTGTCGGCGGTGGGCGCCGGGCGGGCCGCGCCGATTCCCCGCATGGAGACCGCTCACTCGGGACAGGTCACCGCCGAGCTCACGTATCTGCTCGACGACGCCGCCCGGGACTTCCGACAGCGCTTCACACACCTGCACCTGCGTATACGGCGGGGCGATGCGGTACTCGCCGACGTCGACGTTCAGCCGCTCTGTCCGGGGTGCGCCGCCTGGCCCGCGAGCGGCGGAGCGGCCGACGCGTCGTCCGTCTCCGTCTCCGATCTCGAAGGAGACGGTGAGCCCGAGGTCCTGCTGGATCTCTACACGGGTGGAGCGCACTGCTGCGTGTACACGACGTTCTTCCGCTTCGGGAACGGGGCGTACTCGAAGCGCGTCCACTCCTGGGGGAATCCGGGGTACCGGCTCCGCGACCTCGGCTCCGACGGCCGGCTCGAGCTCGTCACGGGCGACGATCGCTTCAACTACGCCTTCAGCTGCTACGCATGCTCCGCCGTACCTGTCCTCGTGCAGCGCTACGAGCAAGGGCGGCTCGTCAAGGTGACCCGAAGCTTTCCGCGGGCGATCCGGGCCGACGCGGCCCGCATCTGGAGCGGGTACCTGCGGGCGGTGCGCACACGCGCATACCCGGACGGTGTCCTACCCGCGTACCTCGCCGACCAGTACCTTCTCGGCCGCCGGAAGGCAGGCTGGGCGCGCGTGCGGGCAGCCGTCGCACGGCGCGACTGGCCCTCGATGGTCGACGCCCGCTGGAAGAACCGGGCGCGCTATCTCGCCGCGGTCCGCCGCTTCCTCGCCCGCACGGGCTACGCCTCCTAGACCGCGTCGCGCGGCTCCGGCGCCGGCCGCCTCAGTTGTCGCCAGATCAGGTCGCCGTTCGCGAGCAGGAACGCGACCGCGAGGAGCGGCAGCGCCGGTAGCCCGCCGCGCCAGACGGACGCCAGCGCGAGGGTCGCCCCGAATGACGCCGTCAACAGCAGCCACGTCAGCACGGGGCGCAGGGCGAAGCGCGCCGAGGCGGCGAGGAAGAGGGAGAAGAACAGGAGATCGGGAAGCCCGAGATTCGCCGCATAGCGCTCGCCCGGGATCGGGAATGCGAACGAAAAGTCCGTGAAGACTTGGCGGTGCTCGCTGACGATCACGTTCGTCGGCCCGTGCGGCGCGAACACCGAATACGCGTCGACGAACGGGATGATGCACGCGACGAGCACGACCCAGCTGAGCGTCTCGAAGAAGCCGAGGAACCAGAAGCCGATCAGGCTGACGCCGAAGAGCTTGCAGAAGTTCTCCGGCGTGCTCGCGCCGACGAAGTGGAGGACGAGCGCGAGGATGCCGAACGCGATCGCGGCCAGATAGGTCCACCGCCAGGTGCGAAGTGGCAGCAGCAGCCACACGAGCGCGAAGCACGCGGGGATGAGCACGACTGCGAGAAAGGCGATGTCCCACCACTTGCCCGCCTCCCAGAGCCGATCGTGGAACGCGTAGTAGAGCGACAGGGCGCCGAGGAGGGCCGTCCCGGCGACGACCCGTGAAGCCGTCAATACGGGGGCAGCTCGGCCCACCACGTGCCAAGCGGCTTGAACGCTTTCCAGAACCGGTTCTTGGCGGGAGTCTCGTCGAGCGACGCGTCGATGTCGGGGACGACGAGGGCCTCGACCGTCGCGGTGAACCGCTGGAGCTCACCGGGCTCGTACTCGACCGGGTCCGCGAGCGGGAAGGCGATCGAGTTCAGGAAGTCGACCGCGCTCTCGCCCATCGGGACGACGAGCTTCGGCTGCACGATGTGCAGTTCCCTGGTCAGGAACGAACGCGACTCCTCGTCGCTGCCGTCTGCGAACTTCACGCAGTTGGTCCCGTACACGGCCATCGGGTCGACGTGCAGCCTCTGGAGTGACTTGAGCACCGCCTGGCCGGCCCGACCGTAGAACGACACGCCCTCCTGTACCTCGGCCGGCTGCGGCCGGTACTTGAGGAGCATCACGTCCGCGAGCGGGTGCCCGGAGCCGATCACGGGAACGCGCGCGCCGCCGGCCTGGGCGACCTCGTGGGCGAGGTCGTTGATCTCGACGATCGCCTTCTGGAGGTACTTCTCGTAGATCTCGTCGGTTGCCGGCACTGCTTCCACCAGGTTCGGGCCTAGCGCACGCGTTCCTTGGCCTGGGCCATCCACTTCAGGGACTGGAGGTAGACGAGCGAGCGCGGGCGGCGCAGCACCTGGGCCGACTGGAGGCTGACGAGGAACTCCTCGGGCCCGGCGAAGGCCCGCATCCGCAGCGCGCCGGTGCCGATCCCCTGGAGAACGTGCGCATCCGAGCCGGCGCCCATGGTCAGGTTGTACTTGCGGGCGAACCGGAGCGCCTCGCCGTTGTAGCCCTCGAAGAGAAGGCGCGCGTTGTAGACCTCGAACACGTCGATGTCGGCGAGGTGGCGCTGCAGCGTCGCGGGCTCGGGGATCGAGTGCATGCGGTCGAAGGGGTGGGGGAGGTACACGATGCCACCCTGCTCCTTGATCGCGGCGACCGTGTCCGAGAAGGACATCCCGCGCGGGATCTCCTCCCGGAGGAAGAGCCCGATCACTTCGCCCTGGCCGTCCGTCTTGACCTCCTCGCCGGGAATGACGATCAGGTCGCGGTCCCGTGCGAGATCCACTGTCTCGAGTGCCCCGCCGAGGACGTTGTGGTCGGTCACCGCGATGCCCCCCAGGCCGCTGCCCTCGGCGTAGATGACGAGGTCGGCCGGGTCGACGGCGCAATCGTGCGACCAGCTCGTATGCATGTGCAGGTCGCAGAGGATCCAGGGCCGGTCCGCGAGCGGATCGGCTTCCGCGTGCGGTGCGTGCCGTCGCCGCGCCAGCGAGCCGTAGAGCTCGTCGAGCTGTCCGGCGACCGTCGCGAAGGTGTTGTCCGCGACCTCGGCTCGTGCGTGCTCAGCCTTCCGCGCACGAAAGTCTGCGTGCTCGGCCAGACGCGCGACCTCCGCGCCGGCGAGCTCGGGCTGCGAGTCCGTCCCCGGAGGCCGGGCGATCGCGCAACCCGACGCCGAGGCCTCGAGCCGCACGCGCTGCAGGCCGGCGAGGGCCGGGACGAAGACAGCGGCCTCCGCGAGCAGGGGCGCACGCGAGGCGCCGTCACGGGCCGTCCGGACGTGCACGCGGTCGCGCACGGCCCGCGGAACGGCAGGCCGGCCGGCGAGCGGCTTCGTCCGCAGCAGCAGAAGCTCCCAGTCCGGGAGCGAGGCCAGCTCCCGAAAGACTCCCCGGAGAAGCGCCCGCTCGTTCGGTCGCCACTCGAGGATGATCCGCTTCCTCTTTCGCCGTGGCCGGAAGAGGTCCGGGTCGATCCCCTCGGGGACGACCCGATAGTGCCCGGGAAAGCGCTCCGCCGCGGCTTCCGCCGTCTCCTCGCTGGTGGCGACCAGGGCGTCGAGCCTGGCGAGCAGCCGGTCTCGTTGCGAGCGCCCCGGGGGATAGGCGAGGCGCTCCGGCGAGTGAAACGACGCGACGGTGAGGGCCTGGGCGTCCCGAAGCCCGAGGTAGGACAGGGACGGCAAGCCGGGTTCGAAGCCGTGCACGACGTCGAATCGGCCGAGCGCCAGTGCGAGCGAGAGGTTCGCGCGGACGCCGACCGGGACCCCGATCCTGCTGCGCCGGGAGATCGGTACCGCCGGCCCGAGAGCGACCACCTCGGCGTCGAGCCCGTCGAGCAGCGCGCGCCGGCCGGCGGCGAGATCCCGAGCCCGGTTGGAGGACGCCAGGATCGTGACGGAGTGGCCGCGCACCCGTAGCTCGCGTGCGACGCCCGCCACATGCTCGTTCACGTCATGGGGCTGCGACCAGGCGAAGGGCGTGACGAGGCAGATCCTCATCGGATCCAAGCCTAGCCGCCTGCAGTCCCCTTTCCATCCGGCCTCGATTTGCGTCAGACTCCCGCCGACCGAGACTCGACAACTCGAGGGGAGAAGATGCCAAGACTCAAGGGGAGGAGAGCGTGGCGCGGATTTCTCGCTGCGCTCGGCGTGGCGTTGCTCGCCGTGGTGGCGGTGTCAGGGGCAGGCGCGGCCCGCGGCGGCGACCAGCTTTCGAAGATCAACCACATCGTGGTCATCTACGAGGAGAACCACAGCTTCGACAACCTCTACGGCGGCTGGGAAGGCGTGAACGGGCTCGCCAACGCCGACGCCGCGCATACGACCCAGGTCGACCAGAACGGCACGCCGTACTCGTGCCTGTTCCAGCTCGACGTGAACCTGACCGTGCCTCCGCTGTCGAAGGCCTGCGATAGCACGACTCCGAGGGGCGTGCCCTTCGATAGCCATTTCCTCAACACGTGGTTCACGATCGACAACTACATCCCGCCGGACGCGACCACCTGCCCGAAGCCGAAGGACTCCTTCACTTTCGCAAACGGGATCCTCAATGGCTCGGGTGTCGGCATCGCGGGCGGCTGCACGCGTGACCTCGTGCACAAGTTCTACCAAGAGCAGTACCAGCTCAACGGTGGCGCGCAGAACCGGTACGCGACGGGGAGCGACTCCGCCGCGACGGTGATGGGCGTGTACGACACGCGCTCGCTGCCGATCTACAAGT
Source organism: Gaiellaceae bacterium (assembly GCA_036377995.1). Classification (GTDB taxonomy): domain Bacteria; phylum Actinomycetota; class Thermoleophilia; order Gaiellales; family Gaiellaceae; genus 3-1-20CM-4-69-9. The sequence continues at coordinate 5,282 of DASUXI010000313.1, forward strand.
ACCTGCACTCGAACGCGCATCCGCACTACGCGATCGCCGACAACTTCTTCCAGGCCGCGTTCGGAGGCTCGTTCCTCAACCATCAGTGGCTGATCGCCGCGCGGACTCCGTTCGACCCGAATGCGCCGGCGGGGCAGCACTCGCTGATCGACTCGGCCGGATTCCCGCGCAACACCTACCCGCTCTACAACCCGTTGGCGGGCGTGATCTATCGCGACGGTGACTTCACCGTGCCGTGTCCGTCACCGAAGCCCGGCCTCGCCTGTGGCGACTGGGCCGTCAACACGATGCAGCCGACCAACGAGCCGTTCGGCACGTTCGGCGACAAGCTCGTCGTCCAGACCCACAAGACGATCGGGGACGAGTTGAGCGCCGCGGGCCTCTCCTGGGGCTGGTACGCGGGCGGCTGGGACAACGCGGCCGGCAACACCACCGGACCGGGCTGGACGAACGGGCCGGGCCCGACGTGCTCGGACCCGAACCACGACACGAACGCGGCGTACCACTATCCGAAGTGCCCGGATTTCGCGTTCCAGTTCCACCATCAGCCGTTCGCATACTTCGCGAACTACGCACCCGGCACGCCTGGCCGGGCGCACCTGCGTGACGAGGTCGCGTTCGAGGACGCTGCGCGCTCGTCGACGACCGACTGCAACCTCGACGCGGTCAGCTTCGTGAAGCCGATCGGCGAGGAGAACGAGCACCCCGGGTACGCGAGCGAGCCGACCGGGAGCACGCACCTGATCGAGCTGCTGAAGCTGATCCAGGACAGCGCGTGCGCGAAGGACACGATGGTCGTCGTCACCTACGACGAGTTCGGCGGCCAGTGGGATCACGTTGCGCCGCCCGGCCAGGGGAACAACAACGGGCCGCACGATCAGTGGGGCCCGGGGACACGGATCCCGACGCTCGTGGTCTCGCCGTTCCTGCGCGGGAACTTCGCCGTGGATCACACGCAGTACGACACGACGTCGATTCTCGCGATGATCGAGGAGCGGTA
>DASUXI010000314.1:0-11072 GCA_036377995.1 Gaiellaceae bacterium
TATCCGGGGCAGCCGACCCATCCGATCGCGCACGGTGTCGGCGCCCGGGCGCACGAGCCGCCCTATGCCCACCAAGCTGGAGGCGGAACGATCGAGGAGGGGATGGTGCTCGCGATCGAGCCCGGCGCGTACTGGGAGGACGGAGGAGGGCTCCGGGTCGAGGACAATTTCCTCATCACCGCGGGCGGAGCAGAGAAGCTGTCGACCTATCCCGACGATTTCAGGTGACCCTACCCATGACCTTCTGGACCGGCCATGTGAACGACCCCCACCACTTCGACGCCGAGGTGGGCTTCTACGACACGACCCTGCGCGACGGCGAGCAAACGGTCGGAGTGGTGCTCTCGCCCGAGGACAAGCTCGAGCTTGCTCGCGGCATCGACGAGCTCGGCATCGAGCGGATCGAAGCCGGGTTTCCGAGGGTTTCCGCGGACGACCGGCGTGCGGTCGAGCTGATCCTCGGCGCGGGTCTCCGCGCCGCGGTCTGGGGATTCTCGCGCGCGGTCGAGGCGGACGTCGAGGCCCTCGTCGAGCTCGGCGTCCAGGCGAGCGTGATCGAGTCGCCGATCTCGGATCTCAAGCTCGAGGCGCTCGGCGTGGACCGCGAGGCGATGCTGGAGCGCATCGTCTACGCCATCTCCTTCGCCGTCGAGCGGGACGTCAGGGTCGCCTTCTTCGGGGTCGACGGCACGCGTGCGGATCCGGCGTACTTCGAGACCGTCTACAAGACCGCGGTCGAGGCGGGCGCGCAGGAGGTCGTGGTCGTCGACACGCTCGGAATCGCAGGCCCTGAGGCCGCCGCCGACCTTGTCGGCCGGGCGCACGACTGGCTCGGGCCCGACGTGCCGATCCACTTCCACGGCCACAACGACTTCGGGCTCGCAACCGCCGCAGCCGTAGCCGCCGTTCGCGCAGGAGCGCGCTGGGTCCAGGGGACGATCAACGGCATGGGGGAGCGTGCCGGCAACGCGAACCTCCCCGAGATCGCCCTCGCCCTCCGCGGCCTGTACGGAATCGAGACGAACCTTCGGCTCGACCGGGTGCGCGACTTCTCCGAGCGGCTACGGGAGCTCTCGGGCTACGGGCTCGAGCCCTACAAGCCGCTCGTAGGGGACAACCTGTTCACCCGCGAGTCGGGAGCCGTCGCGAGCCAGTTCCACGATCCTCCCGCGATCGAGCCGTACTCGTCCGACGTCGTGGGGGCGGAGCGGCGGATCGTGCTCGGTAAGAAGAGCGGCATCGACTCCATCCGCATCAAGGCCTCCGAGCTGGGCCTCGACCTCGACGACCAGACGCAGCGCGAGCTCCTCGCGCGCGTCAAGGAGCTGGGGACGCAGAAGCGCGGGCTCGTCACCGACGACGAGTTCCGGAGCCTTGCGGGTGGCTGATCACGACGCCGTCATCGTCGGCAGCGGCATCAATTCCCTGGCCTGCGCGGCGCTCCTCGCCCGGGCCGGCTGGAACGTCTGCGTCCTCGAGCGCGAGGCCGAGCTCGGCGGCGCGATCAAGACCGCGGAACTGACGGAGCCGGGGTTTCACCACGATGTCTTCAGCGCCTGGCATCCGCTCTGGGTCGGCGGCCCTGCGCACGCGGAGCTCGGCGGCGAGCTGGCGGCGCGCGGGCTCGAATACCTCAACACGGAGCATCCGACCGGCACCGCGTATCCGGACGGATCGAGCGCCTTCCTCGCGACGAGCACCGACGCCAACGCCGCGGAGCTCGAGCGGCACGCCGCCGGTGACGGCGACGCCTGGCGCGCGGCGATGGCCGACGTCGGTGGACGCGCGGAGCTCGTGTTCGGCGTCCTCGGCACCGAGCTCTGGTCGGGCGCCGGGGCGGGCCTCGCGCTCTCCGCCTATCGCCGCCTGGGGCGTCGCGGACTGGCCGGCTTCGGCGCCGAGGTGGTGCAGTCGAGCCGCGACTGGCTCGAGACGACGTTCGGGTCCGAGGCGGCGCGCGGTCTCCTGGCCCCCTGGGTCTTGCACACCGGCCTCGGCCCGGACGCGGCGGCATCCGGCTTCATGACCCGCGTGATCGCCTTCGCGATCGAGACCGGCGGCATGCCGGTCCCGCGCGGCGGAGGCGCCCGGCTCGTCGACGCGCTCGTCAGCCTCATCGGCGATCACGGAGGCGTCTGCCAGGCCGGCGTGGACGTCGAGCGCGTGCTCGTCCAGAACGGACGAGCACGCGGGGTTCGCGTCGCCGGCGGCGACGTCGTGACCGCGTCGCGCGCCGTCGTCTGCAACGTGACACCTTCCCAGCTCTACGGCCGCCTGCTCGACACAGGCGAGATCCCTACGGACGTTCGCAAGGCGGCGTTGGGGTTCCGTTTCGGCCGGTCGGAGATGCAGATCCACTTCGCCCTCTCCGAGCCGGCGCGCTGGAGCGGCGACGACCGGCTCTCCGAGACGGCCGTGGTTCACGTCACACCGGGGCTCGATGGCGTCTCACGCGCGGTCAACGAGGCCGAGCGCGGCCTCCTACCGGCGGAGGCGACGATCGTCGTTGGCCAGCCGCTCGCCGTGGATCCGTCACGCGCGCCTGCGGGTCGCGGCCTGCTCTGGATCCAGCTCCAGGAGCTCCCGTGGCGGATCAAGGGGGACGCCGCAGGCGAGCTCGACATCGGCGACGGGAGCTGGACGGAATCCTTGAGAGAGCACTACGCCGACAGGATCCAGGCACGTATCGCGCGGCACGTGACGAATCTCGAGTCGGCGCTGGTCGGGCGTGTCGTCCTCTCCCCGGCCGACCTGCAGGCAGCGAACGTCAACCTTCAGCAGGGGGATCCGTACTCGGGCTCACTGGCGCTCGACCAGAACTTCCTCTGGCGTCCGTTCGCGCGGCAGCCGGGCCACCGCACGGGAGTCGAGGGCCTCTTCCACATCGGGGCGAGCACCTGGCCGGGGCCGGGGCTCGGGGCCGGCTCGGGGACCCTCGTCGCGAAGGAGCTGCTGCGGCCGCCGGTCGTCACGCGGCTCGCTCGCCGGTTCAGCGGGTTCGCAGGGGCCGGGCGGGCGTAGGATTCCCTGCATCCGGCCGCGTTTCTCGATCTCGCAAGTCACGACCCTGGCGTCGACGTTTGCGGAAGATGTCCGCGCGTACGCGTCCGCGGGCGTCGACGGCATAGGTATCTGGGAGATCAAGCTGCCCGTGGGCGGCGACGAGGAGGCCCTCAGGGTGTTGGCCTCGTCCGGCCTGGCCGCCGCGTCCGCTGTCCCGGCGGTGCCGTCCATCCTGCCGCTCGCATTGATGGATGGGCCTGCCGACCCCGACGAGCGGATCGACGCCATCTGCGGCTCGCTGCACCGCCTGGCCCGCTTCGGGCCGAGCGCAATCGTCTGCCTCACCGGGCCGGGCGACGACCGTGAGACGGTTGTCGACGGTTTGCGGCTGATCGGCGACGAGGCGGTTCGCGCCAATGTCAGGGTAGGCCTCGAGCCGATCAACCGGGTCGGCGGCGAGGACTGGACGATGATCCGGTCGCTTCGGGAGGCGGTCGACCTGCTCGAGGAAGTCGACCGGCCCGCGATCGGAATCCAGTTCGATACGTGGCACCTCTGGAACAGCGCCGGCCTCTTCACGGACATCGAGCGTTACGCCGACCGCTTCGTGGGCGTTCACGTGGCCGACTGGCGCGAGCCAACCCGCGGCTGGGCGGACCGCGTCCTGCCGGGAGACGGGATCGCCGACCTGCCGGCGATCATCGGCGCGCTCGACCGCGCCGGCTGGGACGGCTTCTACGACCTCGAGATCTTCTCGGACAACGGCACGTTCGGGAACGCGTACGCCGACTCCCTCTGGGATCAGCCGGCAGATCAGATCGTTCGGGCGGGCAAGGAGGCTTTCGAGCATGTCTGGGCAGGGCGAATCCGAAGCCCTGTACAGGAGGTATCGCCCGGTGCCGTGTAATCGACTTGCGACGAACCAAGGAGGAGGAAGTAGATGAGAGGTCGAGGAAGGTGGGTGATCGCCGCTGCGGTGGTGACGGCGCTTGCCCTGATTGGAAGCGCGCTGGCCGCAACCGCGGGACGCGACGGCGCGAGCGCGAAAGCGCCGATCGTGATCGGCTGGGCGTTCGACAGCACCGGGGCGATGGCCCCGTTCGACAACCCGGCCCTCGCCGCCGCGAAGCTCAGGGTCAACCAGATCAACGCGAAGGGCGGCGTCCTCGGCCGCAAGCTGGAGATCCAGACGTGTGACACTCAGGGCAACAAGCCCGAGACCGCGAAGGCCTGCGCTCTCCAGCTGCTCGACCAGAAGGCGAACATTCTCTTCACGACCTGCGACGTCGAGCTCGCGGCGCCGGTCGTCCAGACTGCGATCAACCGCGGCGTGCTCGCGGTCGCCCCGTGCATCGGCACGGACCAGATGGGGCCGAAGCGCTTCGGCTCGAAGGGGCGGCTCGCGTTCAGCTTCGGGAACGTCGCCCAGGACGAGGGCTCCGCGATGGCCCAGTACGCTTGGAACCGCGGCTGGAAGCGGGCTGCGCTCGCGACCGACACGGTCATCATCTACTTCAGGAACGTCGTGCAGGCCTTCGAGGCCCGGTTCAAGCAACTCGGAGGCAAGATCGTCGCGAGCGAGACGTACCAGTCGCTCGGAGGCAACAACGTCCAGAACGCCGTCAGCCGTCTGAACGGCGTCAAGGCCGACGTGATCGTGACGTCGACGGCCGGGGCGTTCGGTGCTCTCTCGACCTTCGTGAGCGGCCTTCGTTCCCTCGGGAACAACACGCCGATCCTGAACTCGTGGGCGGGTGACGGAACGTACTGGCTTCCGACCAATCCGAAGGTGACCAATTACTGGTTCGTGACCTTCGCGTCCTCCTTCGGGGACGACCCCGTCAAGGCGGTCAACACGCTCGCGAAGCAGGTCAAGGCAGGGACTGGCGGCTTCATCACCGGTCCTTCCGCGATCGACGGCGTTGTCACGGCGATCAAGCGGGCGAAGGGATCGACGAAGGGAATCGTGCTCGCCAAGGTGATGGAGAAGTTCAGGAACGTGCCGACCATCTCCGGCAACGTCAGCTTCTCGCGGACGTTGCACACCGTCTTCGGACGGCGCTACCGCGTGATCCGCATCCAGGACAACGTGCCGAAGGTCGTGGGCCTGATCCGCGCCAAGGTCGTCCCGAAGATCTAGGGACGCTTGGCCGCAGCAAGCTCGGACGACCTCGAGGGGAGGCCCGGAGAAACGCTCCGGGCCTCCGCCGTTTCGCGGTCCTTCGAGGGCGTCGAGGCCCTACGCGACGTCACGCTCGAGCTCCACCGTGGAGAGGTGGTCGGCCTGATCGGGCCGAACGGCGCCGGCAAGTCGACGCTCGTCAACATCCTGACCGGCTTCGACCGTCCCACGGCCGGATCGGTCGAGCTCGAGGGCCGTGACGTGACGCGCTGGAAGCCGAACCGCCGCGGGAGGGCGGGCCTCGCGCGAACCTTCCAGCACAGCCACGCGTTTCGAGGGCTGTCGGTTCGCGAGAACGTCGAGGTCGCGGCGATCGGCGCGGGCAGCTCGACGCGCTCTGCCCGGGATCGCGCTCAGGAGCTGCTCGAGCTGCTCGGGCTCGCGAAGAATGCAGACGGGCCCGCGGCGGCGCTTGCGCAGGGCGACGAGCGCCGGCTCGGAGTCGCGCGCGCGCTCGCGACGGATCCACGCTTCGTCCTGCTCGACGAGCCTGCCGCCGGCCTGCCGGACGCCGAGGTGTCGGGCTTTGCCGAGGCCGTCCGCACCGTGCAGAGAGACCACGGCGCCGGCGTGCTGCTGATCGATCACAACATGGCGCTGATCATGGATCTCTGCGACCGCATTCACGTGCTCGACCAGGGCCGCACCCTCGCCGAGGGCACTCCTGGCGACATCCGGGGCAACCTCGACGTCGCGGCCGCCTATCTCGGTGAGAGCGCGGTGCACGAAGGCGGGGCCGACGCGTGAGTGATCCCGCGCTCCGGCTCGAAGCGCTCGAAGTCCGCCATGGCGCCGTCCACGCCCTGCGGGGCCTCTCGCTCGAGGTCGACCGCGGCGAGATCGTCGGGCTGATCGGGCCGAACGGCGCCGGCAAGTCCTCCACGCTGCACGCGGTCATGGGCCTGATGCGCCCGAGCGCCGGCGACGTCCGGCTCGGCGGAGAGTCGATCGTCGGTCGAGATCCAGAGGCGATCGCGCGCCGGGGGATCGCTCTGGTGCCGGAGGGACGCCGGATCTTCGCCGAGCTCAGTGTCGAGGAGAACCTGCGGCTCGGCCTGGCCGGCCGCCGTGGGCGCGGCGACCACGACGCGGACCTACAGCGCGTCTTTGCGCTCTTCCCGATCGTCGAGGAGTTCCGAAAGAGGCCCGCCGGCAGTCTCTCCGGAGGGCAGCAGCAGCAGCTCGCGATCGGTCGGGCGCTCGTGGCCGCCCCCGATGTCCTGCTGCTCGACGAACCGTCGCTCGGGCTCGCACCGCGCGTGGTCGACCTCGTCTTCTCGGCGCTCCAGGAGATCAGCGCCGCCGGAATCGCCGTCCTCCTGGTCGAGCAGCGGGCACAGCGAACCGTCGCGCTCGCCTCTCGCACATACGTGCTCTCGAACGGGAGCCTTCGCCTCACGCTCGGGCCTGAGGCTGCAGGGGACACCGAGAAACTCGTCGCCGCCTACTTCGCATGAGCTCGACGCTCGTCGCAACCGTGCTCGGCGCCGACTGGCAGACCCTGGCGGACGCGATGGGACAAGGTGGGCTCTACGCACTGATGGCGGTCGGGATCGGCCTCGTGTTCGGCGTGCTCAGGCTCGTCAACTTCGCCTACGGCCAGCTGATCATGGCCGGTGCGTACGCGCTCGCGGTCGCGTCCGAGCGCGGTTGGCCGGTCTGGGAAGGGATCCTCCTTTGCTTCGGCGTCGTCCTCGTCCTCACGCTGGCGATGGACCGCGTCGTCTTCCGCCCGCTCCGTGCTCATTCGCCCGCGGTCATGCTCGTCGCGACCTTCGCAGTGGCATTCCTGCTCCAGAGCATCGCCCTCCTCTGGTTCGGCTCGCTGGGGAAGATCGCCGCCTCGCTCGCGACGCTGAACCAGCCCGTGACGATCTCAGGCGTGGACATCAGGAAGATCTCGATCGTCACGACCGCGGTGGCGATCGGCTGCCTCCTCGTGCTGGTGGCAGTGCTCGGAAGGACGAGCGTCGGGCTGCACATGCGGGCCGCCGCTCTCGACTTCCGCACGGCGCGGCTCCTGGGCGTGCGGGCCAACCGGGTGATCGGCGCCGCTGTCTTGATCTCCGGTCTCCTGGCGGCGACGGTCGCGGTGATGATGACCGTCGAGACACCGCTCGTCACTCCCGATTTCGCGCTGCGGGACACGATTCTCGTGCTCGCAGGCGTCGTGCTCGGGGGGATGAACCGGCTCGTCCCCGCGACTCTGGGAGGGTTCGCGATCGGCTTCGCCTCGGGGTTCCTCGGCGGAGCCCTGCCGACGGACAAGAGCCAGTACCTGCCATCGTTCCTCTTCGCGGCGGTGATCCTCGTGCTGCTGATCCGGCCCGGGGGCCTGTTCACGCGTGCGGGCGGGCAGGCCGTGGAGCGTCTGTGACGCATCTCCGCGTTACGCGGATCGTCGAGCTCCTCGCGCCCGCGCTGCTCGTGGGCGCGGTGGCGCTCGTCGGGACGATCGTCTCCACCTCGACCCAGACGTACGTGATCACGACGCTCGTGAACATCGTGATCGTCGTCGCGCTCTACGTTTTCATCGGCAACTCGGGGGTGCTCTCGTTCGGCCATGTCAGCTTCGTCGCCGTCGGCGCGTGGACGGGCGGCATCCTCTCGATCCCCCTCGCCGAGAAGCCGGCGATCATGCCGAGCCTGTTCGGCTTCCTACGGGACACGACCGTCGGGAACGCGTCCTCGCTGGCGCTTGCGGCCGCAGTCGGGGCGACCTTCGCGCTCGTGGTCGGGCTACCGCTGATGAGGCTGTCAGGCCTTGCCGCGGGGATCGCGACCTTCGGCGTGCTCGAGATCACGCACAACGTGCTCCGTTACTGGGAGAAGATCGGACCGGGTGTGACGACCTTCTCGGCGGTGCCCGAGACGACTGGCCTGCTCCAGGCCATGGTCGGTGCGCTCATCGCGGTCGTCGTCGCCTACCTCTATCAGCGCAGCCGATACGGCCGGATGCTGCGCGCGACGAGGGAGGACGCCGCCGCGGCGCGCGCGGTCGGCGTATCCGTATACGGGCAGCGGCTCGTGGCCTTCATGCTGTCCGGAGGGCTGGCCGGTCTGGCCGGGGCGCTGTACGTCCATCTGCTGCCGGTCAACACGGAGTCCGTCTACCTCGACCTCACCTTCATCACGCTCGCGATGCTGGTCATCGGCGGTGCGACAAGCCTGTGGGGCGCGGTCGTCGGGGCGGTGGCGGTGAGCGCGGTCGACTCGTTCCTGGCGGAGGCCGAGAACGGTGTCCACGTCTTCGGGCGCCTCCTGGACCTACCCGCGGGAACACGCGTGGTCGTCGTCGGCGCATTCATGGCACTCGTGCTCATCGTGCGGCCGAGCGGGATCACGGGCGGACGTGAGTTCTCGCTGCCCGTCACGTCGGCCCGGGCCCTTCTGACAAAGTCTCGGCCATGAGCGACCCCGCGTTCGAGCGCCTGAAGGAACGTCTGGCCGAGGTCGCCGACCTGCGGAACGCGGGCACGCTCCTCGGCTGGGACGAGCGGGTGATCATGCCTCGCGCGGGCGCGGCAGCCCGCGCCGATGCGCTCGGAACGGTCGGCCGGCTCGCGCAGGAGCGCTTCGTCACGTCCGAGATCGGGCAGCTCCTCGACGAGCTGCGCGACCTCGAGGAGAGCTCCCCCTACGACTCCTTCGAGGCGAGCCTCATCCGGGTCACCCGGCGCGACTTCGAGAAGGCCAGCCGTGTTCCGCCCAGGCTCGTCGGAGAGCTCAGCCGCGCCGGCGCTCTCGGGCTCGCGGCCTGGGGACCTGCCAAGGCGGAATCGAACTTCGAAGGGCTGCGTCCTGCTCTGGAGACGAACCTCGAGCTCCTTCACCGCTATATCGAGTGCTTCGACCGGCCTGACGAGACGTACGACGTCCTACTCGACATCTACGAGCCGCGGATGACCACCGCGGAGGTGAGGGAGATCTTCTCGGGGCTGAAGGAGGAGCTGCCGCCGCTGATCAAGACGACCGCGGAGAATGGCGACGTCGACAGCTCCTTTCTCGCCGGCGACTTCGACGTCGACCGGCAGCGCGAGTTCGGTCTCGAGATCGCACGCAAGTTCGGCTACACGGACGACGAGTGGACGCTCTACGACACGCCCCACGCATTCATGTCGTCGCCCGGTGCAGGTGACATCCGCCTGACGACGACCTTCCGCCCGCGGGACCTCAGCTCGCTCTTCGGGACGATGCACGAGTTCGGCCACGGGGTCTACGAGTGGGGCGTTGACCGGTCACTGGCGCGGACGCCGCTCGGAACCGGCGTTTCGCTCGGCGTGCACGAGTCCCAGAGCCGCCTGTGGGAGAACCTGGTGGGCCGCCGCCGTTCCTTCTGGCGCCACTTCTATCCCGCCCTGCAGCAGACGTTTCCGGCGCAACTGGGATCCGTCGACGAGGAGTCCTTCTACCGCGCCGTGAACAGGGTTCATCCCTCGTTCATCCGGATCGACGCCGACGAAGTCACTTACAACATGCACATCGTCCTCCGTTTCGAGCTCGAACAGGATCTGATCGAGGGGCGCCTGCCGCTGTCCGACCTTCCGGCCGCGTGGAACCAGCGGATGGAGGAGTACCTCGGCGTCGAGGTGCCGGACGACGCCCGCGGCGTCCTTCAGGACATGCACTGGGCGGCCGGAGGCTTCGGCTACTTCCCGACCTACGCGCTCGGCAACGTCATCTCCGTGCAGATCTGGGAACGGCTGAGCGAGGACCTCGGCGACCTCGACGATCGCTTTGAGCGGGGCGAGTTCGGCGAGCTTCGCGACTGGCTACGCGACCATCTCTACCGGCTCGGCCGGAAGTTCACGCCGCAGGAGACGATCGAGCGGGTGGTAGGGAGCCCGATCGACTCGGCGCCGTATCTGCGTTATCTCCGCGAGAAGCTCGCGCCGCAGCCGGCTTGACCGTCGCCGGCTCCTTCATGGGCGGGCTCTCGGCGTGAGGGTCTGCGTCGTCGGGGCCGGCTCGATCGGCAGCCTCCTCGCCGCGCACCTGGCAACGGTGACGGACGTGCTCGTCCTCACGCGCCGTGACGAGCATGCGCGCGCCCTCAACGAGAAGGGGCTCCGCGTCACCGGCCGCCACGATTTCACCGCCCGGGTGACCGCGGCATCGAGTGCGAGCGCGTTGCCGGAGTTCGACCTCGGGATCGTGGCGACGAAGGCCACAGGGCTCGACGCGGCGGCCGACGCACTCGCAGGGCACGTTCCAGGGGCGACGATCATGACCGTCCAGAACGGTCTCGGCGCCGAGGACGTGCTGCGCCGGCGCGGTGACTGGCCGCTCGTGTCAGCCGTCACCTTCATGAGCGGCACGAAGCACTCGGACACACACGTCGAGTACATCCTGGACACGCCCACCTGGCTCGGTCCCTACGGGGAGACGCCGTTCGAGCGCGTCCAGGAGATCGCGGACCTGATGGTCGACTCCGGCCTGAAGGCGGAGGCGATGCCAGACCTCCTGCCGGCGCAATGGTCGAAGCTGATCTTCAACGCCACCGTGAACGGGGTGGCGGCGCTCACCGGGCTCCGGCACGATCCGCACTTCGCCGCCGAGTCCGAGCCGTCCGATCTCGGGCATCTCGTCCACGACCTCGTCAGCGAGGGCAAGCGAGTTGCCACGGCGGCCGGTGTCGAGTTGCACGACGATCCCTGGGAGATGAACGTCCTGGCCACGAAGCGCGGCAGCGCCCACTATCCGTCCATGCTCGAGGACGTCGACGCGCGTCGGCCGACCGAGGTGGAGCTCATCAACGGCGCGCTGGTGCGCGAGGCGGAGCGCCACGGGGTGGACGCGCCGCTGCACACGGCCGTCTACCGGCTGGTCAAGGCGAAGGAAGCCTCGTACCGGTGAGGGTCTGCATCGTCGGGTGCGGCGCCGTCGG
>DASUXI010000315.1:0-8183 GCA_036377995.1 Gaiellaceae bacterium
AGCGCATGCGCGATCACCATCCCGCCCACCTCAGCCCCGCCGAGCACGTGATCCCAGTGAGAGTGCGAGTAGAGGACGGCGGTTGGACGCGCGCCGCTCTCTGCAAAGAGCGCGTCGAGGAATGTCCGAGTGTGCGCCGGCGAGGAACCAGCGTCCAGCATGACCGTGCGCCGATCACCCACGACCGCGCACAGCGATGGACGGTCCGGCGGCCCGGGCGGCATCCAATAGACCCGCTCTGTGATCTTGGTCAAAATGGGCATCCGCGAAGGCTTGAGTATCTCGCGCCGAATCACCCCACGGACAGACCAGTTCGTTGTCGCGTCACGACTGCGCGATCGCTTTGTGGTGACGTCGTTTTCGGCGCACTTTGCGGGGAAATCGGCGCCCGCGCAACCAGCGCGAAACCCGCTTGCCGCCTGGATCCCGTTCGACGGGTCGTTGCTAGCGTCGGACCGCACCGTTCTCCGACCTTGAAGGGGGGTTGTTCATGGCGGCAACGGTCACACCGTCTCTCGTGCAGCAGTTCTCGTCGATGAAGCCGACCGACTTTGGCCGCGTGATCGAGCCGAAGTGGCAGGTCGCACAGCGGCTCGTCAAGGAGGTCCAGCTCGCGGTCGAGAAGGAGCATCTGACGCCGCTCGACGGCGCGCGCGTGATCTCATCGCTGACCGCGACGCTGTTCGGCTACGACGAGTTCATCTTGCGCGAGTTCTCGCCCGAGGCGCTGCTGGCGAGCACGCCGAGCAGACGCTAGGTCTAATTGTCACTGGCGCAGAGAGAGGGGCGAAAGCCCCTCTCTCTGCAACTCTTACCGCTGCGCAACTCCTGGCAGGAGGAGCAGCGATGACCAGCGGCGCACGCGAAGTCGGACAGGTCCCTACAGAAATCAGAGCGATCTTCGTCATCGATCGGATGTGCCTGCCCGGATGCTGAGCTACGTAGAGAGTGCGGAGGGGTTACGTCCCATCCAACTGTCGGGCTTCTTCGTCGGTTGGCCCAGCCCGCCCAGCCCGGAACGGCACCTGGAACTGCTCCGCGGCAGTGATGCCGTGGCGATTGCGGTCGATGACGCCGCTGTCGTCGGCTTCGCGACTGCGATCAGCGACGGCGTCCTCAGCGCGTTCATTCCGCTTCTGGAAGTGCTGCCGTCACATCAACGCCGTGGGATCGGAACCGAACTCGTGCGGCGACTCCTCACGCAGCTCGAACACCTCTACATGATCGATGTCTGTTGCGACGCCGACCTCGAAGTGTTCTACCGACGACTCGGATTTCGCACGTTGGATCGCGGTATGGGATTGCGCCGCCGCGAGAACCTGTAGCTCGAATCGTCGCCCTCCCGACGCTGGTTCATCGCCGCGATGTCTCGCATGCTCCCCGTTCTCAGGCCATGGTGCGGGAGGTCGGCCCCGAGCCTCGTCTTGCTGCTAATCCTTCCACGGTTGCTTCATCTCACGCTGGATGTCCGCTTCGGTGATCGGCCGGTGCAGGCTTGCGGGCCAGCGGCCGAACGCCCGCCAGGCGTCGATTACGAGGAAAAAGCCCCAGATCGCCGAGACCCAGGCAGGCCATGGCATGCCGCCATCCGTCGACCTGTCGGTCAGGGCCCAGATCAGCCAGAGCACGCCGTTGACCGTGACGTAGCCGACGGCGTCCTGGACGAACTTGCGCTTGCGCTTGAGATTGGCGATTGCCGCGTCACGTAGCTCCGCGTCTGCTCGGCCGGCCACAACCGTCGGCTCGTCAGTCCGTTCCGGAGCGTGCCTGGTTGGAATGGTCGCGCTCATTGCTCACACCTCCAGATCGCTTGACTCTCTCAAGTCTCCGTCGAATTGCAGAGCCGGCCATCGGGGCCTCCGCTGAACGCCCTTGCGAAGATCTACGTATGACAGCGCAAAGTCTTCAGTAGCATCGCCGCCCTGCCGGTGTTCACGCCGCTGCCGACAGTGGGCAGTGCCTCATGGAGACGTGCGGTCTCACCACACGAGGCAGAGAAGCCGCCCGAAGCGGCGCTCGCCTCACCCGGCACCTTGATCGTGGCCAGGGTCCCGAGGAACCAGAGCTGCTCACCCTGAGCTTGGCCAGGTTGCCGTCGCGCTCGGCTCGCTTACGATCGGGCAGCGTATCGGGCGCATCTGACTCGTCCGAGGCGCTAGAAACCGTTTTTGACTGTCGGCCGTAGTGCATCGAGTGGCAGGCCTTACTCCGAGAGGAGGTACGGCATGTACCGCCTTTTTGCGTTCACAGCGGTGGTTGGTGTCCTCGCTGCAGTCGTCGTCGCTCCGGCACCGGCCGCATCGCCGGGCACGAACGGTCAGCCTTCGCAGAGCTGTCTGAGCTCGACTGCTCCGATGGAGCCCGGTCACGCGGCGTCGGCGCCGGGCTCGGCGTTCAACGAGCCGTCGTCGACGAATCCCGCGGGTGGAGTCGCCGGCCAGATGTACGCCGGCAACGGGCAGACGACGTTGACGCCGGCGAACGGTGCCGCGGTTTCTCAGTACGACGTTGCCTGCTTCCAGGTGTCGCAGCCTCACTAGCTAACCGGTAGGGCCGCCCCGGTATGAACGGGACCGGGGCGGCCCACTTCGACTGAGAACTTCGGTCGGGTACGGTTGCTTTCGTTGGGGGCCATTTCGGCTAGTAGGCGAAAGACGCGGAGCCCCGTTCGTACTCGGGTCGTCCTTACGGCCACGATGCTGGTGGGTCTTCTCGCTACGGCGCCCACCGCAGCCGGGGCTACTCGACTGCCCAGCCTGACGATCATGAAAGCGACCGTCGACAGGGCGGCGAGGACGGTAGACCTTCGTCTCCGAATCTGCTTCAGCTCGGGACCACGTTCGATGATCGCGGTGAGCGAGCGACGAGACCTCAATGGCGTCGAGAAAGCATCAAACGACTGGATCGTGCCTCGCGGAGTCAAGCCCGCTCGCATCTATCCGTTCTCGTGTCGGACGGGCTGGCGGGTGAACTGGCTGGTGAAGCCGCGTCTGATCGGGCCGGGAACGTACAAGGTCACCATCCGGGCACGAGACGCCTACGGCAGGTGGACGCCGCGGGCTGCCTTCAGCGTCACATCGCCCTAGCCGGACGCCGGGGACCCGAGCGCCGCGAGCCGAGCTACCGGCACCTCGCTAGCCTCCGTGGCCGCGTGGTCCACCCACACTCGGATCGGCCGCACACATCGCGCACGCTGCTCATCCTCGGCGTCGCGGCGCTCGCGTTCGCGCTAGCTCAGACGACGCTCCTCCCGGCGCTCCCCGATCTCATGCGCGCTCTCCACACGGACGCGAGCGGCGTCACCTGGACGCTGACCGGCTATCTGGTCGCCGCGGCGGTCTTCACGCCGCTCGTCGGGCGACTCGGCGACATGTACGGCAAGCGGCGCCTGCTCGTGATCGCCCTCCTTGCGTTCGCAGGCGGCTCCGTGGTCGCGGCGCTGTCGGCCGACCTGTGGATCGTCGTCTCGGGCCGCATCGTCCAGGGCGTCGGCGGCGGCATCTTCCCGCTCTGCTTTTGCGATCATCCGCGACGAGTTCCCGCGTGAGCGCGTCGCACGGGGCATCGGCCTCATGTCCGCGATCGCGGGCATCGGCGGGGGCATCGGCCTCGTCCTCGGCGGCATCCTCGTCGACCACCTCACCTATCACTGGATCTTCTGGCTGGGCGCAGTGATGGGCCTCGGCGCCGCCGCCGCGACGGAGCTGCTCGTGCCGGAATCGCCGATTCGCACCCCCGCGCGGCTCGACCTGCGGGGCGCGGTCGTGCTCGCGGTCGGGCTCGTGCTGCCGCTGATCGCGATCTCCCAGGCGCACAGTGTCGGCTGGGGCAGCACCCGTACCGTCCTGCTGATCGCGGTCGGCCTCGTCGTGCTCGCCTTCTGGATCGCTCTCGAGCGTCGGACGCCGCAGCCGCTCGCGGACATCGAGGCGCTGTCGAAGCCGCCGGTGTTGCTGACGAACCTCGCGACACTCCTCGTCGGTTTCGGCATGTTCGGCTCCTTCATCCTGATCCCGACGCTCGCCCAGGCCCCGACCTCCACCGGTTACGGCTTCGGCGTCGATGCAACTCGTGCCGGGCTGCTGCTTCTGCCCGGGTCGTTCGCGATGCTGGCGTTCGGGCCGCTCTCGGGGATCGTCGGCGGCAGGATCGGGAACAAGGTGCCGCTCTCAGCCGGCGGCTTCCTCACTGCCGCCGGCCTTGCTCTGCTCGCCGTCGCGCACGGCAGCCAGGGCGAGGTCGTCGCGTTCAGCCTCGTCATGTCGGCCGGCATCGGCCTCGCGTTCGCCGCGATGCCCAACCTGATCATCGAGGCGGTCCCGCCGGCGCAGACGGGCGAGGCCACCGGCTTCAACGCGCTGGTCCGCTCCGTCGGTGCGTCGCTCGGCTCCCAGGTATCCGCAACCGTCCTCGCTGCCAGTGCCATCGCCGGCATCTCCACCGACGCCGGCTTCACGCACGCCTTCGCCATCTCCGCCGTCGTCGCGGCGTGCGCCGGCGTCGCCGCGATCGTGATTCCCCGGGTGCCACTGCATGCACACACACCCGTGCTCGACGAGATCGGGTCGGCGTCGCCTCTCGCCGATCCCGCATACGCCCGAGAAGAGTTCTGAACGTGGGGAGGCCGTCGAACCTGGTGCTCGGCGTCGGCGGAGTCGTCTACGCGCTCTTCGCGGCGGCGTGCTTTCGTCTCGCCGTCATCCACGGCTACGAGCGGGGGATCTCGGTTGGCGAGGGGATGTTCACGCTCGTCGGAGCGGCCGCGCTCTTCGCCGCCGTGATGCGACCTCGAGGGCGCGCCGCGATCGTCGTTCTCGGCACAGTGCCTCTCGTCGGCTGGTTCGCGGCGACGCCCTGGAACTCCGGCCCTCCCTTTCTCGTCGCGTCACTCGTTGCGCCCGCGATTGCGGTCGCGGCCCTCTTAGCGACGCGAAGTCGAGCGGCGTAGGACGCGCTCGTCGCCGACACGGCGCGTGACGCCGTCGGCGTCGAAGCGCTCGAGCAGTAGTTGCGTCGTCTTTCGCGACGCGCCGAGCAGGTCGCGGAAACGCGCCAGCGTGATGCGGCCGACGCTCTCGAGCTCGTCGACCAGGACGGCGCGCGCGCGGACGTACGCCTCGGGCGAAACGGCGTAGCCGTCGCCGACTCGGACGAGCCGGGCCTGCTCCTCGAGGAATCGCGCAAGGCTCGCATCTTCGAGCTTGACCGGGACGAGGCCGAGCCTCGACTCCAGCTCTCGCGCTTCCGCCTCGCGGGCGCCGAGCGAGCCGGAGGCGCCCGGCCGGTAGAGCAGAGAGCCGCGCCGCTCGAGACCGAGATGCGGGAGGACAGCGCCGGCCCACGGCTCGGTGGGCGCGGGGACGCCGGGATCGAGCGGGTCCGCAGCCTCGAGCTGCCTGTCCAGGCTCTCGCGGAAGTCGGCGAGCCATGCATCCGAGAAGGTCCAGCCTCCGTGCTCGCCGCGGACCGGCGCGTGGACGTTCTTCTCCCCGCGTGCACTCCGCTCGAAGCGCGCGAGGTCCGCATGTCTCGGCGGGGCAGGGTCGACGACGCGTCCGCCGCCCACCGTCGTCCCGGCCCGGAGGACGACCCGATCTCCGTGGGCGGCCACGACCGGCTGCTCGAGGCGGAGCTGAGCGAACCGCCCGGCCCGCGCGACCCGCGCCAGAGAGGTCGACGTGCCGTGATGGACGAGCACCCGTGGGGGAATGGGCGCCAGCTCCTCGACCTCCACGTCGAGGCGGTAACTCAGCGGGTAGGCGCCGGCCTCGACGAGCACATCGCCGCGGCGCAGCTCGCGACGCTCGACCCCCGGCAGCGACACCGCAACGCGCTGGCCGGCCTCCGCGGCGTCGACCGCGTGGTCGTGCACCTGGACGCTGCGGACACGGACCTCGCGGCCGAGTGGCTCGGCACGTAGCGTCGTTCCGGCGGCGACCCGCCCGGACCAGAGCGTTCCGGTGACGACCGTGCCGATCCCGCGCAGGGTGAAGACCCGGTCGACGTGGAGACGCGTGGGCGCCTCCTCACGCGCGTTCTCCGAGGCCGCGCGAGCGAGGGCGCTGCGCAGCTCGTCGAGCCCGGCGCCCGTCTTCGCGCTCACTGCGACGACCTCGGCCTGCGGCACGAGCTCCCGGGCTTCCTCGAGCGCGAGCTCGAGCGTCTCGGCGTCCACCGCATCTGCCTTCGTCACGGCGACGACACCGCGTTCCACTCCCAGCAGCCGAAGGATCGAGAGGTGCTCGTGGGTCTGCGGTCGAGTGCCTTCGCCCGCGTCGACGACGAGGAGAAAGAGGTCGATGCCGGTCGCGCCCGCGACCATTGTGCGCACGAACCGCTCGTGACCCGGCACGTCGACGACGGAGAGCGTCCGTCCGTCGGGAAGCTCGAGCGGCGCGTAGCCCAGGTCGATCGAGATGCCGCGTGCGTGCTCCTCGGGAAGCCGGTCGGTGTCCTTGCCGGTCAGCGCTCGGACGAGCCACGTCTTGCCGTGGTCGATGTGCCCCGCGGTGCCGACCGTCAGCGGCATCGCGCCTGGATGAGACCGTCCTCGATTCGGTCGACGGCGAAGCCGGCACCTTCGAGGAGTGCCTGCCACTCCGGCTCGGTCCTCTCGCGGCCCGACTCGAGGACGAGCATCAGGAGGTCGAGCCACTTGGCGCCGCTGGGATCGTTGCCCGGCTCGATCACGGAATCGATCACGAGCAGACGGGCTCCCGGAGGTGCCGCGGCCCGGACCGCATGGAGAATCGCCGTTGCGCGCTCGTCGTCCCAGTCATGGAGGATCCCCGACAGTACGTAGGCGTCGCCTCGCGGGATGCCTTCGAAGAAATTCCCGGCAACGAAGGTGATTCTGTCGTCCAGACTCGCCTCGTCGCGATCGGTCTCAGGAAGGTCGAACACCACACCGCTCAGACGTGGTAGCCACCCGATCAGCGCGGTGAGCAGCGCGCCGTTGCCGCCTCCGACGTCCACGACGGTCTCGTCACCGCGCCAGTCGAGCGCGGCGAGCCGCTCGGAGCTGCGCTCTTTCCCGCCGGCCATCGCCGCGTCGAACGTGGCGCGCTCCTCGGGATTCCCCGCGAGCCAGGACCAGAAGTCGTTGTCGAACCTCCGCGAGAACGTGGGTTTCGTCGTGGACGGGTCGAGCTCACCGATCGCAGCGTGGAAGACGCCTGCGAACAGGTGAGCGAACTCCCGCCAGCTGCCCGGGCTGTCGCGCCGCAACAGGACGGAGGCGTCCGTGTTGCGGAAGAACCGGGGCTTCTCCTCCGCGAAGACACTGTCGCTCGCGAGAGCCCTCAGGATTCGGTTCAGTGTGTCGGGCTCCGCGCCGACCTCGGCGGCGAGCTCGTCGACCACTTGAGGCCCATCCGCGAGCAGATCCGCGATCCCGAGGTCCGCCGCAATGCCGAGCGCCTTCGTGGCAGTCGCGCCACGGACGAGCCCCCAGAGGACGGCATTGGGATCTGTGGTGCTCAACCCCGCGCTGCCACAATCGCGCGCGCGGCCTCGTCGGCCTCGCCGTCCGTGAGCGTTCGGCAATCGAGCAGCAGGCGTCCGTCTCGGACGATGCCGATCACGGGCGTGTCGCCGGCGCGTAGAGAAGCGGCGAGCCGCTCCTCGACGGCGCAGGCGAAGCTCGGCAGCTCGGCGAGGGGGAGCGCGCCGCCGCCCGCGCGCGCGACCGTCTCCTCGATCTCGCCTCCGACACTCTCCGCGAGCCGCTCCGCACGGGCCCGGACGGACTCGACCGGCTCGCGCAGCATGCGCAGCACGGGGATCTCGTCCGGGGAGTCGCGCGCGAGCCTGAGCGTCCCCTCGAGCGCAGCGAGGGTCAGCTTGTCGGCCCGCATTGCGCGTTGCAGCGGATGCCGGCGCAAGCGCTCGACGAGGTCGGCGCGGCCGAGGATGATGCCGGCCTGCGGTCCGCCGAGCAGCTTGTCGCCCGAGAAGCACACCAGGTCAGCGCCCGCGGCGAGGCTCGCCCGCGCGGTCGGTTCGTCCCCGATCTCCACGAGCGCGCCCGAGCCCAGGTCGTCCACGAGCGGGAGTTTGTGGCTCTGAGCCACTTGCGCGAGCTCCTCGAGGCGAGGCTGCTCCGTGAAGCCCACGACACGGAAGTTCGACTGGTGAACGCGGAGGAGGACTGCCGTCTCCGGCCCGATCGCCGCCTCATAGTC
>DASUXI010000316.1:0-4522 GCA_036377995.1 Gaiellaceae bacterium
GGAAGGCGTGGACGCGTGGCGCGAGTGGCTCGCGCGCACTGTCGTCGCGGAGTCGCTACCCGCGTGAAGACCGCGGGCCTGACGCTCGTGGACGAGCTGCTCGCGCGCCGCTCGGAGGCGAACGAGCGCTTCTTCCGCGCCGAGTCCGCGCGGATCGCACGGCTCTGTCGCGAGCTCGCGGAGACGTTCCTACAGGGCGGACGCCTGCTCGCGCTCGGCAGCTCGCCTCAGGCCTGGTCGGACGCACACCATGTCGCGGTCGAGTTCGTTCATCCCGTGATCGTGGGGAAGCGGGCGCTCCCCGCGCTCGCCGTTGCAGAGTCCGACGTCCAGCTCGTCGCAGTGCCAGGAGACGGCGTGATCGCGTTCGAGCCGCTCCGGGTGACCGTCGGCGGCGTCGAGTGGCGGTTCGATCCGCCCACGGACGACCCATTCGTGCGGCAGGAGCTCGTCGAGACCCTGTACCACGTCCTCTGGGAGCTCGTCCACGTGTTCTTCGAGCACTGCACGAGTTCGACTGCCGGAGCCGGATCGTCCGCGTTCCTCTATCCCTTCCTCCAGCAGGGGGACGCCGACCTCGACGGAGTCGCGGAGGACGTCCGCCGCTCTGTGCTCGCGAAAGCCTAGGAGGCCGGCCGGCTGCGCGAGCAGACGCTAACCGACGCGGCTGGCGAGCTGAGCACGGCGGCAGAGGCCCTGTGCGAGCTGTTCGACCAGGGCGGCAAGCTGCTCGCGTTCGGGAACGGCGGCTCGGCCACGGATGCAATGGATCTCGTCGCCGATCTGCGCGCGGCGCCCCAGGGCTGGCCGGCTCACCCCGCGCTCGATCTCACGGCCGACGCCGCGATTCTGACCGCGCTCGCCAACGACATCGGCACCGATGCGCTGTTCGCCAGGCAGATCATCGCCTACGGGAGTGAGGCTGACGCCGTCGTCGCGCTGTCGACCAGCGGAAACTCGGCGAACGTGATCGAGGCGCTCGCCGAGGCGCGCCGGCGACGGCTGCTCACGATCGCGTTCGTCGGCTACGACGGCGGACGGGTCGCGGCGGAAGCGCTCGCCGACCACGTCGTCGTCACGCACTCCGAGCACATTCCGCGCATCCAGGAAGCCCAGGCGACCGCCTACCACGCGCTGCGCGAGCTACTCGAGTCGTGACCTGCGGGCGGGAGGACGGCGGCGCGGGCGCCGCTACACTTCGCCGACCGCGGGGCTATAGCTCAGTTGGGAGAGCGCCTGGATCGCACCCAGGAGGTCGCCGGTTCGAGTCCGGCTAGCTCCATCGGCCTTACCGGCCGGCTGGCCGGCGCCCGAAAACAGTAAGCACTCGTTAGTTGGCCGAGAAGACCTGCCATGGCTCCGCGAGGCCCTTCAGGTGGTACGCACCGCGGTCTTCGAACTCGAGGCCTGAGCCCGCGACCAGATCCTTCACCGTTCTCGAGACCAGCACCTCGCCTGGGCCGGCAACGGCCGCGATTCGGGCGCCAACCGAAACTGCCACGCCGACGATCTTGTCATCGTTGATCTCGCACTCCCCCACGTGAATGCCCGCGCGGATGTCGATTCCGAGCGGTCGAAGCGAGTCGCGGATTGCGGTGGCGGCATGGACGGCGCGTGCCGGTCCGTCGAATGCAGCGAAGAAACCGTCGCCGGCGGTGTCGAGCTCTCGACCGCGGTAGCGTGAAAGCTCGCGGCGGACCGTTGCATGGTGCCGTTTGAGCAGATCCCGCCACTTGGAATCGCCCAGCCGCGACATGAGTTCGGTCGAGCCGACGATGTCCGTGAACAAGATAGTTGCCAGGACGCGGTTCGTCTCACTCCGATGCTCCAACCTCGACACGAAATTCTTCGTCGCTTCCATCGCTGTTTCGTGGACGTTGTCGTCGGTCCAGGTGTAGAGACCACCAAAGTCTGGCAACGCAACGACCTGCGCGTCCTTAATGTGTTCCGCGACGTAATAGCCAGCTTCTGGCATGACGGGACGCGGGAACACGAGCGTCGGCACGCGGACGGTGGGGAGGATGTCGCGAACGTCGAGCTCCATCGCAGCGCAGAACGCGGTCATCGCGGCGCCGGGGCTGAGACTCCGCCGCATGTGCCACACGAACCAGTCACGAAAGCCTTCGTCGCCTGCGACCTCCGGGGCCCACTCTCGTGCGAGGTCCTCCAAGAACCATCGTTCTCCCCAGCCGGCGCGAACGGCGGCGAGCCGGTCACGCCACTCCTCTTCGGTCGGTGCCCACGGATAGTCGGGAGACTGCGTCCCCTTCGCTCGCGGGTCGAAGAGCACAAGCCCCGAACAACGATCAGGATACGTCGCAGCGAACAGCACGCCGATGCCGGTGCTAAACGTCCCCGTCCAGAGCACAGCTCGCTCCGAGTTGGCCGCGTCCATGACTGCGCGAATGTCGTCCATCGCCGTCTCGACGGCATGCACTTCGCGCACACGATCGGACAGTCCGGTTCCGCGCTTGTCAAGCATGAGCAAGCGTCCACAGGACGCAAAGACGTCGAGCTGGCGGACGAAGAGCGGCTGCTCCCACGTAGAGAGCAGGTCGCCGGCGATTGCCCGCACGAAGATGATGTCGGGGCGGCCGTCGCCGACGACTTGATAAGCGATGGCGATGTCCCCGCTTCGGGCGTAGTGGACTTCGGGAACTGGCACGGTGCGAGTCTCGTCGATCTCGACGCTGCGCGCCAGCGCGATCCCGGTTGGCTTGCCCGATGCGGAGAAGCGTGCGAACGCCGGGCGCGAGGTTTGAAAGCTGTCCGGTTAGGTCCACTAATCCGCCGCAACTAGGTCTGCTCGTCCTCCTGGCTGCCTACCCGGCGGCCAAGCGCCCGCTTTAGGAAGCCGCTCCATCTATACGCCGGAAGTGCGTCGGTGTCCCCTATGTCCGTCGGGTAAGTGTTGGGACGTGCGCGATGTGCACTGTACGACGGCTGAGTCCGTCTAGTCCCGGCCAATCGTCCGACATTCGCGTCCCCGCGTTCATCCCAATCGCGACGGCGTCCATTCGATTGCAGAACGCTAGGGCGACGGAGATCGTCGGCGAGACACGCGGTCACCACTTCTCGCTTGTCGTCGCTCCCGAGACCGTCCATCAGGCGCGAGTCAAAATTGGACGCCGCACCAGCACTAGGTTCTCGTCGAACTCGCACATGGCGCCTCGACGGAACAGATCGCCGCGTCGCTCGGTGTCGCACATGAGACCGTGCTCAACCACGTGCGAGGCGTTCTGCGAGTGCTGCGGGTCCATTCACGACTCGAGGCCGTCGCGGAGGCGCGCCGCTGCGGACTCCTCGGGCCCCCTGAACGCCCCTCTCTCGACCTCAGGCCATGGCAGCAGCGGTCGCGTCCGCGGCAGTGGGCTGGCAGCGGTCGCCGCCAACGTTCGTCGCACTTCCACGAAAGGAGATGCGATGACCATCACGGCAACAGAGCAGAGAGTGATTGCACCGGCGCGCTGGACCGTCGACCCCGACGAAAGCTTCGTCGAGTTCGCCGTCAAGGCGTTCTGGGGCGTGAGCGCAGTCCGCGGCCGCTTCGAGCGTTTCGACGGCTCGTACGAGATCGGGCCGAACGGGACGATGATCGAGATGACGATCGACGCCGATAGCGTCGACACCGGCAACAGGACGCGCGACAAGCATCTGCATTCGACCGACTTCTTCCACATCACTGAGCATCCGCGCGTGCAGTTCTCCTCGACGCGCGTCCACAACGTGACCGGCGAGATCCTTCACATCGTCGGCCATCTCGAAGCAGCGGGTAACGTCTTGCTCCTCGAGTTTCCCGCCACCATTCGGCCTGTCGGTGACGGACTCGAGGTCGAGGCGACCGCGACGGTCGACCAGTCGAAGCTCGGCATGAGCAGCGGCCCGCTCGGCATGATCCGTCCGCCGGCGACGCTACACATCAAGGCACGACTGAGCCGATGACCGCTCGCCATCGAGTCGTGACCGTCGTCGGCGGCTTCGGCCCTTCGCCGCCGCGAAGGCGTCGCGTCGGCATCCGTGGACGTGACCGTCGTCGACCGGGAGGCGCACCACCACTTCCAGCCGGCCGCTGACCGGAAAGCCCATTCACAACCTCGCCGCCGACAGCCCTGGGCTTGCCTTCTCACAGGTCGCGCCGAACCGCCACAAGGCGGTGGAGTTCGTCAATCTCCACGCACGTGTGTACGCGCGAGCGTGCCTCGCGTTCCTGCTCGCGGAGTACGCGGTTGACGGTTGCGCGCGTGGTCCCGGCAATCTGGCCCAGCTCTTCCTGGGTGAGCGCGATGACGCCGTCGTCGTCCGCGTACACATCGGCGAGCTCGGGGAGGCGGCGCAGCACCCGGCGCTCGGCCGGGACGTAGAGCGCGTCGAGACCGAGCCAGCGGCGCCGCCCGCTCAAAGCGTGTCGCTGTGACCCTGGGCGGCCGCGACCCGTCGTCGCTCGATCTGCCGTGAGTCGGGGCGCTTGACCTCGGTCGCGAGGCGGAGCTTCCCCATCCCCCGGATCACAAGCGCCGAGATG
>DASUXI010000317.1:0-3360 GCA_036377995.1 Gaiellaceae bacterium
ACCACAACTTCTTCCCGGCTCTCTGGCGAGCTCGCAACCAGCTGACCGCCCGCGCGAAGGAAGAGGAGAACTGAGGATGGCGGCCGTCGCCCTGCGCGACGAAGTAACCGAGCTCCTCCAGGAGCTCATCCGCGTCGACACGACCAACCCGCCCGGGAACGAGACCGCCGCCGCCGAGCTTCTCCGAGACTACCTCGAGGCGAGCGGTGTTTCCTGCGAGCTCTACGCGAAGGTGCCGGAGCGCGCGAATCTTGTCGCCCGGATTCCCGGAAGCGGCGACGGTCCGAGGCTGCTCTTCCTGTCGCACACCGACGTCGTCCTTGCGGACGCGTCCGAATGGTCCGCCGACCCGTTCGGCGGCGAGCTGCGCGACGGCGAGGTGTGGGGACGGGGTGCCCTGGACATGAAGGGCCAGGTCGCGGCGAGCGCCGTCGCGATCGCCTCGCTGGCGCGAGAGGGGTTCGAGCCCGCCGGCGACCTGATCTTCGCAGCGACCGCCGACGAGGAGGTCGGCGCCGGGTACGGGGTCCAGTGGCTGTGCGAGGCGGAGCCCGACGCGGTTCGCTGCGACTACCTGATCAACGAGGGCTCGGGCGATCGGTTGGTGCTGGGCGGCAAGCCCTTCTACATCTGCTCGGTCGCGGAGAAGATGAGTGCGCCGTTCCTCCTCCGCGTACGCGGACGGAGCGGCCACGCCTCGATGCCCGCCATCGCGGACAACGCACTCGTCAAGGCGGCAGCCCTGATCACGAAGCTTGCCGACTACGAGCCGGCGCTCGAGCTCACTCCCGAGGTCGTGGCGCTTCTCGAGGCCGTCACCGGCGAGAGGCCGGCGACGCCCGGGCACGCGCTCGAGCAGGCGCGCGCGATCGGCCCGGCGTTCGGCGAGCTGGTCGCGCCGCTCCTGTCCCTGACTCTGTCGCCGACGATGGTGACCGCGTCGCGGAAGCGGAACGTCATCCCCGCGGTCTGCGACGTCACGGTCGACTCCAGGCTGCAGCCCGGCATGACACCCGCGGAGCAGCACGAGATCGTTCGAGGGGTGCTCGGCGAGGGCGACTACGAGCTGGAGGTGATGGAGGCGCACGGCGGCACACGCTCGCCGATCGAGACGCCCCTCTGGGACGCGGTCTCCTCCTGGGTGCGGGAGGTCGAGCCTGCCGCCTCGGCCGCGCCGGTCTGCGTCGCCGGCTTCACCGACAGCCACTGGTTCCGGGAGGCGTTCGGCACGGTTGCCTACGGCTTCTTCCCGGCGCGGGTCATGGATGCCGAGCTCGCCGCCCGTCTGATGCACTCGGCGGACGAGCGGGTGCCCGTCGAGGATCTCGAGCTCGGCGTGGACTTCCTGCGTCACGCGGCCCGCTCGCTCGGCTCGCCCTGAGTCGCTAACCTCGCCGGAGGATGGCTGAGGAGAAGATCCGGCTCGGAGGGATGGCGCTCGCCAACGGGGTGCTCGTGCACGGGCCGAAGTCGTGGGCGTGCGCGATTCGCACGGACGACGGTGAGCTCAAGGTCGCCGCCCACCGTAAGCGGTTCCACGCGACGCGCGTGGAGAGCCCGCTGCTCCGGGGCCCGATCAGGCTCCTCGACGCGATGTCGATCCTGCCGCAGATCCGGCACGCGCTTCCCGAGGCGAAGCTGCCGTTCCAGCGGCCCGCCGTCGTCGCGGCGATGCTCGGGAGCGCGACGGTCGTGCGGATACTGCGCAGCTCGCCGAACATCGGCCCCGCCGCGCAGGAGCTGGTCAGCGGCCTGTTGTCCGTCGCGCCGGCCGCGATGGCGCTCCGCGGATCCGACGTCGCCGCATATCACGGCGCGGAGCACATCTCCATCGGCACCTACGAGCACGGCGAGAAGGCGCCGAAGGAGCACGAGCGCTGTGGCTCGCATCTCCTCGGACCGCTGCTCGCCACCACGGCGATCGGGAACGTGCTCGCCGCTCGCGCTCCCGCCCACATGAGGACCCCCGCGCGCTTCGGCGCCCAGTTGTTCGCCGTCGCCGCCTCGACCGAGATCTTCGGCTGGATGGTCCGGAACCCGGACAAGCGGCTCGCCCGTGCGCTCGCGAAGCCCGGCCACGAGCTCCAGCACCGGCTCGCGACCGCCGAGCCGACACCGGAGCAGATCGAGGTCGCAGAGGCGGCCCTCGCGGCCTGCCTCCAGCTCGAGCAGGAATAGCGGCGCCGCATGGCCCTCGAGGAGCGCACGCGAGAGCGGCTCCCGCCCGAGGTCTTCGACCTGCCGGTCGACAAGATGCGCGCCGGTTACTACGCCGATGCGTACTTCAACCACGCGCGTGCGACGCTCCTGCAGGACGGCCGCCGCCCGCGCGTCGTCATGCAGGTCTTCCAGAAGAAGGACGCCTATCTCGGTGGCATGGACGAGGCGATCGCGATCCTGAAGCTCTGCTCGCACGACTGGGACGAACTGACGGTGCATGCACTCCACGACGGGGACCGCATCGACCCGTGGGAGACGGTGATGACGATCGAGGGCGACTACACGCTCTTCGCCCACCTCGAGACCGCCTATCTCGGCGTGCTGTCGCGGCGCACGTTGATCACCACCAACGTCGTGCGCGTGCTCGAAGCGGCACGGGGCAAGCCGCTCATCTTCATGCCGGCGCGACACGATCACCATCGCGTCCAGACGGGTGACGGCTACGCCGCGTACGTCGCCGGCCGAATTGCCGGCGCGCCGATCGGCGTCACCACCGACGAGCAGGCATCGTGGTGGGGCGGCCGCGGCATCGGAACCGTCCCCCATTCGCTGATCGCGTCGTACGGCGGCAACACCGTCCTCGCGGCGACGAAGTTCTCCGAGTGGGCGCCGGACGACATCAACATCACGGTGCTCGTCGACTTCCAGAACCACTCGGTCCAGACCGCGCTCGACGTCGCTCGCGCTCTCGGCCCGCGGCTCTGGGGTGTCCGGCTCGACACGTCCGAGACTCTCGTCGACCGCTCGATCTGGGAGGAGATGGGGGACTTCAAGCCCACGGGCGTCAACGAGCGGCTCGTACACAAGGTGCGCGCTGCGCTCGACGAGGACGGCTTCGAGGGCGTGAGGATCGTAGTCTCGGGCGGCTTCACGATCGAGAAGATCGCCGAGTTCGAGCAGCGCGGCGTCCCGGTCGACGCCTACGGGGTCGGGTCATCCCTCATCCGCGGCTCGAACGACTTCACCGCGGACATCGTCCTCACCGACGGGCGTCCCTCCGCGAAGGTCGGGCGGGCGTTCAACGGGAACCGGAGGCTCGAGCCGGTCACGTGACCGTTCTCTGGGACGTCGACACCCAGGTCGACTTCATGCTCCCCGAGGGAAAGCTCTACGTGCGCGGTGCGGAGCAGACCATCCCGG
>DASUXI010000318.1:0-3457 GCA_036377995.1 Gaiellaceae bacterium
AAAGAAAGGACCGAACACATGCAGAAGATCACGACCTTCCTGACCTTCGACGGCCGTGCCGAAGAGGCGGTCGACTTCTACGTCTCGATCTTCGAGGGCTCGAGGATCCTGAATTCCAACCGCTACGGCGATGCCGGGCCCGCGCCGGCCGGGACGTTCATGTCCGCCTCTTTCGATCTCTCCGGGCAGCCGTTCATCGCGCTGAACGGCGGACCGTCCTTCACGTTCTCCCAGGGAATCTCACTGTTCGTGAGCTGCGAGTCGCAGGACGAGGTCGACCGGTTCTGGGGGAAGCTCTCGGAGGGCGGCGAGAAAGGCCCGTGCGGCTGGCTCACCGACAAGTTCGGCGTGTCGTGGCAGGTCGTCCCACGCGTGCTTGGCGAGCTGCTCGGCGGGGCAGACCGCGACGGGGCGAACAGGGTCATGAAGGCCATGCTGCAGATGTCGAAGATCGAGATCGAGGGCTTGCGGAGGGCGTACGAGGGGCAGCCGGCTTCGCCCTGAACTCTCAGTCAGACGAACTGGGCGATCTCGGCGAGGGGTTTCTTCTCGAGCACAGGGACCTCGGCGTCCGTTGTCGGATAGCCGACCGGGAGCAGCAGGAACGGTCGCTCACCGTCCGGGCGCTCGAGGATCTCCTTCAGGAAGCCCACGGCGATCCCGACCGACTCGCGTACGTAGTAGCGCCGCCGCTTCTCTCCGTCTTCGAGGCTCCACGCCTGCTCGAAGACGACGATCAGATACGGGGCTTCGGTGATGTGCGGCTTGATCCAGTCCGTGCCGATGGGCGCGATCGCGTCGAGGTATTCGCGGCTCGCCCGCTGCAGGTAGAGGCGCTGCTCCTCCTGCTCGGCGGCGAGGCGGATCCGCTCTTGACAATCGGATCGGAGACGACGACGAACGTCCAGGGCTGGTTCGCGCCGGAAGGCGCGCTGCCGGCAACCCGAAGTGCGTCCTCGATCAGTTTCCGAGGGATCGGCTCGGCCGAAAAGCGCCGGACCGAGCGCCGGGTGCTCATCAGCTTTAGGAATCCTTCGCTGCGCGACCGCGCCTCCTCGCCCGAGAGTCGGGTGAACGCGAGCGGCGCCGTGCGATGAGGACCGAGGGCGAGCGTCGTCATGCGGCGTCGGCAACGCTGGCCGCGAGTCGATCGAGCTCGTCGCGGCTCGCCGCCAGCACCTGGCGGTGCAGCTGGATCACGAGCAGGCCGTCGGGACGAAGGCGCGTTCGCGCAGCGGCGACGAGCCGGCGATACGGATCGAGGCCGTCGCCGTCCACGAACACCGCCGAACGCGGCTCTACGGCGAGCTCAGGATGCGCATCGGCGGCGGTCGCTGCCAGATAGGGGAGGTTGGCCGCGATCAGATCGAAGTCGCCGGGGATCGGGTGGAGAAGGTCGCCTTGCCGGACGACCACACGGCTCTCGAGCTCGTGCCGCCGGACGTTCGCTCGCGCGAGGGCGACGGCCGCCGGATCGATGTCGGTCGCCCAGACTCGCACGCCGGGCAGCGAAGCCGCCACGGCGATCGCGATCGCGCCGGAGCCGGTGCCGACGTCGGCGACGCGAGCCTCACGACACCCGAGATGGTCGACGGCGGCGTCGACGAGCCGCTCGCTGGCCGGGCGCGGCGTCATCACGCGACCCGGGACGGTCCCGAGCCGCAGCGCGTGAAAGGTGATTTCCCCCACACTCCCTTCGTGTCGGGCGGGCGGGAGTTCTTACCGGGCTACAGCGCCTGTTCGCCGCCGACGAGCGCGTGCAGGCTCTCGTGCTCCTCGCGGCAAGCGGGGCAGCCGTCGAGGTGGGCGCGCAGGCCGGGAATCGCAGCCTCGGCGTCCTGGCCCGCGAGCTCGAGCTCGACGTACCGGTCGAGCTGATCGAAGCACACGTCGCAGCCGACCTCGGGGCCAGCAGGCCCGAGGAGCCGGCCGAGCGCCTGCTTCAGGTCGGGTCGATCCATCACTTCTCCTCCAGCCGGTCATCGAGCGCGAGCCCGCGCTCGTTCAGATGGTCGCGCAATTTGCGCCGGGCATCGTGGAGCGTCTTGTAGAGCGCGCCGCGGTTGGTGTTCAGCCGATCCGCGAGGACGTCGATCGGCACGCCGTTCAATGCCAGGGCGACGAGAACGCGACGCTGGTGGGGGGTCAGCACCTCGGCGACCGCCCTCTGCAGTGTCAGCAGCAGCTCACTCTGCTCGGCCTCGGCACCCGGCTCGAGGCCGTCGGTCGAGAACAGGCTCCACGTCTCGGGCTCCAGCGGGACCTCCCGTCCCTGCCAAGCCCGCTTTCGAAGCTTGACGGCCGCCTCGAGCAGGCCGAACTTGTAGACCCACGTCGTGAAGCGGCTCGCCCCTCGAAAGTCGTCGAGCCGGCGGAGAACGCTCATGAGAGCGTCGTCGGCGGCCTGGTTTGCGATGTCGTCGAGATCGTCTCCGCGCAGATGAGGAAGCGTCGGGCGGCGCCGCGCAACCTCGAAGCGCGTCGCACGGAGCAGCGTCGCGTGCAGGCGCGCGATCGCCTCGTCCCGCTCCGGTCCCGAGGCGCGGAGCGCGCGCAGCCACTCGCGGGACTCGGGATCGAGTAGTCGCTCTGTCGGTACTGCCGACCGGGTCGCAGGCTCCATCACCGGCACGGTAACCGCGCCCGGCGCGCTCATGCTGCGTTCCTCTGGTCGAGCGGAGCGAGGATGCGCACGGCAAGGTGGCAAGGACAGCCGCGCTCGACGAGCTCGATCAGCGCATGCAGGTCGTAGCGGACATCCTTCGCGACGCGGCTTGCGAGCGCCGGAGGGAAGCCGGAGTCGACGAGCTGCTTCAGCCTCCAGCGGGCTACCTCGCCGCCGCCCCGCTCGCCTGTGATCGTCGAATGCATGTCTTATTGGTGCTGTCGACGCCCGGTTTCTTACCTGTAGAAACGAGTCGTCCCGGAGCGGACGAGCCGCTCCGGGACGGTTGCCGTCGCCGTAGGTGGCGGACTAGCGGAAACGCTGTGGGAATTGCTCGACGAGCCCGTTCGCGAGCAGGTCGGACATGTGCAGGATGTGGCGGTGGACCTTGTCGTAGGCGGCGACGTCCGCGGCCCAGTTGCCCTGTAGGCGGGCGACGACCTCTGCGGTCGTCAGCCTCAGGTGCATGCGCATCTCCGCCTTCATCACGGACAGCTTCCAGTAGCGGGGGTTGATGCTGTTCAGCAGGGCCGCGATGCCGTCGGCGTTCTTCACCCAGAGCGCCTGCTCGCTCGCGAGCTTCGCCTGGTCGCCCGCCTTGGCCGCCGCGATCAGATCGGCCGCGATCAAAATGTGCTGTCGCAATTGCGCCGTCAGCTGGTTCCCGGCCGCCTGGCCGTAGAACGGCTTGACGGCGTTGCCGATATCGACCTGATTCCTCAGGAGCCGCTCGACCGTGGCGTTGGTGTCGGGACTGCCGCTCAGGAGGCTGATGATCGCCAGCCGCGTCCA
>DASUXI010000319.1:0-4176 GCA_036377995.1 Gaiellaceae bacterium
GCCGCGACGCCGCGCCTCCACGACGGCGGGCGGCTCGGCGTGCGTGCGGAGAGCAGCCTCGTCCCCGTCTCCGCGAAGCTCGGGCTTCGCGCAACGGCCGAGGGCAGCTCGGTGCGACTCACGTGGAGCCCGCGCCCCACGGTCGCCGGAAAGGTGTTCTACCGCGTGCTGCGCGTGAAGGGACCGGTCGCCGTCAGCTGTGCAGGGACGCCCGCCAAGGCTGCGAACGACTGCCGTCTCTACATGGACCAGAAAGAAGTAACGCGCGCGACCTCCACGATCGACCGTCCCGGAAAGGGCACCTGGAGCTACCGAATCGGGGTCGCCGCCAACTGGCTCAACGACCCGAGCCTCGGCGACATCTATGTCGTGAGCCCACCCGTCACCGTGACCGTTCGGTAAGTCTGCGAGAGACGACGATCAAAGGCAGACGGCCGCGCCGGCCGAGCCGGCACGGCCTCAATGGTCGGCATCGCAAGCGACGCCTTGTCGTGAGCCCGCCGGTCAAGGTCACCGTCCCGTAGGCGTGCTCTCGCGCTGCTCCTGCTCGAGGAGGGCGAGGCGCTGCGCCAGGATCGTGTTCTGATCCGATAGGCGCGAGATCACCGTCGAATAGTGCAGCAGCACGATCAGGATGAAGAGGGCGCCGACCGCGCCGAGGATCGCCGGCGGATACGTCTCCACGCCGAACCAGCCCGCGATCGTGTTCAGACCATCGCGCCAAAGCGAAAGCGCAAGCAGCACGATGCCCGTGAGGAGCCACAGCAGCGCGTACCGCTCGCGCAGGCGACGCGAACGGATCAGCTCGAAGACCACGACGAGCAGCAGGAACGAGGCGACGGCGGCGGCGATCGAGACGGGAAGCGGAGTCATCGGTGGTGTTCCTCCTCCAGTGGGACGGCGTAGCGCCTGAACAGGCCGACGAAGATCGCAAGCAGCACCTTCGTCATGTAGTAGATCGAGCGGGCTGCCGTGATCGACGATTCGCCGCCGCCGCGCTCGCGCATCTCGACGGGGACCTCGCGCAGCCGCAGCCTGTGCTTGACGGACATCACGGTCGCCTCGACCTCTGGATAGTCGTGCGGGTAGTCGACGGCGAAGAGCGCGATGCCCTTCCGATTGACAGCGCGAAAGCCCGAGGTCGTGTCGGTCACCTTCTGCCGCACCACCGCAGAGACGATCCGCGCGAAGAGGCGGATGCCGACCCGGCGCGCGAACGACGAGCGGTAGCCGGCGCTGCCGGCGAAGCGCGAGCCGACGCAGAGATCGGCCTCGCCCGCGAGGACCGGCTCGAGGATCGTCGGCAGCTGCGACGGATCGTGTTGGCCGTCGCCGTCGATCTGGACGGCGATGTCGTAGCCACGCTCGAACGCGAAGCGGTAGCCCGTCTGCACGGCGCCGCCGATGCCGAGGTTGAACGGCAGCCGCAGCACGTAGGCGCCGCGCTTGGACGCAACCGCGACGGTGCGGTCTGCGGAGCCGTCGTCGACGACCACGATGTCGAAGCCCTGGTCGAAGCGGCGAATCTCGTCGATCACGAGACCGATCGTCGCCTCCTCGTTGAGCGCGGGGACGACGGCGACGCGTCGAAGCTCCGCGAGCTGCGCCATCACCGCCTCGCGCGGAGGCGCCTGGCGCTCGGCCACCTCAGCCATGCGCTCCGACCGGCGCGGTGAGTCCGACGAGGTCGAGGATCCGACGTGCCCGGTGCGCGTAGGTGTGCTCGTCGAGCACACGCTCACGCGCGCGCCTGCCCATCGCCTCGGCGGCGCCGGGGTCCCCGAGCAAGTCGCGGTAGGCGGACAGCGCTTCGTCCGCGGACGACGCGATGCGGATCTCCGACTCCGGCTCGAACCACCGCTCGATACCCTCGTGTGGGTTCGAGACGATCGCCGCGCCGGCGGCCGCGAGCTCGAACGGGCGGCAGGTCGACGACCCGTACACGGTCGCGTGCGAGCGCCGCGTGATGTTCAGGTTGACGCGCGCCCGAGAGATCGCCTGCGAGAAGACATTGAACGGGACGTCGCCCAGCAGACGCGCGCGGCCGACATCGCCCCTGAAGTCCTTGCCACCGAGAACGAAGTCGATCTCGGGCTCCCGCCTGCTCGGCTCGCCCACGAGCGCCTGCATCCACTCACGCCGGAACTTGTCCCCGTAGCCGTAAAAGAAGACGTCGTGCTCCTTTTCGACGTCCGCGGGCTGGAACACCTCGGGATCCGCCGCCCAGAAGACCGTCTCCGCCCGCCGCGCCCCGAGCTCGCGCAGACGGTCGAGCCCGCCCTCGGAGTTCGAGAGGACGAGGTCGTACTCGGAAGGATCGGCGCCGTGGTAGTAGTTGAAGCCCGTGTCCATGCCGCCGAACTCGGGCAAGCTCATCGGCACGTCACCGTCGTAGAAGACGACGGGCACGCCGAACCGCTGGCGGAGCCTGGTCGGGACGCCGCGAAGGTGGGCCATCGGCACGGTGAACACGATCACCGCGGCGACATCTCGTTCGCGCTCGAGGATCTGCTCGAGGTGCCGCTGCCAGCGCGGCGTGACGTAACGCCAGATCGCCTCGCGCGTAAGCCTGTCCCCGACCGTGTCCTCGGGGTGCTCCTCCTCACGCCGGAGGAGCGTGTCCCCCTTCAGGCGCGCCGCAAGGCCGCGCGCCCCGGCGAAGAGCTCGGCCTCTCGGTAGAGCGGGTTGGGCTCCGTCCGCCACCACGGTGACTCGATCGCCCGGCCTCTGTAGGGCGTGACGACGAGGTCGACCCCGACCTCGTACAGGCCCTTCCAGATCTGCCACCAGGCCGGAGTGCAGCCGTAGCGGAAGTCGAGGTCGATCGCGGACGCGACCGCGAGGAGCTTGGGGGCCGCGGGCACCGCCCCAGTATGGCGAAGGGGTGTGAAGGCCAAGTCAGCGATACGCGCGCAGGTGGGCAGCCAGCCCCCTGACGCCGTCGGTGCCGCTGACCCGGATGCGCCTCAGGGTGAAGAGCTGGGACGGGCGTGCAAGACCTTCGAGCGTCGTCGTCGCGCCGAGGTAACCGGCGTCCTGAACGGCGCGCACCACGCGACCGTCGAAGCGGCCGTCGGGATAGCAGAAGAAGTTCGCGGGCACATGAAATTCGCGGCGGAGCGCAACACGCGAATCGTGAACCTCGTGCCAGAGACCAGCGTCGTCCAGCCTGGTCAGATCTGGATGGGTGATCGTGTGGGAGTCCACCTCCCAGCCGGCGGCGATGAGATCCCGCACTCGCCACGCAGGAAGCACGAAGGGCGAGTCAAGGGCATCCAACCTCAGGTTCAGTACACCCGGCCAGTGCATTCGCCTGAGCAGGGGTAGCGCGCGCGTGTGGTCACCGAGGGTGCCGTCGTCGAAGGAGAGCACGATCGGGCGCACCGGAAGCGGCGCTCCCTCGGACCAGCGGTCGTAGACCGCCTGCAGCGTGACGGCGTGGTAACCGCTCGCTGCCAGCCATGCCATCTCGGCGGCAAAGTCCTTCGGGGAGACGAAGAGCTCGGGAAAGGCAGCATGGGGAGGCGCGTCCGCGATCACGTGATACATGAGGATCGGTACCGGCTCTGCCGGCAGCGAGGCGGCACCGGATTGCGGCGGCCTCGGTCCGACGATCGCACTCGCCAGGGCGACGATTGCCGCGCCGATGACTGCCCCTCGCCGTAAGGTGCGCACTGCGCTCAGTAAGCGCCCCGCCGCGCGATCACCGCGGGCAGCGTCTTCCCGAGGATGGAGATGTCGAGCCAGATCGACCAATTCTCGATGTAGTAGAAGTCGAGGCGGACGAGCTCATCGAAGCTGAGGTCGATGCGACCGGAGACCTGCCAGAGCCCGGTCATCCCCGGCAGGACGAGGTACCGCTTGCGGTGCCAGGGCAGCAGCTGCTCGTAGTCGCGGATGGGAAGCGGGCGCGGCCCGACGAGAGACATGTCCCCCCAGAGCACGTTCAGCACCTGCGGCATCTCGTCGATCGAGTAGCGGCGCAGCACGCGGCCGACGGCGGTCACCCGCGGGTCGTCCTTGATCTTGAACAGCGGCCCCGATGCTTCGTTCTCGTCCTCGAGCGCAGCCTGCCGCTCGGCCGCGTCGGCAAACATCGTCCGGAACTTCATCATCCCGAAGGGTTGCTCGCCGAGGCCGATGCGCTGGCTGCGGTAGAAGACGGCCCCCCGCGA
>DASUXI010000320.1:0-3085 GCA_036377995.1 Gaiellaceae bacterium
CGGCTCGGCCTCGATCCGTCCCACCGTCGCGACGGCTCCGTCGATCTCAGCCGCCGCATCCCGGACGCGCAGGACGTACTCGGCAGCCGCGCAGAGCGCGTCGCTACGACCGGCCATCGGCGTCGTTCCCGCGTGGCCCGCGATCCCGTCGAAAACCCGCTCGCCGTGTGCCATCGCGGTGATGGACGTCACGATTCCGAGCGGCGCGTCCTGCCGCGCGAGCACGGGGCCCTGCTCCACGTGCACCTCGAGGAAAGTGCCGGGCAGAGCACCACGCTCGACCGCGTCCCGGCTCCCCACGCACCCCCGCTCCTCGTCGCGGAAGGCGACGACGGCTCCCACCCCGGCCCGCTCGACGGCCTCGATCCCGGCGACGACGCCGAGCGCCCCGTCGAACTTGCCTCCCTGGGGGACGGAGTCCAGGTGCGACCCCGTCCAGATGCGCGCATCGCCGGCGCGGCCGATCAGGTTGCCCGCCGGGTCGACCTCGACCTCGAGGCCCGCCTGCCGCATCCAGACGGCGGCCAGGTCATGCGCGCGTTGCTCGCCGTCGCTCCCACCCACGCGGTTCGCACCGGGCCCACCGCCGATGGCATACAGCTCGTCGAGGCGGTCGAGGACTCGCACCCGGCGCTCGGGAATACGGCTAGAGGCCGAAGGGATTGATCGGCTTCGGGCTGGTCGAGACGATCACGCTCTTCGTCTCGAGATAGAGCTCGAGCGTGTCGAGACCGAGCTCTCGGCCGAAGCCGGACTGCTTGTAGCCCCCGAACGGGATGCCGGGAAACGCGGTGTAGGGCATGTTGATTCCGACGGTCCCCGCCTTGATCCGGCTCGCGATCCGGTGCCCCCGGCCGGGGTCGCCGGTCCACACGGTCGCCATCAGGCCGTACTGGACGTCGTTCGCGATGCGAATCGCATCCTTCTCGTCCTCGAACGGGATGACGGTGACGACCGGGCCGAAGATCTCCTCCTGGGCGACGCTCATGGAGCTCTCGACGCCGGCAAGGACGGTGGGCGGGTA
The DNA here is from genome assembly GCA_036377995.1 of Gaiellaceae bacterium. Taxonomy (GTDB): domain Bacteria; phylum Actinomycetota; class Thermoleophilia; order Gaiellales; family Gaiellaceae; genus 3-1-20CM-4-69-9. Next base: position 1,025 of record DASUXI010000320.1, read on the forward strand.
GAACGCGCCGTTGCCGGCGACGACCTTCCCGCCGGTCACGACCTCCGCTCCCTCGTCGCGGCCCTGCTCGACGAATCCGTGGACGCGCTCGCGATGTGAGGCGGAGATCAGCGAGCCGACCTGCGTCTCGGGGTCGAGCGGATCGCCGAGCCTGAGCCCCTCGGCCAGGCCCGAGAAGCTCGAGACGAAGTCGTCGTAGATCGGCTTCTCCACGAGAACGCGCGAGCGCGCCTCGCAGCTCTGGCCGGCCGAGTAGTAGATCGACCACACGGAGCTCGGCACGGCGTCGGCCAGGTTCGCGTCGGCGAAGACGAGGTTCGGGCTCTTCCCGCCCAGCTCGAGCGTCACCCGCTTGATGGGATTGGACGCCAGGCGCATGATCTCGCCGCCGGTCGCCGTCGAGCCGGTGAAGGCGATCTTGTCGACACCCGGATGACGGACGAGGTAGGCGCCCGTCGTCTTGCCGGGGCCGGGCACGACGTTGACCGCACCCCCAGGGAAACCCACCTCCGTCGCGAGCTCGGCCAGCCGGAGCGCGGTAAGCGGCGTCGCCTCGTCCGGCTTGAGCACGACGGAGCAGCCCGCCGCCAGCGCCGGCGCGAGCTTCCACGTCGCCATCATCAGCGGGTAGTTCCACGGAACGATCTGGCCTGCAACGCCGACCGGCTCCTTCAGGGAGTAGAAGAGGAGTGAGCCGCCGACGGGATTGGCGCGCCCGGCGATCGCGGCGATCGCGGAGCCGTAAAAACGGAAGTTCTCGACCGCCTGGGCCAGCTCCGCCTTGACCGAGGAGATCGCCTTGCCGACGTTGCGGGCCTCGAGCTCAGCGAGCTCCTTGCGGTTCGCGGCGATCGCATCGGCCAGAGCGTGCAGGAGGCGCGACCGCTCGTTCGCAGGCGTCCTGCCCCAGGCGCCGTCGACGGCGGCGCGTGCCGCCTCGACCGCACGGTCGACGTCCGCCTCTCCGGCCATCGCCGCCCGTGCAAGCGGCTCCCCGGTCGCGGGCTCCGTGAGCTCGCGCACCTCTCCGCCGGCAGGCTCGACCGATTCACCGTCGATGAACAGCCCGTACTCGCGCCCGGTCGCAACAGCCATGCCGGCACGATATCCGGAGCCCGGCCGTTCGGGTCTTGTTTCCAGCCGAGGCCGGTGGGAAGATCATCGAGATGACGGACGATGTCGTCCATCTGGAAGCGGCGCGCATCCCCGACCGGGACCGGCTGCTGCGGGAGCTCCGCGAGGCGGGCCTCGACGCGAGACCGGTGGACGAGGTCTGCATCGAAGTGCCGTGTGGAGAGGACACCGACGCGGCCTCCGACAACCTCCTCGCCGAGACGGAGCATCTGATCACGAGCCTCGGCGCGCCGTTCGTGCCGATGAAGCACGAGGGCGTGATCTACATCCGCCCGCCGCTCAGCTAGACCGGGCGCGCACGTAGAGAACTGCCTCCGCGTCGCGCGCAACGCGCCGGAACGCGGGGTCGCCGGCCAGTCGCCGATCGGGAGGGCTACCGCGAGTGACAAGGACAACGGCACCCTGGGCCGCGAGGAGCGAATCGCCGGACGCCTTCGCATCCAGCCAGTCGAGATAGGCGCGCTGGTCACGGCGAGAGAAGGCGTCGAGCGGATTCGTCATCCAGACGCGATGACCGTCGAGCGCGAGCCGCTCCGCGTCGAGGCCGTCCGCGAGGATCGGCTTCCCCGCCGCCAGCGACACGGCGAGCTCGCGTACGCGCGCGCCGGCCTCCCGTGAGGGCGTCTGGTGCGCGAGGCCGAGGACGAGGAGCCCGAGCGGAGCCCAGGCGCAGAGCGCGACAGAGCGCCGGCTCACAGTGAGCCTCCCGAGAGCGGTCAGGCCGAGGCCGGCTGCAGCCGGCGCGGCGAGGAAGCACGCGACCCACACCGAGTTGCGTCCGGCGTGCACGGCCAGCGCCGCGAGCGCGACCGCCGAGCAGGCCTCCCACAAACGAAGCCGCGAACGGAACGCGAGCACGACCAGCGGCACCGCAAGCACGATGAAGAGCACGTCGAACGGGGCATGCAGCGAGAGCGGCGCCCACAG
>DASUXI010000321.1:0-10471 GCA_036377995.1 Gaiellaceae bacterium
GCAAGAGCACCGACCGCGGTTGCACAGAACTACCGGCGCAGAACCGAATCAACAACCGCCCTCTCGCCGCCCAGAAACTCGCGTAGCCGGTGCGGAAGCGCCTCATATCACGGTCGATGTCCGCCTCGACGCGGCGGCGTCTTGCTTACGTAGACCTCGAAGCTGCCGACGGCCGTGTTGCCGGCTTTGTCGGTGGCGCTACAGATCACTTTCGTGTGCCCGATCGGATACCGGTGAGGCGAGGCGGGCGTGCAGGTTTCGGGGATCTCTCCGTCGACTGCGTCGAGCGCGACCGGATAGAAGGAGAGCACTCGGCCATGCCGGTTCGTCGTCCGCGCATGCACCGATTCCGGCAAGCGCAGATCCGGCGGTGTCGTGTCCTTGATCAGTTGCAGCTGGCTGAGGACGATCGGCCGCAGAAACCGGCCGAGCGCGACCCCGCCGTCGTGGTTGAGGTGCACGACGTCTTTGAACAACCAGGGTTTGCCGGTCACCGTCGGGCCCCAGTCCGCCACGACGAGCTGGGGCCAGCGGGCTGGTGCTGCACGGATCTGGTCGTCGATCGAAAGCCAGACGCCCTCTCCTTCCTCGAGAGTCACCCAGACGACGCGTTGGACGCCATTGGCGAGCAAGGCCCGCATCACCTCATCGAGTCCGGCCGAATATGTGTCGGCGGTGTCGTTATAGCCGACGTCGATCACGACGATCGGCCCGAGCTCGGTCCCGAGCTGCTCGATCACAGCGAGGGCGCTTAGCGGGTTGACGCCGGGGGCGTTCGGGCAGCCGGCGACGACGAGCTTGCGGCAGCCGATGGCATATCCTCGGACGTCGAGTCCGGCGGAGAAGTCGTGCAAGGGGCCGGGATCCCAGAGCAGCGCGGTACCGACGGAGTCGGTGATTACCGTCACGCGCGTCAGCTCGGCACCGGAGGCGGGCACGATCAGCACGGCGTACGCCAAGACCGACGCGAGTATGGCCGTCGCACGCACCCACGCTCCCTTGCAGGCCGTGGAGGGCATGCTCATTACAGCGGGAGCACCACCTTCAGGGCCGCAATGGCTGCGCCTGCCTGACCGTCACATCGTCCACAAGCCTATTCCGACGAGCGCTGGAGATCCACGGCCGCTTCATCGCTAGGCACAGTCTGCGCGTCACAACGCCTCCACCACCAGGAGACTCTCCCCCACCCGCGCTCAGCACATCCGCGAGGCCCCTGACCCGGCTGCAAAAAACGACGCTTAACCGCCGCTACCCAAAAGCGAATGGAAGGGGGATTCTGAAGGGGGAAACTCCAAGGTCTCCCACCTTGAAGAGATGGAGGCGGCGGGAATCGAACCCGCGTCCGCGGACGCACCGGTCAGAACGTCTACAAGCGTAGTCCGCGCTTTGATCTCGGCCGCCGGCCGGAGGCGGACACCCTACCGACGGCCCAGCCATCCTTCAGTGTCGCGCTTTGGGCGATTGGCTCTCCCTCCGCGCCGAGCCCGTTGGTTGGCGCCGCTACCCGAGCCACGGGCCGAACTCGGAGCGACGTCGCTACCTAACTAGGTTAGGCGGCGAGTGCGAGATCGTTCTTCGCACTTGCTTTGTTTGCCGGTTGATTTACGAGGCCTACCGGCGACCTCGGCTTGCAGCTCTGCCGGAGAACCGACCACGTCGAAACCAGGTCGCCCCCGTATGTTTCTCCAAGTGTAGCGGCCGCTATCGGCGCGACTTGAGCGCGCGCTCCATCTGGCGGTCGGCCTCGCGCTGCGCGATGTCGCGGCGCTTGTCGCGCTGCTCCTTGCCGCGGGCGAGGGCGAGCTCGACCTTGGCGCGCCCGTTCTTGAAATAGAGCTTGGTCGGAACGAGCGTCAGCCCGCGCTGCGCGACCTTGCCGGCGAGCGACGCGAGTTCCTTCTTGTGGAGGAGGAGCTTCCGGTCGCGGTCGGGATCGTGGTTTGCGATGTTCCCCTGCTCGTAGACCGAGATGTGAGCGCCGACCAGCCAGGCTTCGTCCCCGCGGATGTCGGCGTAGGCCTGCTGGAGCGAGGCGCGGCCGTCGCGGAGGGACTTCACCTCCGTGCCCGTGAGCACGAGGCCTGCCTCGACGCGCTCGAGCAGGTGATAGTCGTGTCGGGCCCGCCGGTTGTCGACGACGAGCTTCTCGCCGGATCTCGCCACGAGGGCGATTGTGCCTACGACTCGGAGGTCGAGGCCATCCAGCCGAGCGCTCCGACGAGGCTCACGATTGGCACGAAGGCCAGCGGAAGGGCGACTGCCAAGGAGAGCATCACTTGCCCCCCGTGCCGATGATCGTGCCGAGCGCCGCCAGAACCAGGAGGGCCAGGAGAATCAGACCGATGAGTAGTCGCTTCTTCATGTCGCCCAGTCTCGTCTACAAGACGGACGAAGTCGTTACGGTTTTCCCTACCTCCGCGTGCGGCCTGCATGTGAAAGCTCGACCTTCCCCTCCGCCTTCTCGATCTTCTCCACGAGGACGGAAATCGGGTCTCCCAGGCGGAAAACGCCCCCACCGCGGCGCCCGACGAGGGCCGTCCCGAGCTCGTTCAGCTCGAAATAGTCGCCCGCGAGGCGCCGAGCCGGCAGGTAGCCCTCGAAGACCTCGCCGAAGCGGACGAACAGCCCCGAGCTGATCGCCCCGACGATCTCGCCCTCCCAGGGCTCGTCCCAGCCGCGCTCGAAGAGCTCCGACTCGAGCAGCCATGCCAGGCAGAGCTCGTCGGCGAGGTACTCGACCTGGGCCGCCTCGCGCTCACGAGCCGACGTGTGCTCCGCCAGTCCGTGGAGGTCACCGGGCGACGGGTCGTCGGAGAGGCCCAGCTCGCGCAGGAGCGTCCTGTGGACGACCAGGTCGGGGTAGCGGCGGATCGGCGAGGTGAAGTGGCAGTAGGCCCGACTCGCGAGGCCGGAGTGCCCCAGGTTCTCGGGGTTGTAGCGGGCCTGCTTGAGCGAACGCAGGATGAGAGCCGGAAAGGCCCCTCGGCCGCGGCCAATGCTCGAGACGTAGTCGGTCACCGCCTCGCTCGCCGAGGCCGCGACAGCCGCCGCGATCGCGGGTGTCAGCTGCTCCGGGGCCGGCGGTGTGGGTACCTCGAGGTCGGCCAGCTTCTTCAGCAGCAGGTCGACGGCGAGCGGATCGGGCCGTTCGTGGACTCGATAGAGCGTCCCTCGCCTGCGGGTCGAGAGCAGGCGCGCGACGGCCTCGTTGGAGGCGATCATCAGTTCCTCGACGAGCCGGTGAGCCGTCGGCTCGGACTCGTTCCAGGCGCGGGCGACGCCGCCTCGGCCGTCGAACTCGAAGTTGGCCTCGGGGCTCTCGATCCGCAGCGCGCCGCGCGCGAAGCGCCGCTCGCGCATTCCGGCCGTGAGCCGGTCGGTGAGCTCGAGAGCGGCCGCGACCTCGGGGTCGGCATCGCGCCGCTCCGCCTGCGCGTAGGTCAGGCGCGCTCGGCTCCGGATGATCGACCGATAGAAGCTCGGCTCACCGGAAGGCGGCAGCTCGACGGTCACGCACAGCCGATCCTCGTCCGGTCTCAGGCTGCAACGGTCGTCTGCCAGCGCCGGCGGCAGCATCGGCGCGGAGCGGCCGGGCACGTAGGTCGTGAAGGCCCGGCGCGATGCGCCGTGGTCCAGCGGGGAGCCCGCGGGGACGTAGGCGGACACGTCGGCGATGTGCACCCAGGCGCGGACGCCGCCTTGCTCCTCGCGCACCGAGATCGCATCGTCGAAGTCCTTTGCGGTCTCCGGATCGATGGTGAAGGTCAGCAGGTCGCGCAGATCGACCCGACCGGAGACGTCCGGGCTCGGCAGGTCGTAGGGCTCGAACTCGGTGCGGGCGCCGGCGTGGACGAGTAGCCCCTCCAGCACCACCTCGATGTCACGCGCCTTGCCGAGCACCTGCTCGAGGCGGGCGCGACCGCGGCCGGTGCGAACGACGACGAGATCTCCCTCCCCCACGTCCCCGAGCCCCTTCCGGTCGAGCACGACCGGGACGTTCGGCACGAAGAACGGCTCGCCGACGACGAGCTTGCCGCGCCTCGCCACCTCGACGACGAGGCGCTGAGGGGTGTCAGACCCGGAGGAAACGGCGGATCGTCAGGCCGGACCCGGCCGCCCCGAGCAGGAGCCCGGTGCCGAGCAGGATCAGGGCGTTGAGCGTGAACGAGAGGGCGTTCACGTCGGAGCCGGCGTTCAACGGTCCCGTGTGCAGGAGCGACGGCAGCGCGATCTCCTTGCCGATGATCAGCAGGATCACGGCACCGAGCGCGCCGGCGACGCCGCACAGAAGGCCTTCGAGCATGAACGGCCCGCGCACGAACCAGTTCGTGGCGCCCACGAGTTTCATCACCTCGATTTCGCGCCGACGGGAGAAGATCGACAATCGGATCGTGTTCGCGATGAGGAGCGTCGAGGCGGCGAGGAGTAAGACCACGGCGATGATGAAGAACACCTCGATCACCCTCGCGAGCTTGAGCACGCGGTGCGTCGTCTGCTTGCCGTAGTCGATCTTGTCGACCCCGGTCGTCGGATCGGCCTTGAAGAGCGCCGCCACCTTCTCGACGTCCTCGCCCTTCTTCGGCACGACCGTGAGCGCGTTCGGGAACGGGTTCGTCGGCAGCGCGCTGACCTCCTCAGGATGCTTCTTGCGCATGATCTGGAGGGCCTCTTGCTTCGAGACGAACTGCACCCTCTTGACGAGCGAGCTACTCGACGCGACGCGGGCGACGGCGTCCATCTGAGGCTGCGTCGCCTCCTTCGCGCAGGTGTCGCTCGTGCAGTAGTAGACGTGCACGACGAGCTCGCGCTTCACGTGGTCGCTCCACGAGACGACCCAGGTGCCGAACGCGATGAAGAGGCCGAGCAGGAACATCCCGATCAGGACGGTCACGGTCGCCGCGAGCGTCGTCGAGAGGTTCGCTCCGAGCGAGCGGAGCGATTCCGTGACGATCAGCTTCAGCCGTTCGATCAAGCAGTCTCCACTACGACTCGTAGCCGCCGCGGCGCTCGTCGCGCGCGAGCCGGCCGTGCTCGAGGGCGATCACGCGGCGGCGCATCTTGTCGACCATCTCGCGGTCATGGGTCACCATCAGGATCGTCGTGCCCGCGCGGTTGATCCGGTACAGCAGCTGCATGATCCCGACGGACGTGTCGGGATCGAGGTTCCCGGTCGGCTCGTCGCAGACGAGGAGCGGCGGGTGATTGACGAACGCGCGCGCGATCGAGACGCGCTGCTGCTCGCCGCCTGAGAGCTCATCGGGCAGCGAGTTCATCTTGTGCGAGAGGCCGACCATGTTCATCACCTCGGGCACCTTCCGCCTGATCGAGTTCGCGTTCTCGCCCTGAACCTTGAGCGCGTAGGCGACGTTCTCCGCCGCGGTGCGCGAGGGCAGCAGCTTGAAGTCCTGGAAGACGCAGCCGACATTGCGGCGCAGGAGAGGCACCTGCGAGCGCCGGAGACGGGCGAGGTCGCGGCCGCCGACGATGATCCGGCCGCGCGACGGCTCGAGCTCCTTGAGCAGCAATCGGATGATGGTCGACTTGCCGGAGCCGGACGCGCCCACGACGAAGACGAACTCCCCTTTGTCGATGACGAAGCTGACCTCGCGGAGCGCAGTCACGTCGGGCTCGTAGATCTTCGTGACCGACTCGAACACGATCATCGACGACGGCCCGGCGACCGGCGTCTCGTCGACCGCCTGCACTTCCGCGAGCACGACGGGCGAAGTCTCTTCTTCTGTCTGGAGGGGGGTTACGTCTTGCACAAAGTCTCGAGTGGGCGCTGCGGGATTTGCTGCGCGCACCAGCTTGAAAGTGTGGCCAGTCTAGCGGACGGCTCAGAGGACCTTTCCGGCTGCTTTGGCCAGCAAATAGGCGTGGATGAAGCCGTCGAGGTTGCCGTCGAGTACCCCCTGGGCGTTTCCGGCTTCGAAGTCGGTGCGGTGATCCTTCACGAGCTGGTAGGGGTGCAGGACGTAGCTGCGGATCGGGTTGCCGCCGAAGCCCATGCTGACCACCCCTCGCTCTTTCGCCAGCTCCTGCTCCCGCTCCTCCTCCGCGAGCTCGGCGAGCCGTGACTTGAGGATGCGCATCGCCGTCTGCTTGTTCGCGGTCTGGGATCGCTCGTTCTGGCACTGGACGACGACGCCGGTCGGCAGGTGTGTGATGCGGACGGCCGAGTCGGTCTTGTTGACGTGCTGGCCGCCGGCTCCCTGCGCGCGGTAGGTGTCGATCCGCAGGTCGTTCTCGTCGATCTCGACCTGTCCGTCCTGCGCGAGGAGCGGGCTCGGAATCACTTGCGCGAAGGACGTGTGCCGGCGGTGCGCCTGGTCGAACGGGCTCAGGCGGACGAGCCGGTGCTTGCCGCGCTCCGCGCGGAGGATGCCGTACGCGTTCTCGCCCTGGACCGTGAACGTCGCGGACTTCAGGCCGGCCTCCTCCCCCGGGCTCGCCTCGACGATCTCGGTCGCGAAGCCGCGGTGATCGGCCCAGCGCTCGTACATCCGCAGCAGCATCTCGGTGAAGTCCTGGGCATCGGTTCCGCCGACGTCCGACTGCAGAGTGACGACCGCGTCACCGGAGTCGTACTCGCCACTGAAGAGCGCCTCCTCCTGAAGGCGCTCGAGCTCCTGGCGAAGGGGCGTGATCGAGGCCGCGATCTCCGCCTCCATCCCCCCGTCCATCGAGTACAGCTCTCGTGCGTCCTCGTAGTCGCTCGTGAGCTGCTCGTAGCGGTCGAGCTTGCGCGCGACGCGCGCGTGCTCGGTGGAGACCTTCGCCGCGCGCTCCTGGTCATCCCAGAAGCCGGGCGCTCCCATCTCGGTCTCTAGCTCTTGCCGGCGTGAGGCGAGCGCATCCGGGTCAAAGATAATCACGGACCCAGGCAAGCTGGGCCCTGATCTCCTCGAGCTGATCGCTCAGAGGTTGCGCATGCTCCTCGGCCACTCGGCGATGGTAGCCAACGTCAAGGCGGGCGACGCCCGTGGACGGACGTCTTGGGAGGTCAGCCGCGACAGAAGCGACTCGGCTGGAGACCCGTCAGGACCTCGAGGCCGCGGTGCACGTTCAGCTTGAAGTCGAGATTGACGGCGCCCGCCCTGAACGTCGTGAGCTGGATCATCCCGTCCTTCCGCTCGGCCACGCACCCCTGGAACGTGCGCCAGTACGGCGAGAACCGGACCGCGAGTCGGTATGTCCCGGGCGCGCCGACCCGCAGGAAGAGCCTCGTCGGAGACATCCCGACGACGGTCGCCTTCGCCGGGCCCGTAATGATCGGCTTCGCGCCCTCCACCTCGTACACAGTCACGTGTCGTCCGCGGAAGACCGGCCGAATGCCGGCGACACCGCCCCTGACGAGCGCGGCCTCGGCCCGGGAGCTGTAATCCGGCGGCGCATCGCTGAGGACGACGTAGCGGACCCCGAGGGATCCGAGCCAGTGGCGGTAGGCCGCCGGGCCGAGGCTGCCGTAGAGCACGTCGTTCGTCGGGAAGTCGTTCTGCCGGTACCAGCCGCGGACGATCGAGATCCCGGCCTCCGGCAGGTAGAGCGCCGGCCAGTGCTCGAGTGTGTCGACGGCCTCCACGCGATAGGCAGGCGTGACGCGGCCCTCGAGGTAGCCGAGCGCGGGCTGCCAGTACACGGCAGAGGCGCTCGGATCGTTGGCGGCGTGCCTGAAGTTGGCGATCAGCGGCGTGACGTTCCAGGTCGTCGCCACGGCTAGCAGCGGCAATGCGATCTTCAGGGGGCGCCACCCCGAGACCGAGATCGAGAGCACGGCGAGGGGAATAGCCGCGTAACGCAGCCGCTCGATGTTCGAGCCGAGGGCCGTCGGCAGCGCGTACGCCAGGACGCATGCGGCGAGGTAGGCGAGATAGATGCCGAGAAGCGGCCGCCCGCGCCGCCTGGCAACCAGGGCGCCGAGGACGCAGAAGGCCACTGCGGGCACGAGCTCGGAGGTACGGAACGGGAAGCGGCCGCCGTCGGGGAAGAGCCGGAGGACCGCGAGCTCGACCAGGCCGGCAGCCGTCACGACAACCAGCGGGACGACGAGCCCGCGCGGGTGCGCGAGCCGCGTCACGGCCACGCCGGCCAGCATCACGACGAGGAGCGCGAACGCCAGCGGGCTCGCGGCCAGGGTGAGGACGACCAGGAGGCTGAACCGCCACCGGAATCCCTGTTGCAGCGCCCAGAGGCTGAGCAGGGCGAGCGCCGCGCCGAGCGCGAAGGGAAACGCCGCGGAGAGGACGGTACCTGCCCAGACGACCGCGAACGTCCGGCTCGACCAGCGGGCCGTGAGGCCCCACTCGTGGCCCACGACGACGGTGAAACCGATCGCCGCGGCCGTGATCGACGCGAGCGCCAGCACGTTGACCCCGAGGAGCGCCGAAAGCGGGTAGTACAGGACGCTGTACGTGATGAACGAGTAGTGGCCCGCGTACCAGAAGTTGTTCCAGAGGATGAAACCGTGCTCGAGGAAGAGCGTCCGCTGGTAAAGGTGCGCAGCCAGATCGTTCCCCGGAGGGCCGAACCACAGGAGAATCGCGGTCACCGAGGCGGCCAGGCCTCCTGCGAGGAGCGCCTCGCGCCTCAACGACCCCGGCAGCACGCCGGTCGTCATGGCGCTATCCATATCAGGCCGGGCCGACGCCCGGCGTCAGGCGCCGTGGCACTTCTTGAACTTCTTGCCGCTCCCGCACCAGCAGGGATCGTTGCGGCCGATGTTCTCCCGCTCGGTCTTCACGATCGGCCGGGGAGCACCCGCGGTCGTCGTGCCTCCTCCCGACATGGCGAGCGTCGCGGTGGCTGCCCCGCCCACCGCAGCGCCGTCACCACCGCCGGCGGCCGCGATCGCCTCCGCGCCGGCCAGCGACTCGTGCGCGTACTGGAGCCCGCCGCCGTTCACCGCCGCCGCCTGCTGCGCGCGCTGGAGCTCGTCCGCCTCCTCGGGCGCCAGCTGCGCGTGGAAGAGGGTCACGACGACCTCCTCGTGAATCGCGAGGCCGAGCTCCTGGAACATCAGGTGCCCCTCGTGCTGGTACTCGACGAGCGGGTCCTTCTGCGCCATCGCGCGCAGGTGGACACCCTCCCGCAGGTAGTCCATCGAGTCGAGGTGCTCGCGCCAGCGCTGGTCGACGACCTGAAGGATCACGAAGCGCTCCAGTTCGCGCATCAGCTCGGGCGTGAGCTCTTCCTCCTTCGCCTTGTACTCGTCGCGCGCGTCGAGCTGGAACTCCTCGATCAGGGAGTCACGGCTGACATCGCCGAGGTCCTCGCGCAGCTCGTCGACGGTGATCTCGGTCTCGTACAGGGCCGTCATCTGCTTGACGAGCGCCTCGAGGTCCCATTCCTCTGAGTACTCCTCCTGCGTGAACTGGCGCACGTTCTGCTCGACGACCTCGTCGATCCAGTTGAGGATGTCCTCCGACAGGTCCTTCCCCTCGAGGACGTCCCGGCGCTGCTCGTAGATCACCATGCGCTGCCGGTTCATCACGTCGTCGTATTTGAGGACGTTCTTGCGGGCGACGAAGTTCTGCTCCTCGACCTTCTTCTGCGCGCCCTCGATCTGGTTCGAGAGGATCTTCGCCTCCATCGGCTGGTCCTCGGGGATCTTGAAGCGCTCCATGATGCGCTTGATGCGGTCGCCTGCAAACAGGCGGACGAGGTCGTCCTCGCCGGAGAGATAGAAGCGCGACTCGCCCGGGTCGCCCTGACGGCCGGAACGGCCGCGGAGCTGGTTGTCGATCCGCCGCGCCTCGTGACGCTCGGTACCGAGCACGTAGAGGCCGCCTGCCTCGATCACGCCCTCCCCCAGCTTGATGTCGACGCCGCGGCCGGCCATGTTCGTCGCGATGGTCACCGAACCTCGCTGGCCGGCGTCCTTGATGATCTCGGCCTCGCGCGCGTGCTCCTTGGCGTTCAGGACGTTGTGCGGGATGCCCTGGCGCGTCAGCAGCGCGCTCAGATATTCGGAGGTCTCGACCGCGATCGTGCCGACGAGCACAGGCTGCCCGTTCTCATGGCGCTCCTTGATGTCGCGCATGACCGCCTCGAACTTCCCCTCCTTCGACTTGAAGATGAGGTCGTTCCCGTCGTCACGGGCGACGGCGACGTTGGTCGGGATCTCGACGACGTGCAGGTTGTAGATCTCGACGAACTCCTTCTCCTCGGTCTTCGCCGTGCCGGTCATGCCGGCGAGCTTCTCGTATAGGCGGAAATAGTTCTGGAGCGTGATCGTGGCGAGCGTGACGTTCTCCTCCTGGATCTTCACGCCCTCCTTGGCCTCGATCGCCTGGTGGAGGCCCTCCGACCAGCGGCGGCCTTCCATGATCCGACCTGTGAACTCGTCGACGATCTTCACCTCGCCGTCCTGGATCACGTAGTCGACGTCACGCTTGTAGAGCGACTCGGCCTTAAGCGCCTGGCTCAGGTGGTTGACGAGCTGCGCGTTGCGCGGGTCGTAGAGGTTCTCGAT
>DASUXI010000322.1:0-3474 GCA_036377995.1 Gaiellaceae bacterium
GCCGCACTCGCCTCGTGTGTTGCCGATCCCGCCGGGAAGTCCGGCCGTGAGCCTGACCGGCCACTTCGCCTCGCTGGCCGATGCGTCAAGCACCGTCTGCATCACCGTGGGTGCGCAGTGGCCCATCCGCAGCAGGTTTCCAACGCTCTTCTTCCGGAGCTTCGCGGGTGCGACGGTAGGGAACGCGTCGAGCGGCATCTGGGCCCTACGCAGCCGTGCGCGTTGGGCGATCCGCAGCCTCGGCGTGCTCGCCCTCGAGCAACTCCAGGATGCGCTCCGTATTCCGCCGGCTGCGCTCCGTGTTCTTCCGGATCGCGCTGATGTTCCGGAACATCCACTTCGGCGGGGCATTCTCGGGCATCCGCTCGATCATCTCCTCGAAGTCGAAGCCGCCATGCTGGCGAGCAAGACGCCTGGCGCCCACCGCCAAGCCAAGACCGACAGCACCGAATATCAACAAGCGCCTCATCTCACACCTCCTTCCATCCACTCCGGTTCCAGGCTCGGTTCCTCTATCCCGCCGGACTAGCCGCTTGCACGAAGCCGCCTGACCTCCCGCTCGATCTCGCCCTCCTTGTCGCGGTCGATGTAAGCGCGGAGACAGACGAACGCCACCCACATGAACCACGGAACGACGATGTAGAGGATCCAGGCATCCCAGTCACCCGGGTTGCCGCCTTCGCTCCAACGCTCGAAGCCACCAGCGCTCTGCCACTCGACGAGCAGCCAGACCGGAACCAGCACGATCATTCCGACCAAGAATGCCGCGACATTCGCCTTCACTCCATGGATGCGCTCGACACGCTTGCGCGCCCGCTCATGGAGCTCATCCTCTGGCTCGACCGCCGGAGCCCGCTCCAAGACTGTCAACTCCTCCTTGCTGAGTGTGTCGGTGGGCATGATGAATCACCTCCTTCCGGGGCCAATGGCATCTTCCCGCGCCGAGGCGCCGCTCTCATCGGGGAGCGCGCGCAGACAATCCTCGGGTTAGTACCGATCTCGAGCTCAAGGAAGGCTGGCTGCGGAGCTGCTCGTCAGCGAGCGTCACTGACGCGAAGTGGTCACGGACGCCTAGGCGCCGGATCGGCTCCTCGATGGCCGTACGGATAGTCGGCGAGCGGCGCTCGAAGGGCCACCCGATGCGGGCGAAGGCAACCCACCGCACGTCTTGGTGTGACGAGCTCGCGCCGTCTCACGTGGCGAGATGCTGATGCAGCCAGCCGGTGAGCGTGTTCCAGTAGGCGGGGGAGAAGTTGTTGATCGAGTGGCCGGCGTGCGCGAAGAGGACGATGGTGACGTCGTCGTTGCCGGCGGCCGCGAGGTACTTCCGGTAGAGGGCGGCGCTCTTACGGGCCGGCACGACCGTGTCGTCCTCGCCCCAGATTGCTAGCACCGGGCAACGTACGGCGGTCAGGTATTTCTTCGGTTGAGTGAGGAGAGACTTCTCTGCCGCTGCTTTCGCTGCAGCGAGCTGGCTGGGGGGGATCGCTTTGAGCGCGGGTAGGACGGCGGTGTTGAGGTAGAGATACCGCGCCCATCCTCGGTGGCTGATCGAGTTGAGGATCGCGATGCCGCGCTTGAGGTTCTGCGCAGGTGTGAGCGAGCCGGGCCTGTAGACGAGGTCGGCGAACGCTTTCCACGGGCCGGGGCCGAGGCGCCGCACCTGGGGCATGGTCTGCTGGCGATAAACAGGCCGGGTGAGCTGCCAGTCAACGAGCAAGCGGGCGAATAGGCCGGCCTTGGCGATGTTCAGCTTGGAGAAGCGAGCGGCGCGGCTCTGTGCCTCGACGCTGTAGACCTGCTGCTCGGCGACCGACACCCCCGAGCCCGAGACTGACACGACGAAAGCGACGTTCTTCGACATTGCCGCGGCCATCTGGGTGACCCAGCCGCCCTGGCTCACTCCCCATACACCGACGGCGTCCGGCCTGATCTCGGGCCGCGAGCGCAGGTAGTCGACGGCGGCGACCGCCTCAAGTGCCCTGTCGTCGAGCGTCTCGAGACGATGATCACCGGTCGAGCGACCGACCCCAGGCGGGTCGTAAACCAGCACCGCGACTCCGCTGCCCACCAGCGTCCGGGCGTGGTACTCGTAGGTCGTGTTCGAGGTGCCTTCGCGATCCGATCCCGAGAGGATCACCACAGCCGCGTGAGGTCCATCGCCTGCGGGCAGCCAGAGGATCCCGGAGAGCGTGTTCGAACCACTCGGGAAGCTGACAGGGATCTCCGTCTGCAGCCCAGTCTGGAACCCAACCGGACGCGACGACGCCATCGCCGCTGTGACCGCCAACACGATCGAGACCGCCGCACCCACCAGCAGCATCAATCGGCGCATGCGCACCTCCACCATCATGTTGCCCTCGCCACAACCGCCGCGCATCAGCGTCGCCACTGATCCCGCCTACCCGGAACTACCGAAGCTCGTCGCCGGCCCACCATGGTGAGCTGTCTCCAGGCACCGCCGCCCGCCCGTTTCCGGGGTGTCCCGAGACTCTCGGGTCAACCTGCGGTCCGACGTTGCGCTCACCCCCGGGGGGCCCGGTAGCGCCGTCAAAACGGGCAACAGTGCGGTCACTCCGCCACGTTTCCGCGAGAGAAAGCGTGTAGCCGCCCGGCCGGGTATTCATGCGATCCGGTCGAGCCCGACACCGTGGCCGTGGGGGGCGGTGCCTGGCCCTGCGTGACTTTGTCGGAGAGGACGAAAAGTGAATCGTTCCCGCCAGGCCCTCGGGCTTCCGCTCAACGGTGCGGTGTATGCGCCTGGCAGGAATCGAACCTGCGACCTTGCGCTCCGGAGGCGCACGCTCTATCCCCTGAGCTACAGGCGCGGGCCGTCTAGTCTAGCCCCGATGGAGATCAGGGCCGGGATCGCCAGGCTCGAGCTTGCCGAGACGTTCGTGATCGCACGAGACGCGACCGACGTCGCGGAGGTCGTGCACGTCGAGATCGCCCACGACGGCGTTTCCGGCTTCGGCGAGGCTGCTCCGATCGAGCGCTACTCGGAGACCGCGGAGTCGGCGCTCGCGTACGTCGAGGAGCATGCCGAGGCGCTGGGAGACGATCCGTTCGCGCTCGACGAGATCGAGTCGCGCCTGGCGCCCGCGGAATGGGCGGCCCGATCGGCGATCGACGCCGCGTTGCACGACCTCCAGGGGAAGCTGCTGGGCCAGCCCGTGTGGAGGCTCCTTGGCCTGCGCAGGCAAGGGCCGCCGACGTCCTGGACGATCTGGCTCGGGGATCCCGACGACATGGCCCAGCGTGCCGCGCGGGCGAGCGACTCGTTCCTGCGGCTGAAGCTCAAGCTCGGCGCGCGGGACGGTCACGACGTCGACCGAGTGCGCGCGGTCCGCGACGCGACGCAGCTCCCGTTGCAGGTGGACGTGAACGAGTACTGGACGCTCGACGAGGCACTCGATTCGCTCCCGCAGCTCGCCGAGCTCGGCGTCGACTACTGCGAGCAGCCTCTGCCCGCGG
>DASUXI010000323.1:0-8283 GCA_036377995.1 Gaiellaceae bacterium
GCGAATGCCTGGCGAGTCCCCGAGCTTCGCCGCCGGGTCCTCTTCACGTTCGCGATCCTCGCGCTCTACCGGCTCGGCTCCTGGATCCCCGCGCCGGGCGTCGACTCGCAGACCATCAAGCAGTACTTCGAGGGGCGCGGCGGCACCATCCTCGGCCTGTTGAACGTCTTCTCGGGCGGCGCGCTGTCGCAGTTCGCGCTGTTCGCGCTGGGCATCATGCCCTACGTCACCGCCTCGATCATCCTCCAGTTGATGACGGTGGTCGTTCCGAAGCTCGAGCAGCTGCAGAAGGAAGGCGAGTCGGGCTACGCCAAGATCAACCAGTACACGCGCTACCTCACGGTCGCGCTCGCGGCCGCCCAGTCAACGGGGTACGCGTACCTCTTCAAGCGGGCCGGGAATCTGAACGCCAACACCGGCCGCATCGTCCTGATCGTCGTTACGTTGACGGCCGGCACCGTGCTGCTCATGTGGATGGGCGAGCTGATCACCAAGCGTGGCGTCGGCAACGGCATCTCGCTGCTGATCTTCGCCTCGATCCTCTCGTCGGCCCCGACCGGAATCGCCGCCTGGTACAACGGCGGCACGATGGAGCGGCTGTTCTTCCCGCTCGTCGCGATCGGGATCGTCGCCGCGGTCGTCTTCATCCAGGAGGGCCAGCGCCGGATTCCGATCCAGTATGCGAAGCGGATGGTGGGCCGGCGCCAAACGGCGGGCGGCTCGACGTATATGCCCCTGCGCGTGAACATGGCCGGCGTCATCCCGGTCATCTTCGCCGCGGCGATCATGGCCTTCCCCCCAACGATCGCGCAGTTCTTCCCGACCACGCAGACGTGGATCAACGCGCACTTCTCCTACGGGTCGCTGCTCTACATCGGCCTCGAGGGCGTGCTGATCATCGTCTTCACCTACTTCTACACGGCAGTGCAGTTCAATCCCGTCGACCAGGCCGAGAACCTGCGCAAGTACGGCGGCTACATCCCTGGCATCAGGCCCGGCTCACCGACGGCGCACTACCTCGATCGGGTGCTGACACGGCTGACCCTGCCCGGTGCGCTCTATCTCGCCGCGGTCGCGGTCCTCCCGAGCATCTTCATCAAGTACGGCGGCTTCTCGCAGGCGACGTCGCGCGCCCTCGGCGGTACCTCCGTCCTCATCGTCGTCGGCGTCGCGCTCGACACGATGCGCCAGATGGAGTCGCAGATGATGGCGCGCAACTACGAAGGCTTCCTGAAGTAGGCGTGCCGCTGAACGTCTTGATGCTGGGCCCGCAGGGGGCCGGCAAGGGCACGCAGGCGAAGCGGATCTCCGTCGAGTACGCGGTCCCGCACGTCGCGAGCGGGGAGATCCTGCGCGCCGAGATGGCAGCCGGGACCGAGCTCGGCCTGCGCGTCAAGGACGTCTACGATCGGGGCGATCTCGTCTCGGACGACCTGATGATCGAGCTGATCCACAACCGGCTCGACCAGCCGGACACCGAGTCGGGCTTCATCCTCGACGGTTTCCCGCGGACGACCGTGCAGGCGGAGGCGCTCGACTCGATCCTCTCGGCCATCGGACGGGCGTTCAGCGTCGTCTTCGCGCTGCAGATCTCCGACGAGGTCGCGTTCGAGCGTCTGCGGCGGCGTGCTGCTATCGAGGGCCGCGCCGACGACACCGACACGGCGATCCGGCGTCGTCTCGACAACTACCACCGCGAGACGGAGCCGCTGATCGAGTACTACCGCGTCCGCGGCAACCTCGTCCCGATCCACGGTGACGGCAGCGAGAACGAGGTGTTCGCGGAGATCCAGCGAGCGCTCGAGCAGGTTCCCGCGTGATCATCCGGAAGAGCCCCGCCGAGGTCGACGCGATGGCTCGCGCCGGCGCGCTCGTCGCGGAGACGATCGCTCTGCTGGGGGAGCATCTTCAGCCGGGGATCACGACCCGCGAGCTCGACCGGATCGCCGACGAGTTCATCCACGGGCACGGCGGGGTCCCGACGTCGAAGGGCTACCGCGGCTTCCCGGCCGCGACTTGCATCTCGCCGAACTCCATGGTCGTGCACGGGATTCCCTCCGGCCACCGCGTCGCGGAGGGCGACCTGATCTCGGTCGACGTCGGCATCACGCTCGGGGGCCTCGTGGCGGACAGTGCGTACACCTTTGCCGTTGGGGAGGTCGACGAGGAGTCGCAGCGATTGCTCGACGTCGGCAAGCTGGCCCTGGAGGCGGGGATCGGCGCAGCCCGTGCGGGCAACCGCGTCGGCGACATCTCGCATGCCGTCCAGGAGGTGGTGGAGGGCGCCGGTTTCTCGGTCGTCCGGTCGCTCGTCGGCCACGGCGTCGGCCGCTCGTACCACGAGGAGCCGCAGATCCCGAACTTCGGCGAGCCCGGCCGCGGCCCGCTCCTGCAGTCCGGCATGACGATCGCGATCGAGCCGATGATCACGGCCGGGGGCCCGGACGTCTACGTTCACGACGACGAGTGGTCGATCTCGACGCAGGACGGCTCCCTCGCCGCCCACTTCGAGCACACGGTGGCGATCGCGGAGAACGGGCCTCCGAGGGTGCTCACGGCCGCCAAGTCGAGGGAAAAGGCCGGTTTGCTACCATGACCGGCTCGCGGCGGGGCCGGCTCCGCCGTCTTTTCGTGCGCACGTAACAGAAAGGCGATGTCGAACAACGAAGAGAAGCTCGAGATGGAGGGCGAGATCACCGAGGCGCTGCCCAGCACGATGTTCAGGGTGCGTCTCGACGGTGGTCATTCGATCCTCGCCACGATCTCCGGGAAGATGCGGAAGAACTACATCCGCATCCTCCCCGGCGACAAGGTGAAAGTGGAGCTCTCTCCCTACGACCTCACCCGCGGGCGCATCACCTACAGACACAAATGAGAGTCCCAAGATGAAAGTACGAGCCTCAGTCAAGCCCATGTGCGAGCGCTGCCGCGTGATCAAGCGGCACGGGAAGACCATGGTCATCTGCACCAACCCACGACACAAGCAAAGGCAGGGGTAGCTGCACTAATGGCGAGAATTGCGGGAGTCAACCTTCCGAACCAGAAGCGGCTCGAGATCGGGCTGACGTACATCTACGGGATCGGCCAGCCGACGGCGCGCAAGGTCGCTGCCGCGCTCGCCCTCGATCCCGATACAAAGGTGCGCGACCTCACCGACGAGGAGGTCACCAAGCTCCGCCAGTACATCGACGACAACCTCCAGGTCGAGGGCGATCTCCGGCGCGAGCGGTCACAGGCGATCAAGCGACTCGGCGAGATCGGTGCCTACCGCGGCATCCGTCACCGGCGCGGGCTCCCTGTCAACGGGCAGCGCACCCGGACGAACGCGCGAACCCGCAAGGGCCCGGCCAAGACCGTCAGCCGCGGCAAGAAGACGACGGCGAAGACGTAGCATGGCGCCCCCTCGAAAGACAGCGGCCCGCGGCCGCACGCGCCGCCGCGTCCGAAAGAACATCGCCGTGGGCCAGGCCCACATCAAGACCTCGTTCAACAACACGATCGTGGCTCTCACCGACAAGGAAGGGAACGTGATCGCGTGGGAGTCCGCGGGCTCGGCCGGATTCAAGGGGTCGCGCAAGTCGACTCCGTTCGCCGCCCAGGTGACGGCCGACTCCTGCGCGCGCAAGGGCATGGAGCACGGCCTTCAGAAGGTCGAGGTCTTCGTCAAGGGCCCGGGCTCGGGCCGCGAGACGGCGATCCGCTCGCTGCAGGCCGCGGGCCTCGAGATCCTCGGCGTGAAGGACGTGACGCCGCAGGCTCACAACGGCGTCAGGCCCCGAAAGCGCAGGCGCGTTTAGTGGCTCCCCCGGCAACATTCGGCGGCGCCCGGCCCACGATCACGCGGCGCGCCGCGGCGTCCTCAGTCGCGCCCGGGCTGTCGAGCCCGAGCGCTCCCTGCGTCCTTGCATCGCTTGGTGCTCGCGACCCAGGCATCCACCAACGTCACCGGGAGAACCACTAATGGCCCGCGACCATTCCCCCAAGTGCAAGCAGTGCCGGCGGGAGGGCATGAAGCTCTTCCTCAAGGGCGAGCGCTGCCTGACGGAGAAGTGCGCGATCGAGCGGCGGTCGTATCCGCCGGGTGAGCACGGCCGCGGCCGGATCAAGCAGTCGGAGTACCTCCTGCAGTTGCGCGAGAAGCAGAAGGCGCGCCGTTACTACGGCCTGCTCGAGAAGCAGTTCCGCACCTACTACACCAAGGCCGCCAAGGGCACCGGCGTCACCGGAGAGACGCTGCTCCAGATGCTCGAGACGCGCCTCGACAACGTCGTCTACCGGCTCGGGTTTGCGGCCTCGCGCGCCCAGTCCCGCCAGCTCGTGCGCCACGGCCACTTCCACGTCAACGGCAGGCGCGTGAATATCCCGAGCTATCAGGTGAAGCCGGACGACATCATCACCATGTCACCCGGGTCGTCCGCAGAGCAGGTCATCCGCGACGCGACCGACCTGACGGCGTCCGTCGCTCCGTGGCTTCAGGCCGACCACGACGGGCTGACCGGAAAGATCCTCAAGTGGCCGGCACGTGACGAGATCGACACGCCGGTCCAGGAATCACTCATCGTCGAGCTGTACTCGAAGTAGAAAGGAACGCTTTGGCAACACGAACAAGCCTGATGGACTTCCAGATTCCGAAGATCGTCCACGAGGAGGTCGACGAGCAGCGCGGAGTCTTCGAGATCGAGCCGCTCGATCGCGGCTTCGGCTACACCTTCGGCAATTCGCTGCGGCGCGTCCTGCTGTCGTCGCTCGAGGGGGCCGCGGTGACGTCGGTCAAGATCGAGGGGATCTCGCACGAGTTCACGACCCTCCCCGGCGTCCGCGAGGACGTCACGGACGTCATCCTCAACCTCAAGAACCTCGTCGCCCTGCTGCACGGGGAGTCCCCCGAGATCGAGGTGCACGTCGCCAAGCGCGGCGCGGGCACGGTCAAGGCCTCGGACATCGAGGCGCCGGCCGAGCTCGAGATCCTCAACCCCGACCTGGAGATCGCGCATCTGTCCGACAAGGGCAAGCTGGAGATGACGCTGACGATCGGCCGTGGGCGGGGCTACGTCCCGGCCGAGCTGAACCGCGGGCCGGAGCACACGATCGGCGTCATTCCGATCGACTCGATCTTCTCGCCGGTCCGGCGCGTCTCGTACGACGTCGAGGCGGCTCGCGTCGGTCAGCGCACCGATTACGACAAGCTGCGTCTCGACGTCACCACGGACGGCTCGCTGAGCCCGAAGGACGCGATCGCGCAGGCGTCGGAAATCCTGATCAAACAGCTCGCGATCTTCACCGACCTCGACCGCATCGAGGGCTTCGGCGAGGCTGCGGCTGCCGCCGACGGTGGACAGCCGGAGATGCCGCTCGCGCACGGGATGGAGAACTTCCCGATCGAGGAGCTCGAGCTCGGCGTCCGCTCGTACAACTGCCTCAAGCGGGTCGGGATCGAGACGATCGGCGATCTCGTCGTCAAGACCGAGAACGAGCTGGCCGCAATCCCGAACTTCGGCAAGAAGTCGGTCGAGGAGGTCAAGGAAACCCTGGCCGCCCACGGCCTTACGCTTCGCGGCGACGAAGGGAGTGTCAGTTAGGCCATGCGCCATCGCCGGGTCGGCAAGAAGCTCGGGCGCGACTCGGCGCACCGCAAGGCGTTGTACTCGAACCTCGCGGGCGCGCTCATCGAGCACGGCCGCATCAAGACGACCGAGGCCAAGGCCAAGGCCGTCAAGCCGTTCGCGGAGCAGATGATCACGCTCGGCAAGCGCGGTGACCTCCACGCCCGGAGGCTCGCGCTCGCCGAGCTGCGCTCCCAGGACGTCGTGCACCAGCTCTTCGCCGACGTGGCGCCGCGCTTCGCAGATCGTCCCGGCGGCTACACGCGCATCGTCAAGCTGGGCCCGCGGATCGGAGATGCCGCCGAGATGGTCTATCTCGAGCTCGTCGACTTCGATCCGGCCGCTGCCCCGTAGGCCACGCGGATGCTCCTGCTCGGAGCGATCCTGCTTGCGATCTTCGTCCTGCCCTTCCCGTGGGGGATCGTCGCGGTGATCTCGGGCGGGTTGCTCGACATCGGTGAATCGCTGGCGCTCCTGAAATGGTCCCGACGGCGCCGCGCCGCCACCGGTGCCGAGGCGCTGGTCGGGCAACGCGCCATCGTGAGCTCACCTACCCAGGTTCGCGTCGCGGGAGAGATCTGGCAGGCGCGTTCGCTCGGGCCGCTCGTGGAGGGGGAGGAGCTGGAGGTGACCGGTGTCGACGGTCTGACGCTCGACGTCAGCCGGCCGAGCCGAGCGCCGCGCTGACGGCGGCGATGATGACGCCGCCGAGGGTGACCGAGGCGAGGGCGCGGATGAAGCCGACCTCGAAGAAACGCCAGCGGAGCCAGGCGAGGACGAGCAGCTCGAAGGCCACGACTGCGATCGCCGTGAACAGGGCCGCGTGGTAGTGCGGGATGAGGAATGGAAGCGTGTGCAGGATGCCGCCGATGAACGTCCCGACTCCCGTGATCGACCCGCGAACCATCGGATTGCCGCGCCCTGTCAGCTCGCCGGTATCGGAGAGGCCTTCCGAGAAGGCCATGGAGACGCCCGCGCCGAACGCGGCGGCGATGCCCGCGATGAAGGCGAAATGCGGCTTGTGGGTGACGATCGCGACCGAGAAGATCGGTGCGAGCGTCGACAGCGAGCCGTCGATCAGCCCGACCATGGCGGGCTGGACCCGCTGAAGGAGGAATGTCTGGTGCCCCGTCATCCAAGTAGAGTGTATCAATCAAATCGCAAATTAGTAGAGCATAAGGAACACCTGACAATGACGGTCAGGGCTGCCTGACATGCGGCTGAAGCTGACGCTCGAGTACGACGGCACGGATTTCCACGGCTGGGCCGCGCAGCCGGGGCTGCGAACGGTCGAGGGTGTTCTCCGCGAGGGGCTCGGCCCCGTCTTCCCCCGATTCGCGTCGCTCGCAGTCGCGGGGCGCACTGACACCGGCGTGCACGCGCTCGCGAACGTCGTCAGCATCGAGGTGGAGGGAGGCCCGCCGGTGGAAAGCGCTGCGGAGGCGGTGAACGCGTCGCTGCCCGGCGATCTTGCGATCGTGTCGGCGGAGCGGGCGGCGCCCGAGTTCCACGCGCGGCACTCGGCGCGTTCGCGGAGCTACCGATACCGCGTGTGGCGCAGGCCCGCGCCGTCGCCGTTCGAGCAGCGACGGGCGTGGTGGTATCCGCGGCCTCTCGAGGAGGAACGGCTGGCGGACTCGGCCGACGTGCTCGTCGGCGAGCACGACTTCCGTGCGTTCACTCCGTCCGAGACGCAGCACCAGGTTTTCGTGCGGAACGTCTTCGCTGCGGCGTGGCATCGCCGAGGCGACGCGCTCGAGCTCGAGCTCACCGCCGACAGCTTCCTCCGCCACATGGTGCGGACGCTCGTCGGGACGATGCTCGAGCTGCCGCCCGAACGGATCGCTCACCTCCTCGAGGGACGTCCGAGGAGCGAGGCCGGCTCGACCGCGCCTCCGTGGGGGCTCTACCTGGAGCGCGTCGACTACTGAGACCCGCGGCTAGCATCAATCGGATGCGCTTTCCGGTCGTCCTCTTTGACCTCGACGGCACGGTGATCGACTCCGGCGCGATCATCCTTGCCTCCATGAGACATGCTGCGAAGGAGGTCCTCGGCGAGGAGCCGTCCGACGAGTTGCTCATGTCCGCCGTCGGCGGGCCCGGCCTCGAGGCGCAGATGCGCGCCCTCTCGCCTGACCTGGCGGACGAGCTGGTGCGTGTCTACCGCGCCCACAACGAGCCTCTGCACGACCGCCTCGGTTCCTTCGCCGGTATGGAGGACGTCCTGGTGCGGCTCAAGGACGAGGGCCGGCGGCTCGGGATCGTGACCGCGAAACGCCGCGAGACCGTCGACCTCGCTTTTGCACAGGTCCCCATCCGCCATCTCTTCGAGACGGTGGTCGGGGGTGACGAGACGGCCGGTCACAAGCCCGACCCGGAACCGCTCCTGCTCGCGGCGACGCGGCTGAACGTCGAGCCCGACAGCTGCGCCTATGTCGGTGACTCGCCGTTCGACATTCGGGCTGCCAGGGCGGCCGGCATGTACGCGGTGGGAGTGACGTGGGGCGGCATCCACGACCGGGAGCGGCTCGAGCCCGAGGAGCCGGACGTGCTCGTCGACACTCCCGCCGATCTGTATGGCGTCCTCTAGGGCGAAGTCCGCGGAGCGGCGCGCGGCCGAGCTGCGCGACGTGCTCGACTACCACCTCTACCGCTACCACGTCCTCGACGACCCCGAGGT